>NZ_JASGBI010000001.1:585000-687500 GCF_030053425.1 Lysobacter stagni | reverse complement strand
CGTCGGTTCGATCCCGACAAGCTCCACCAAACCAGCCGTGCACGACTTTTGGGTCTGTAGCTCAGGTGGTTAGAGCGCACCCCTGATAAGGGTGAGGCCGGTGGTTCGAGTCCTCCCAGACCCACCACTTCCGAAACGAAACTAGATTGCGCACACATCAAGAATTGAAGCGGTTTGGCGCTGAGGCCAGGTCGCGTTCTTTGAAAAACTGGAAAAGTAGCGAGCGTTTTGAGACGAATGTCCATGACGTGTCGTGAGGCTAAGGCGAGTGTCTTCGGACACTTTATTAATTGAGTCGTTATATTCGAGTTCGGGCTTTGTACCCCCGAACCCAATGACTCCGAGGCGACTTGGGGTTATATGGTCAAGCGAATAAGCGCACACGGTGGATGCCTTGGCGGTCAGAGGCGATGAAGGACGTGGCAGCCTGCGAAAAGTGCGGGGGAGCTGGCAACAAGCATTGATCCCGCAATGTCCGAATGGGGAAACCCACTGCGCAAGCAGTATCCTGCAGTGAATACATAGCTGCTGGAAGCAAACCCGGAGAACTGAAATATCTAAGTACCCGGAGGAAAAGAAATCAACCGAGATTCCCTAAGTAGTGACGAGCGAACGGGGACCAGCCCTTAAGTCGAATGAGTTTCAGCAAAACGACCTGGAAAGGTCGGCCATAGACGGTGACAGCCCAGTATGCGAAGGGGCTCATTCGATGAAATCGAGTAAGGCGGGGCACGAGAAACCCTGTCTGAACATGGGGGGACCATCCTCCAAGGCTAAATACTCCTGACCGACCGATAGTGAACCAGTACCGTGAGGGAAAGGCGAAAAGAACCCTGGTGAAGGGAGTGAAATAGACCCTGAAACCGTGTGCGTACAAGCAGTCGGAGCCCGCAAGGGTGACGGCGTACCTTTTGTATAATGGGTCAGCGACTTACTGTTCGTGGCGAGCTTAACCGTATAGGGGAGGCGAAGGGAAACCGAGTCTGATAAGGGCGCATAGTCGCGGGCAGTAGACCCGAAACCGGGTGATCTAGTCATGCCCAGGGTGAAGGTTGAGTAACATCAACTGGAGGCCCGAACCCACTCCCGTTGCAAAGGTAGGGGATGAGGTGTGATTAGGAGTGAAAAGCTAATCGAACCCGGAGATAGCTGGTTCTCCTCGAAAGCTATTTAGGTAGCGCCTCATGTGAATCTTCCTGGGGGTAGAGCACTGTTATGGCTAGGGGGTCATTGCGACTTACCAAACCATGGCAAACTCCGAATACCAGGACAGACTGCATGGGAGACACACGGCGGGTGCTAACGTCCGTCGTGAAAAGGGAAACAACCCAGACCCACAGCTAAGGTCCCAAATTTCGTGCTAAGTGGAAAACGATGTGGAAAGGCACAGACAGCCAGGAGGTTGGCTTAGAAGCAGCCACCCTTTAAAGAAAGCGTAATAGCTCACTGGTCGAGTCGGTCTGCGCGGAAGATTTAACGGGGCTAAGCACGGAACCGAAGCTTGGGGTGCACAACTTGTTGTGCGCGGTAGAGGAGCGTTCCGTAAGCCGATGAAGGTGGATTGAGAAGTCCGCTGGAGGTATCGGAAGTGCGAATGCTGACATGAGTAACGATAATGCGGGTGAAAAGCCCGCACGCCGAAAGCCCAAGGTTTCCTTGCGCAACGTTAATCGACGCAGGGTGAGTCGGCCCCTAAGGCGAGGCAGAAATGCGTAGTCGATGGGAAGCTGGTTAATATTCCAGCACCTCGCGTAAGTGCGATGGAGGGACGGAGAAGGTTAGGCAGGCCGGGCGTTGGTTGTCCCGGTGAGAGAGTTGAGGCGGTCCCCTTAGGCAAATCCGGGGGGGCAACGTTGAGACTAAGGACGAGTCCATTAGGACTGAGCTGCCGATATCACGCTTCCAGGAAAAGCTCCTAAGCTTCAGCTTACGCAGACCGTACCGTAAACCGACACAGGTGGGCAGGATGAGAATTCTCAGGCGCTTGAGAGAACTCGGGTGAAGGAACTAGGCAAAATAGCACCGTAACTTCGGGAGAAGGTGCGCCCTTTTTGGTTCATAGCTGAGAAGGGCCGCAGTGACCAGGCCGCTGCGACTGTTTATCAAAAACACAGCACTCTGCAAACACGAAAGTGGACGTATAGGGTGTGACGCCTGCCCGGTGCCGGAAGGTTAATTGATGGGGTCAGCCGCAAGGCGAAGCTCTTGATCGAAGCCCCGGTAAACGGCGGCCGTAACTATAACGGTCCTAAGGTAGCGAAATTCCTTGTCGGGTAAGTTCCGACCTGCACGAATGGCGTAACGACAGCGGCGCTGTCTCCACCCGAGACTCAGTGAAATTGAAATCGCTGTGAAGATGCAGCGTTCCCGCGGCAAGACGGAAAGACCCCGTGAACCTTTACTATAGCTTTACACTGAACGTTGAGTTCTTCTGTGTAGGATAGGTGGGAGGCTATGAAACCAGGGCGCTAGCTCTGGTGGAGCCATCCTTGAAATACCACCCTGAAGTGCTTGACGTTCTAACCTGGGTCCGTAATCCGGATCGGGGACCGTGTATGGTGGGTAGTTTGACTGGGGCGGTCTCCTCCCAAAGTGTAACGGAGGAGCACGAAGGTACGCTCAGCGCGGTCGGACATCGCGCACTGTGTGCAAAGGCATAAGCGTGCTTGACTGCAAGATCGACGGATCAAGCAGGTACGAAAGTAGGTCTTAGTGATCCGGTGGTTCTGTATGGAAGGGCCATCGCTCAACGGATAAAAGGTACTCCGGGGATAACAGGCTGATACCGCCCAAGAGTTCATATCGACGGCGGTGTTTGGCACCTCGATGTCGGCTCATCACATCCTGGGGCTGTAGTCGGTCCCAAGGGTATGGCTGTTCGCCATTTAAAGTGGTACGCGAGCTGGGTTCAGAACGTCGTGAGACAGTTCGGTCCCTATCTGTCGTGGGCGTTGGAGATTTGAGAGGGGCTGCTCCTAGTACGAGAGGACCGGAGTGGACGAACCTCTGGTGTTCCGGTTGTCACGCCAGTGGCACTGCCGGGTAGCTATGTTCGGAAGCGATAACCGCTGAAAGCATCTAAGCGGGAAGCGCGCCTCAAGATGAGATCTCCCGGGAGCTTGACTCCCCTAAAGGAACCATCAAGACCAGGTGGTTGATAGGCAGGGTGTGTAAGTGCAGCAATGCATTGAGCTAACCTGTACTAATGATCCGTGTGGCTTGACCATATAACCTCAAGTGGCCTTGGTCTCGACGATACGTCGACGACATTCGCCTCATTCGCTACTTTTCCAACCCATGCAAGCTGGCGCTCCAAGCGCCGCTTCACCCCCTTGTCCAGTGACCATAGCGGTGTGGTCCCACCCGATCCCTTTCCGAACTCGGAAGTGAAACGCACCCGCGCCGATGGTAGTGTGGCTTAAGCCATGCAAGAGTAGGTCATCGCTGGACATTTACACCGAAGGCCCGTCCGCAAGGACGGGCCTTCTTCTTTTTGCGCCCCGCAAAACCGTTTGATGCTTACCCATCGCGCCAATCCAGTGGCGCCGCCGTCGTGTGCCGCGCCGTGGGATGGTGCCTTTCGAGATTCCCGTGCAAGCGTCTCTCCGACGCCCCGCTGCGGCTAGTGCGCGCCGTTGATGTGCCCAGGGCATCCCCCAGGCTGCGGTGGTCTCGACAATCGTTTCGGACCCGAGTTCATGTGGTCTGCGAATCGCGGAATTTCGGCCACCCCGACACGCGCGAACGCCCATCATCACGACAAGCGGCACACCGACGCGATCCGCCCGCGATCTACATCCGCCGGAACGTCACCACCAGCACGTCGCGGTGCGAAGGTGCGCTCGTGTCTTCTGCCTGCACGGGCGTGACGCCGTGGTACACGCGGCGATCGTCCACCAGCGCAGCATCGAACGGGCGTCGCAGCGTGAAGCTGCCGAGCGTTCGCGCTTCGGCGTCGTGGATGGTCGTGGTTCCGCTGGCGATGTTGTGTCGATCGACCATCAACACCAGCACGTAATCCACGCCGTCGCGATGTACGCCTTCGGGCGTGGGCTGGCCTGGTTCGTCGGCGCGCGCCTCGATGCGGAACTGATGCACCTCGACCTGCCACTGCCCGACTTCGGGCGACAGCTCGCCGAACAGTGCCTGGCAGAACCCGAGGACCGTCTGCAGTGTCTGGCTGTCCGCGACCTCAGGCAGGACAGGCTCGAACCACCGTTCGATGCCGCCCTGCAGCGTGTTGTAGTCGCGGCTCTGGTAGTGCGGTTGATGTGCCTCACGGGTGATCGCGCCTGCGTGGCCCGCCGAGAACACGGCATGCCGACGCCGCCGATGAAGTCCTACGTTGGCCAGGTACAGATCCGGTTCCAACGTCTCCCAGCTGGCTGCAAACGCGGGCCAGTCCGCGAGCGAGCCGTACGCCTCCAGCAACGAGCGCATCGCCTCGCCGTCCACGAAGCGGAAACCTTCCTGCGACAGCGCCGCAAGCAAAGGCGCAACAGAAACATCGGTGGATCGCGTGCCGTTCAACGAGAAGCCCTTATTCCGTTACCCGTGACTCAGGGCGTGACATGCATCGCGGCCTGTACCAGCAGCCACAGGATGCAGGCAAACCCGAGGGCCCAGACGAGCGAGCGCAGGTAATGGCGCCCAGCGATGTAGAGCAGACCGTGCAGGAGGCGCAGTACGACGAACGCCAATGACAGCGTCGCGATCTGCTCATGCGCGACACCGGCCAGCTGCGCCAGGATCACACCCGCCGCAAACGGTGCGAAGGCTTCATAGCCGTTGAGCTGCGCGGCGTTCGCCCGTTGCGACCGCTGCGACGGCTGCTTCTCCTGCCAGCGACGCGGGTCGCGGTTGTCGTAGCGCTCGCCGCTGGCCTTGGCCACGACGACCCAGAGGTACGGCAGCAGTGCGGCGATCAGGACACACACGTAGGCGGTGGTGAGCGTCATGCAGGCTCCAGCGGGCCGGAAGAGGCGAACAGCGTAGCCGAAAACGAAAACGGCGCCCGCTAGGGCGCCGCTCCGGTCGCATGGCGGCGGGGAGTTACTTCGCCGCTTGCATCAGCTTGTCGTGCGCGGAACGGAAGGCATTTCCCTCGTACCAGTTCGGCCACTGCTCGCTACCGGCCAGCGTGCGGCCGACACCGTACAGCGCGTCCAGGTCCTGCACCACGCCCTCCATCTTCCACGACGGATCGAACTGGTCGCCCGGCTTGTGATAGCGGTTGTCGCGATAGTCCGACTGCGCCCTTCGACCTGCCTCGACGCCGCCTTCGGTCAGCTCGTCGCCGCCCTTTGCGTACAGCGCGGGCACGCCGGCCTTGGCGAAGTTGAAATGATCGGAGCGGAAGTAGAAGCCGTCTTCCGGCGTCGCCTCTGCGTGCAGCACGCGCTGCTGACCTTCGGCGACGGTCTTCAGCAGATCCTCCAGTTCCGAGCTGCCGAAACCCACCACCGTCATGTCGCGCGCCTGGCCGATCACCGGCATGGCATCCAGGTTGATCACCGCCACCGTCTTGTTGAGCGGCACCGACGGATGCGACACGTAGTACTTCGAACCCAGCAGGCCGGATTCCTCCAGCGTCACGGCGAGGAATACCAGCGAGCGATCCGGCGGCGGCGTCTGCTTGCTGAACGCCTCGGCGATCTCGAGGATGCCCGCCACGCCGGTCGCGTTGTCGATGGCGCCGTTGTAGATGGTGTCGGCGTGCGGTTCGCCTGCACTCGCGCCGCCGTGTTCGTCGGCGTCATGGCCGTGGTTGCCCAAGTGGTCCCAGTGCGCCATGTAGACGATCGCCTCATCCGGACGCTTGGCGCCCGGCAGCACAGCGACGACATTGCGCGACGACTTCTCGCGCGTCTGGCTCTTCAGGTCCACCGACAGCCTGGCCGGCAGCGCGATCGGCTTGAATCCGGGCTTGTTGGCGGCCTTGTACAGATCGTCCAGGTTATGCCCGGTGGCGGCCAGCAGACTGCGCGCGGCCTCGCCGGTGATCCAGCCCTGCACGGGCAGGCGCGGTTCCGGGTCGTCCTTCGCGGGAAGATCGAACTGCGCGCCCGACCAGGAGTTCTTCACCACGTCCCAGCCGTAGGACGCCCCTTCGGTGTCGTGGATGATCAGTGCCGCAGCCGCGCCCTGGCGGGCGGCTTCTTCGAACTTGTAGGTCCAGCGGCCGTAGTACGTCATCCGCTTGCCTTCGAACAGCTTCGGATCCTGCGCGTGGAAGCCGGGGTCGTTGACGAACATCACCACCGTCTTGCCCTTCACGTCGAGGCCGGCGTAGTCGTTCCAGTTCTGCTCCGGTGCATTCACACCGTAGCCGACGAAGACCAGATCGCTGCCGTCGACCTTCACGTTGCTCTGCCCCGTGCGCGTGCCGACCACCATGTCGGTGCCGAACTTCAGCTCGCGGGGCTGGCCCTTCACGTCCAGCTTCAGCACGGTCGACTCGTCCGCGGTGGTCTCCACCATCGGCACGGTCTGGAAGTAGCTGTCGCCGTTGCCCGGCTTCAGACCCATGCGCTTGAACTGCGCTTCCAGGTACTGGACGGTCTTCTCCTCACCGGTGCTGCCGGGCGCGCGCCCTTCGAACTCGTCCGACGCCAGCACCTTCACGTGCTCGGCGAAATCGGCGGCGTTGATCGCGTCGTTGAAGGCGTGCGTGCTGCCGGCTGTGGACGCCGGAGCGGTGGCGGCCGTCGGGGTATCCGCGGCGGGCTTGGAACAGGCGGACAGCGCGACCGCGCCGGCCATCGCCGCACTCGCCAGCAAGGCGGTGCTGAGCAGGGAATCTCGGGACATGGGACCTCCGGAATGGACCAGACCCGCGGTCGCGACCGGGGCTGGCCCATTCTAGGCCCGGGATTCCGGGTCGCGTCGTGCACGACCCGGCAGTTCGGTTCGCGCTTACTGGCCGGGCGGCGTGGCGCCGTCGAAGCGGACCGCAGATGCGCCGGTGATGGGGCCGGTCTTGGCGCTGCTGTGCACGTACAGCTCGACCTTGCGTTCGAACACCAGCGGACCGTCGACGACCGCGTTCGGGCCGATGATGACCTTCGGGTCGCGCTGGTTGAACGAGAACCAGGACTGGCTCGGTTTGGTGTAGTGGATGCCGCCCTTCACGTGCGAATCCACGCCCACCGTGACGTCGCCGTTGACGGTGGTGATGCCGCCCGACAGGTCGGTGTCGACCAGGCCGATGGCACCGTTCACGGTCTCGATGTCGCCCCGCACGTCGCCGCCACGATCGACGAAGATGCCGCCGTTGACGGTCTCCAGGCCGCTGGACAGCTTGCCCTTGCCGGAGACGCGGATGCTGCCGTTGACCGTTTCCAGGCCGCCGGCCGTGACGTTCTCGGCGACGCTGATGCTGCCGTTGACGGTTTCGGCCTTGCCGGTGCGGGCACCCGCGCCGATCTTGATGCTGCCGTTGACGGTCGAGAGGTCGCCGGCTTCCTGGCCGGCCTCGACGGTGATGCTGCCGTTGACTTTGTCGACGTCCTGGGCGGCAAGGGCCGGGGCGGCCAGCGCCAGGGCGAGCGGGAGGACGAGGGCGGGGCTCATACGCATCGTTTCGGTTTCCGTGTTGGGACGGGCTTCAGATCCAATGGATGCGGCGAAGGCCCCGTCGGTTTAGGTCGCTTCGCTACAATCGCAGCCATCGCCCGTGCACACCCGTGCCCGAAGTCACCTTTTCCCCTGCGAGTGGAACCCACGTGCCAGCCTCCTCCGTGCGCCCGAAACCCGTGGTCCTGCTGATCCTCGATGGCTGGGGACACCGCGAAGACCCCACCGACAACGCGCTCGCGCAGGCCACGCTGCCGAACTGGGACGCGTTGCTGAAGGCGGCGCCACACACGCTGATCCACACCGAAGGCCGCCACGTGGGCCTGCCGGACGGGCAGATGGGCAATTCCGAAGTCGGCCACATGAACCTGGGCGCCGGTCGCATCGTCTACCAGGACCTCACGCGCATCGACGCAGCCGTCGAGGACGGCACCTTCTTCGGCAACGAAGAACTGCGCGCCGCCTGCGCCGCGGCGCAGAACAACGGCGGCACGCTGCACGTGATGGGCCTGCTGTCGCCCGGCGGTGTGCACAGCCACGAGAACCACATCTTCGCGATGCTCGAACTGGCCAGCCAGGCCGGTGTGGCGAAGGTCGCGGTGCATGCGTTCCTCGATGGACGCGACATGCCGCCGAAGTCCGCCGAGCCCAGCCTGGTGAGGTTGCAGGATGTCTGCCGCAAGCTCGGCAATGCGCACGTGGCCACTGTCAGCGGCCGCTATTACGCGATGGACCGCGACAAGCGCTGGGACCGACTGCAGCGCGCCTGGGACGCGATGGTCGAGGCAAAGAGCGAGCACGTCGTCACCGGTCCGGTCGAAGCCCTGCTGCAGGCCTACCAGCGCGGCGAGAACGACGAGTTCGTCGTGCCCACCGTCATCGAGGGCCACGTGCCGATGGCCGATGGCGATGCGGTGGTCTTCATGAACTTCCGCGCCGACCGCGCGCGCCAGCTCACCGCCGCGTTCGTGTCGCCGGACTTCGACGGCTTCCACGCGCGCCGCCCGAAGCTGTCGCGCTTCGTCTGCCTCACCGAGTACGACGCCAAGCTCCCGGCGCCGGTGGCCTTCGGCCCCGACGACCTCCGCCACACGCTGGGCGAAGTGTTGGCCGACAACGGCCTCACCCAGCTGCGCATCGCCGAAACCGAGAAGTACGCGCACGTCACGTTCTTCTTCAGCGGCGGCCGCGAGGAACCCTATGCCGGCGAAACGCGCATCCTCGTGCCCAGCCCGAAGGTCGCCACGTACGACCTGCAGCCGGAGATGAGCTGCCCCGAAGTCACCGAGAAGCTCACCGGCGCCATCCGTTCCGGCGCGATCGACGTGGCGATCTGCAACATCGCCAATCCGGACATGGTCGGTCATACCGGCGATATCGCCGCGGCGATCAAGGCGGCCGAAGCGGTCGACATCGCCATCGGCGCCGTCGCCCAGGCCGTGCGCGATACCGGTGGCGCGCTGCTGATCACCGCCGACCACGGCAACCTGGAAATGATGCGCGACCCCTCGACCGGCCAGCCACACACCGCGCACACGGTCGGCCCCGTGCCGTTCGTATATCTGGGCCCGCGCCCGGCCACGCTGCGCAGCGGTGGCGCGCTGCGGGATGTCGCGCCGACGATCCTCGACCTGCTCGGCCTGCCGCAACCGGCGGAGATGAGCGGCACGAGTCTGCTCGCCGGCTGATGCCGATGCGGCGCGCGTTCGTCGGCGTGCTCCTCGCCAGCGCGATGCTGGCGCTGCCTGCGGCCGCGCAGAACAGTCGCGATGCCGAACGCAAGCTGGAGAAGATCCAGACCGAGCTCAAGTCGGTCGCGGCCGAGCGCCGCAAGATCGAAAGCCAGCGCGGCAGCGCATCGCGCGACCTGCGCGACGCAGACGAGAAGGTCGGCCGTTCCAACCGTCAGCTGCGCGAGATCGAAACGCGGATGGCGCGCGAGCAGGCCTCGCTCGCCGATCTGCAGCGACAGCGCACGGCGTTGCAGTCGAGCATGGGCGCGCAGCGCCAGGAGCTCGCGCAACTGCTTCGCGCGGCCTACCTGCAGGGCCAGGATGCGCCGCTCAAGCTGCTGCTCGCGCAGGACCGTGTCGCCGATGGCAGCCGCATGCTCGCGTACTACGGGTACCTGCAGCGCGATCGCATGCAGCGCATCGCCCAGCTCGACGCGCAACTGAGTGAACTCAACGATCTGGAACGGGCCATCGTCGAGCGACGCACGCAGCTGGATCGCACGCGCCAGACGCAACGCGACCGGCTCGGCCGCTTGCAGAGCGATCGCAAGGCGCGCGCCTCGCTCGTCGCGCAACTCGACGAACGCTACAAGGACCGCAGCACGCGCGAACGTGAACTCGGTCGCGACGCCAAAGGCCTGGAGCAGCTGCTGAAGAAGCTGCGCGTCGCCGCCGAGCGCGCCGAAGCGCAGCGCAAGGCCGCCGCGGAGCGTACCGCCCGCGCCGCCGCACGTCCGTCCGAAGGGCCGATTCGCAAGCCGGTCACGGTCGCCAGCGCGCCGCAGGTCGGTGGCATGGGCTGGCCCGTGTCGGGCGCTCTGCTCGCCGGCTTCGGCGCGACGATGCCCGACGGCCGCAGCAGCGACGGTCTGCTCATCGCGGCCGGTGCCGGCACGCCGGTGAAGGCGGTGGCCGACGGCCAGGTCGTCTATGCCGAATGGATGACGGGCTACGGCCTGCTGCTCATCGTCGATCACGGCAACGGCTACATGAGCCTGTACGCACACAACGACGCCCTGCTCAAGGACGTGGGCGAGCGGGTCAAGCGCGGCGATACCGTGTCCACGGTCGGCAGTTCCGGGGGGCATGGCCGCCCGGCGCTGTACTTCGAACTGCGTCGCAATGGCGCGCCGGTGAACCCCGGCACGTGGCTGCGCCGCTGACCCCTGAACATCGCGCACCGCGCGCGTCGCGATTAACGAAAGCCTTCCACCGCGCCGCCCGGACGTGCCCATAATCACCGCCATGGGCGGCGCGCTCGCGCCACCCCCGTCTGGTTCCGGAGTCCCTGCATGTCCCTGCGTTTTATCGTTCCGCTCGCTCTGGCGGGCGCGATGGCCCTTCCAGCGTCCGCGCAGGAGACCGAGCCGGCGCAGGCCGACGCGTCGATCGAATCGCCGGACGCCGAAACCGCCGAAGCGAAAGTGCCGCTGGACGAAATCCGTCGTTATGTGTCGGTCTACAACGCGGTGAAGCAGGCGTACGTCGAACCGGTGGACGATCACAAGCTCATGCACTCGGCCATCCGCGGTCTGCTGTTCGACCTGGACCCGCACAGCGTCTACCTGGACAAGGCCGACGCCGACAGTTTCGAAGAGCAATCGCGCGGCGCCTACGACGGCGTCGGCGTGGAGCTCATGCGCCAGCCGGACGGCTCGCTGCGCGTGATCGCGCCCATCGACGATACGCCGGCCGCGCGCGCCGGCATCAAGGCGGGCGATGTCATCACCGCGATCGACGGCAAGGCGTTCAAGCCCGATGAGGGCGACAACTCCGGCCCGCTGCGCGGTCCGTCGGGCAGCAAGGTCACCCTCACCATCGTGCGCGAGGGTCGCGAGAAGCCGTTCGACCTGACCATCCAGCGCGAAACCATCCGCGTCGCCTCGGTGCGCAGCAAGATGCTCGAGCCGGGTTACGGCTACATCCGCATCAGTGCGTTCCAGGCCGATACCGCGGCGGATTTCGAGACCAAGGTCGAAGCCCTGAAGGCACAGGCCGGCGGCAAGCTGCGCGGCCTGGTGATCGACCTGCGCAGCAATCCGGGCGGCCTGTTGACCTCGGCGGTGCAGATCGCCGACGACCTGCTGGAGTCGGGCAAGATCGTCAGCACGCGTGGCCGCATCGCCATCAGCGACGCCGAGTTCGCCGCGACGCCGGGCGACCGCCTCAACGGCGCGCCGGTGGTGGTGCTGGTGGACGCCGGCTCGGCGAGCGCTTCGGAAGTGCTTGCCGGTGCGTTGCGCGACAACAACCGCGCACGCATCGTTGGCAGTCGCACCTTCGGCAAGGGTTCGGTACAGACGGTGCTGCCGCTGGACAACGGCGATTCGGTGAAGCTCACCACCGCGCGCTATTACACGCCCAGCGGCAAGTCGATCCAGGCGCTGGGCATCTCGCCGGATGTTGTGCTGCATCCGGAAAAAGCCGACGACAAGAGCGTGCGCAACTTCAGTGAAGCGAGCCTGCGCGGCCACCTGCGCGGCGACGGCGAAGAAGAGAGCGAGGACGGCCAGCCGGGCGACAACGCCGGCGATGTGCTCGATGGCGATGCGCCGATCGCGGCCGCGCTGGTCGAGCTGAAGAAGCCGGTGGCGAGCGCCGCGACCAGGCCTGCCGCGAAGAAGCAGTGAGCAACCGCACGTTTGCGTGTCTTGCCTGCCGCAAACTCCAGCGCAAGCCGCAATCCATCGCGGCGTTCGCCTTCCCGGTATGCCACGCCGACTGCATCCGCGTGGACTGGAAGCTGCACGTGCCCGCGCCGCGCAAGCGGCGCAAGTGGGACCGCTTCTGGGCCCAGTACCTGCTTGAGCGACGCATGACCGAGCAGTTCAACGACGGCTTGCTCGGCGAGGAGCTGGTTCTGCCGCTGCTCAACCGACGGCTGGTTCGCAGGCACTGACGGCCAGCTGGTCGCGACGTTGGCTCAGCGCGGTTTCGCCGGCAGCGGGAACGGTGTGACCACCTTCTCGCCCGTGGCCGCGTCGCGGATCGCCGACTGGCCTTTGCGCTCCACTTCCTCGATGCGCACGATGCTGTGCATCGGCAGGTGCAGCGCCCGCGTGTTGCCGAACTCGTCGCGCAGGCGTTCCTCGGTGGGGTCGATCACCACGCCGTCGTGCACGTCGAACACCAGCTCGCTGACTTCGGTGAAGCCCCACAGCGCGCCGGAAGCGACCGTGCGCGCGTACAGCTCGTACACCTTGCCGGCGTTGAGGAAAGTCACTTTGTAGAGAGGCTTGGACATGGCCGGACCGGTCGTTTCGTGAGTCGCCAGCGGGACGATGGGGTCGGCACGGTGCCGACTCAAGTGCGCAGCGGCAAGTCGGCTCAGAATCCCCGCTTGCGACGCATGCGCCGCGCGATGCCGGCACGCGCGATGAGCGCGAATATGCCGCCAAAGGCGAAGCCCGCCAGGTGCGCCGACCATGCCACCGCGCCGAACGCCGGGCCGATGAAGGTGAAGACCAGCTGCAGCAGCGCCCACACCCCGATCAGCAGCGGCGCGGGGACCTTCACGAACTGCAGGAACAGGCCCAGCGGCACCACGACGCCCAGCTTCGCCCCGGGGAATAGCGCCAGGTAGGCGCCGATCAGCGCCGACACCGCGCCGCTGGCGCCGATGATCAGCCGGTCCGGCGTGCCGATCGCGATCACCGCCGCCAGGTTGGCGATGGCACCGCCGAAGAGAAACAGGATCAGCAGGCGCCAGGGCCCCATCGCGCGCTCGGCAGGAAGGCCGAAGATCAACAGGAACACCAGGTTGCCCAGCAGGTGGGCCCAGTCCGCATGCAGGAACAAGGCACTGAACAGCCGCAGCAGGCTGCCGGTGCGCAATGCGTTGGACCATTCCTGCACGGTGGCGAGGCCGCCGGACAGGGCGCCCCATTCCAGCAGCAGACGCCGCTGTTCCTGCCCGGGCATCACCTCGACCGCCACGAAGCACAGCCACAGCAGGCTGAACAGAACTGGGGTTGCCCAGCGCATCGGCGCGCGCTCGCGACCGGGGATCGTCACGAACACGGCAGGCGCCTGCGCGAGCAAGGATTTCCGCCTGAATAGGGCAAGAAAACCAATGAGTTGCGAGCGGAAAGAAGCATGCCGGCCGTTGTTAGCCTCCGGTTAAAAGCCGGGTTATAGTGCATACGGCGTCGTACGTCGGGAGGGGTTTCCGGCGCGCACTGGCGACCGGCTCGGCCGGGGTCAGGCAATGACGTTCCGGAACCAAAAAATACTCCAACGGAGACGATACGCATGCAACACGCTTCCCGTTTCACGCGCCTCACGGCGTTGGCGCTCGGCATCGCTGGCGCACTGACCTTCGGCAATGCCGCCGCAACGGGCTTCCAGATCCGCGAAAACAGCGTCCAGAACATGGGCCGCGCCAATGCAGGCACGGCCGTGGCCAAGAAGGACGCGTCGGTCGTGAGCAACAACCCGGCCGCGATGGTCAACCTGGACAAGACCACCGTACAGGCTGACGTCACCGTCATCGACCTTACCGCGGACTTCAACGGCGGCGGCGTGGCCGCAGCCGGCACCCCGCTGCAGAGCCCGCTGCGCGGCGGCGACGGCGGTGACCCGGGCGACGCGACCGTCGTCCCCGCACTGGCCGTCGTGGTTCCGCTGAGTGGCCAGTTCGAGAACCTGACGCTGGGCGCCAGCATCTCCGCGCCGTTCGGCCTGATGACCGAATACGACAGCGACTGGGTCGGCCGTTACAACGCCGTGAAGTCGGACCTGAAGACCATCGACCTGACCCTGTCGGCCGGCCTGGCCATCACCGACAGGTTCTCGGTTGGCCTGGGCCTGATCTACCAGCGCGCCGAAGCCACCCTGACCAACGCCGTGGATTTCGGTTCCGGCATCTGCCGCATCAGCGCCGCAGCGTGCACGACGCCGAACCCGGTTGCCGCGCCGTTCGGTCCGCAGAAGAACGACGGCTCCGCCTCGGTCGAAGGCGACGACACCGGCTTCGGCTGGATCGTCGGCGCGCAGTTCCGTCCGACCGACGCGCTGTCGATCGGCTACTCGCACCGTTCGGAGATCGACACCGAGCTGGACGGCACCATCGACTTCACCGTGCCGGCCAACGTCGCTGCGCTGTTCAGCGCGCGTGGCATCACCACGTACAACGACGGCCCCGGTGGCGCGAAGCTGACCACGCCGTCGGTCGACACGCTGAGCGTGCAGTACGACTTCAATGACAAGTTCCGCATGATGGCCGACGCCCAGCTGACCGGTTGGGATTCGATGCGTTCGGTCGACATCGTCCGCGCCGACGGCACGGCGGTCTCGAGCGAAGCCTTCCGCTGGTCCGATTCGATGATGTACGCCGTGGGCGGCGAGTACGACTTCAACGATGCCTTCACGTTCCGCGCGGGCATCGCGTACGACGAGACGCCGACCAACGACCAGACGCGCACGCCGCGCCTGCCGGACAACGACCGCCAGCTGTACACGCTCGGCATGACCTGGCGCGCCACGCCGGCGTTCAGCGTCGACGCCGCGTACATGCGCATCGAGATCGACAGCCCGACCGTCGACGTGGTGTCCAGCAGCGGCTCGCGCCTGACCGGCAAGTTCTCCGGCCATGCGGATCTGTTCGGTGTCGCCGCGCAGTACCAGTTCTGATCCACAACGCCCTCGTGGCATCGACGAAAAGCCCCGCTTCGGCGGGGCTTTTTGTTGTGGGCCTCTGCATGGCCGTCGTGTTGTGGGATGCGTCGATCAAAGCGGCGGTTCGATGGCGGTATCGCGTTCCCCGCGCAACTATTGCACGCGCGCCGGTGACTGTTCTGACATCACCGACCGCGCAACGCGCGGTATAGCCACGCGGCATTCTGGTCGCGGCAAAGGTATCAAGGCCGCCGCGTACCGGCATCTGGACTCGCGACAGTGCGCGATCCGCGCCCCCCTATACGCAGTAGCGACATCGGCTAAGCGCAGCGCGGTCTGCTCGGCGGCGCGCGGCGGTGAGCTTTCCGGCCAGTAGTACGGCGTCGACCTGCTGCAATCGTTCGTCGAGTTCGCCGGGACTGACGTCGGAGCGCGCGCGATGAGGATGTACCCGGCGCAGCCATGCGTCGGCGGCACTGGCGGCCGCCGCAAGCGCGCTGGCGCCGCGCGCTTCAATCAGGTGTTCATGGCCGTCGTGGAACACGGCCAGGCGCAGGCGCCAACCGCGCGCATCACGCACGGCCTCCGGAGCGATCACCCATCGCACTTCGCCCAGGCGCTGCAGCGCCTGGGCCTGTGCCGGATCGAGCGGTCGCGAAGCGGCGGCTTGTGCGTTCAGATGCAATGCCTGCTCGCTCGGCACGACGCGCAGTCCACCTTGGCGCAGCCGACTGGCGAGGTAATCCATGGTGCCCAGGCTCACCCACGCGTCTTCACCATCCGACGATTCCACTCGGACCGGAAGCACGAGTACAGCGCCGGTGTCCACGAGTCGAGCGACATGCCAGGGCGCCCCCGGTACCGGCAGCAGGGGCCACGCGACCACGCCCGTGAGTGCAGCCACCACGATGATGCCGAGTGCGATTCTTCGACGCCACGCGGGTGTTCGCTCGCCGCGGATGAAGGTGGCAGGCGCCGCATCGCCGACCATCGTGCCGATCGCCGGCGCGACTTCGCCGCGCGCGATCTCCTGGATCGGTGCAACCCAGTGATAACCGAACCGCGGCACCGTGCGCACGAACCCCTGCGATACATCGCCCAATGCCTTGCGTGCACGCAGCATGGTCTGGGCAACGACAGTGTCTGTGATATCGACGCGGCCCCAGACGGCAGCGATGAGTTCGTCGCGCCCCACCGCGCGGTCGCGATGGGCAACGAGGTAGGTCAGGCAGTCGAACGATTTCGGCGCCAACGGGACACGCTCTCCCTGCCGCCGAAGCTCGCGTGCAGCGGGATCGAGCTCGAATCCACCAAACCGGAATATCGGAAGGCGCATGCGCCTGGCCATCCTTCGTGCCCTTGCCGTCCCCGGAGCGTACCGCGGACACGTTCGCAGGCGACTAAGACGTGGTCTCTCTTCGGCCATTGCTGGATGGTGCGTTGGCCTGCGGTGGCCAGCATCAAGCCTGATCCGAAGCATCGACGGCAGTGCTGCGACAAAGTCCCATGCGTAACCGCGATGCCGGCTCGCATCGAGCTGCAGACGCGGGGTGTTTCGGATCGGTTATGGCAGTTGATGCTGCCCCGCCACTGCGAGTTGCGCCGGACATTCCGCAAGAGGGCGATTGCGGAGACTGCGCAAGCAGCGTTGGTGGTGGCGTGCGTGACAGAGACAGCACGGCGGTGGAGTCGAAACGGCCGGGGCACCCATGCCCCGGCCGACCGTGTCGTTACGATCAGAAGATGCGAGCGCGCACCAGTACGCCGGCGGAGTCGGCGGTCGCCGTCACCTTGATGTAGTACCGGCCTTCCGCCGGCGCGTTGATGTTGACGACCTGGTTGGTGCCAGGACGCACGGACGAGGCGATGTTCGCGGCCGACATTGGCTCGACTTCGTAGTTGGCGTACATCGCTAGCGTGCCGCGACCGCCGTACGTCGTTACTTCCAGTCGATCGCGGCCGGCGGGGATGTCGATCGCGTAGATCACGCTCTGCCCACCGGCCAGCGGCGGCATCGATTCGGCGATGTTGCTGGTCAGCGGCACGGCCTGGATCGGCTGTCCGAAGGTCCGGGCACGGTCCACCGCAGCAGAGGCGTCGAGGATGCCCGAACCGATCGCGCGATCTGGCTTGATCGGAAACGCGCGGGCCGAGGACACCAGCAGGCCTTCGACCTGCTGCGGCGTGAGCGGCCTGGGTGCGACGCTCTGCATCAGCGCGATCACGCCCGAGACATGCGGCGTCGCCATCGACGTACCGGTCATGCCGACGATGCGGTCGCCTTCCGGCGCCGTCTTGCCCGTGTTGTGCGTGGACCAGATATAGCCGTTCGGCGAGCCTTCGACGCCTGCGCCGCCCGGTGCGGAAAGATCCACGCCAGCGCCATAGTTGGAGTAGCCCGCGCGCTGGCCTGCATAACCGGTCGCACCGACGGTGACGACGCGTGCGCAGCTGGCCGGCGAGTGGCTGATGACATCCCCGTTGTCGTTGCCCGCCGCAACCACGACCGTGGCGCCGAGCGCGACAGCCTTGTCGATGGACGCCTGCGTGTCGGGTTCGCAGGCATGCGAACCGCCCAGGCTCATGTTGATGACCTCCGCTGGATTCGGGTGCCGCCGCAACGCCCGAGCACGCGCACCGGCACTACCTTCGCGTCGTACGCGATGCCCGCGCCGCCGGCGCCGTTGTTGGTCACCTCCGCGATCGTGCCCGCCACGTGCGTGCCATGCCAGCTGCTGTCGCCACCGGGTGAGCCCGCGCCACACTGGCCGGCCGTGGTGTAGTCGCCCAGGTCCCAGCCGCCGGGGACGCGTTCATCGGTGGGGCGGCCGGACAACTCGTGGTCGGTGATGAAGTCGTAACCGGGGAGAAGGTTCGGCTCCAGGTCGGCGTGGTGGGTCGCGCCCGTATCGATGACCGCCACCACGATGCCTGCACCGGTCGCGCCCGCGTTCCAGGCGCTGGTCACACGGGCGCCGCCGTTGCCGGTGCCGTAGTGCCACATCTGGTGTGTGGCGAGCACCGGATCGTTCGGTGTCGCGCTGGGGCGCATCAGTCGGTCGACACTGACCGATTCGACGTTCGGATCACTGGCGATCGCGCGCATGAGGGCTTCGGCCTGCGCACGATCGAGCTTTCGGGATGCGCGCACCACGTGCGTGCCGGTGGCGGTGGCACGCAGCGATTCGATGCGCAACGCGGCGTTACCCTTCTGGCCGGCGCCTATCTGCGGACGCGCGCGTTCGGCCGCAGCGGCAAGCGCACGCTGGCGTGCGGCAGGTTGCGTGCGCTCGGCACTGCCGGTGCGGTACTTCACGATGAAACGGGGCGAGACGGTGGCGTCCTCGAGCGAGGACAGGTCGACGGTGGCGGCGAAAGCAGGCGCGCAGGCGCCGGCGATCATCACGCTCAGCAGAGTACGGCGAAGGTTCATGGTCGATTTCCTTGATGGAGCGATGGGATGTCGGGCGATGTGCGAGCCGCGACGCCCATTGCGGGCGCCGCGGCTGCCGGGAACTACAGGTCGATGCCGAAGCCGACGCCGGCTGCGCTGTCGTCGCTGCTGAAGGCGCCGCCGATCGAGAACGACGCGCGCTCGCCGATCGACCGGGAGTAGCCGATCGACAGCGCGCTTTCGCCGTTCTGCCAACCGGCGCCGACGCCGACGCGTCCGCGCGGACTGCGCGAGTTGGCGGCGTTGATCGACATGTTGAGCATCGCCGCGCTCATCGCGCCCTGGCGGTCGATGCGTTCGTCCTGCTTGCCCAGGCGATAACCGATGTCGTTCTTCAGATTGGTGAACTCATCGCTCATCGACTGGTAACGGCTGTCCGTGTAGGCGTTGGCGCGCGTCAGCGTCTGCGTGGCGGTGGCGTCTGTATAGGCATTCGCCGTGGCGACGGCCTGCGCGTCACCGACCTGCATCTGCTGCACGTTGGCGGCATCCGTGGCGCGGGTACCGGCGGCGACATTGGTGACGCGACGTTCGCGCCCGGTGCTGCCGACGGAGACGGTGTTCGCTTCACTGGCGACCGAGCCCTGGCCCAGCGCGACTGCGTTTGTCGCCGTGACCGACGCCCCTTGGCCGACCGCCGTGCCCGATGCCGAGTTCACCGTCGCGTCTGCGCCCACCGCCACCGCATTGCTCGCCCCTGCGACGATCGACGCATTGCTGCCCAGCGCGGTGCTACCGTCCGCCTGCACCGTAGCGCCGGTGCCGATGGCGGTATCGCGCGGACTGACCGCCACGGTTCCCGCGCCGACCGGCAGGCCATCGCCCGTCCCGACCGGAATGTCCGTATGCGGGCCGGCGAGGTGGTTCTCCACGAGCGTGAGGCGATCGCCCAGTCCGATGAAGCTGGCGCCGAGCGCGGCGAACGCTTCCGTCACGGTGCTGTACTGCCCGCCGAGCACCTGGAAGGTCGGCAATACCATGATGCCGTTGCCGTCGAACGTGGCGCCGCCGCCAAATGCATTGATCACGGAACGCAGCTGCCCGACGTTGACGGCGTCGTTGGTCGCAAGGCCCGCCCGCAGATTGCCGATGGTGGTGCCCGTCGTGCCGCCGAGCGTCACTTTGTCACGCGTGGTGGCGTCGTCGTACTTCACCGCCGCCTGGTCGAGCTCGTCGATCGAGGTGCCGACGCCGGCCAGTGCGGTATTGAGCTGGGACACATTGACCGCATCCGTGTCCTCCGTGCCGGCTGCGACATTCGCGATCTGGCGCTCGCTTCCGGCCGAGCCGATCGACACCGTATTGGCGCGATCGGCGACGGTGCCGGCGCCGAGTGCGACGCTGTTGTCCGCCTGCGCCACCGCATCACTACCGAGTGCAAGGGTCGATGCACCCGCGGCGTCCGCGTTCGTGCCGACCGCCACGGATTTCAGAGTGCGCGCATGTGCGGAACTGCCGACCGCCGTCGCCATCGCCGAATCGGCGATCGCGGTGTTGCCGACGGCCACGCTGGCCTGGCCCAGTGCAGTCGCGCCCGTGCCGAACGCCGAGGAGGACATCGCGTCGGCGATCGCGTAGCTGCCGAACGCGGCACTGTCGTCACCCGAGGCATAGCTGTTGTAGCCGACGGCGGTGCTGTTCAGTCCCGTCGCGAAGGCATTGGTACCTGCGGCCAGTGCGAAGTCGCCACCTGCGTAGGCGTAGCCGCCGAGCGCCGATGCGTATTCGCCGAACGCTTGCGCCCCATCGCCCAGCGCGACACTGGACGTGCCGCTGGCCTGCGTCGCGTTGCCCAGCGCCAGCGCACCCGCGGCGCTCGCCGAGGCATCGTGGCCGAACGACACGGTGTCGCTGGCCATCGCACGCGCGTCGGTGCCGAAGGCCATCGCGTTGCTGGCATCGCCACCCAGGGCGTCGTCGACCAGGGCGTTGGTGCCGAAAGCGATGTTGCCGGTGCCGTAGCCACCCAGTGTCTGTGCGTTGCTGCCGATGGCGGTGTCGAGGGTCCAGCTTGCGATGGCGGCATCGCCCAGGGCGAGGCTTTCGGCGCCCCAGGCCACGCTCTTGCTGCCGATCGCGATGGCGTTGGAGTCGTGGGCGCGGCTCTGCTGGCCGAAGGCGATGCTGGCATGGCCTTCGGCGAAGGCCACGAAGCCCACGGCGATCGAGCCGTTGATGACTTTCTGGTCGTTGGAGTTGTACAGACTTCCGCCGCCGCGGGAACTGTCGAAATCACTCGTGCGCGCAGCCGGGCCCAGTGCGGTGTCGTAATTGCCCCAGGTACGTGCGTTGGCGCCAAACGCCTGGGATGCCATGCCTGGCGTGTTGGTGCCAAAGGCATAGCCGCTGGGCGGCGTATTGACAGGCGTGGCGCCGAACGCCGCGTTGACGTCGAACCACCCGCCGACCGCCGTCGAACCCGTGCCCACGGCATAGGTGCCCGTACCGATCGCGGTACTCGCATGGCCGTATGCGATCGCGTGATAGCCGAACGCCGCCCCCCAGCCGCGCACCGTTGCCGCCTGGTAGCCGACGATCGTGCTGTTCTGGTCCTTGAACTCGATCGTTCCGGTTGCGTCGGGGCCGTCCCCGCTGGTCGTGGCACCGCTGCCGAGCACGACGTTGTTGATGCCCTTGGAGGCTGCGCCGCTGCCGACGACCGTGGAGTTGGTGGCCGGCACCGGGACATTGGTCAGCACATATGGCCCACCGAAGCCGTTCAAGGGGACGCGGGAGTAGCGCTCGGCGACGGCGCCGGCACCCATGACCGTCACTCCGTCGCCATTGGCGCGCGCGGCGTTGCCGATGACCACGGTGTTGTTCACCGGCTGGACCATCGTCATTTGCGTTTCCTTGCTACCCGCCGGTGACACCGCCACCGAGTACAGGTTGGTGATCTTCTCGGCGCTGGCACCGGGCCCGATCACGATGCTGTTGTTGCCGTTGACGCGCGCCTGCGAGCCGATCGCGATGCTGTTGCTTCCCGAGGCCGGGAGCGAAGTGGAGGGATTGGTCGTGACCACGGTGCCGCTGCCGTTGCGCGTGGCACCTTCGCGCGTGGTCACCGTGCTGGTACCCACCGCCTGGGTCTGGGCCTGGTTGCCGATCGCGACGCTGTTGTCGAGGTTGGCCACGGCGCGGGCGCCGAGCGCGGTGGAAGCATTGCCCAGCGCCTGGGTGGCGGCGCCGATCGCGGTGGCGTTCATGCCCTTGGCCCAGGTGATCTCGTTCGCGTCGACCAGCCCATCGCCGTTCAGGTCGATCCACGAACCGATCGCGGTCGCCTTGCTGCCGGACGCGGTGGTTTCGTCGCCGAGCGCCACCGCACCGTCGCCCGTGGACTTCGCGTCCGGTCCACAGGCCAGTGCACCGACGCCGGTGGCCGTGCTGTCGATCGGAATCGCCGCGCCCGTGTCGTCGAAAAGCTGGCAGTTGCCCCCCGCGAAGGCGGGGCCGGCGAGGGCGGAGAGGAGCGCGAGGGTGAGGAGGCGGCGTTGCGGTCGGGCGTACCACTGCATCAGGGACATGGCGGTTCTCGCTGGAGGAGTCGGATCGGTGGACGCTGCCGTCCAGCCGGACCCCAACCCTCATTCGCGTCGCCGCCATCGGCTTGAAATCCCCATCACAGCCGCCGTCGTCGCATCACAGTCCGATAACAGACGCGCGACAAGTCCATGACATCGCGGGGAACTCCTCGTGCGATGCCGTCTCTGACGGATCGCCCAAACGACGACGGCCCCGGTGTGAGCCGGGGCCGTCGTTCGGTTCGGGGCGGGAAGAAGCGGGCGGTCGCCCGTGGATCAGTCGCCCAGCGTCAGCAGCGAGGCGTTGCCGCCCGCGGCGGTCGTGTTGATGGTGATGGTCTTTTCGGTGGCGAAGCGCGGCAGGTAGTGCGGGCCGCCGGCCTTCGGGCCGGTACCCGACAGGTTCTGCCCGCCGAAGGGCTGCACGCCGACGACCGCGCCGATCTGGTTGCGGTTGACGTAGCAGTTGCCCACTTTCACGCGCGCGCTGATCTTCTCGATGGTCTCGTCGATGCGCGAGTGGATGCCCAGCGTCAGGCCGTAGCCTGTGGCGTTGATCTGGTCGATCACCGCATCCAGCTGGTCGGCCTTCCAGCGCAGCACGTGCAGCACCGGGCCGAAGACTTCCTTGTGCAGCTGGTCCAGCGACTTGAGCGCGTAGGCGCGCGGAGCGAAGAAGCTGCCGTTGCCGGCGTCGGCATCGAGTGCGACTTCGGCGATCTTCGTGGCTTCGCGGTCCATGCGCGCGGCATGGTCGACCAGCATCTTCAGCGCGTCCTCGTCGATCACCGGGCCGACGTCGGTCGACAGCAGGCCCGGGTCGCCCACCTTCAGCTCGGCCATTGCGCCGGCGAGCATGTGGGTGACCTTGTCGGCGATGTCGTCCTGCACGAACAGCACGCGCGCGGCCGAGCAGCGCTGGCCGGCGGAGGTGAAGGCCGAAGCGATCGCGTCCTTGACCACCTGTTCCGGCAGCGAGGACGAGTCGGCGATCAGCGCGTTCTGGCCGCCGGTCTCGGCGATCAGCACGCCGATGGCGGCGTCGCGCGCGGCGAGGGCGCGGTTGATGGCGCGCGCGGTGTCGGTCGAACCGGTGAAGGCGACGCCGGCGATGCGCGGGTCCTTCGTCAGCGCCGCGCCGACGGTGGCGCCGTCGCCCGGCAGGAACTGCAGCACCGCTTCGGGAATGCCCGCCTCGTGCAGCAGCTTCACGGCGTAGTAGCCGATCAGGTTGGTCTGTTCGGCCGGCTTGGCGATGACGCTGTTGCCGGCAGCCAGCGCGGCGGCGATCTGGCCGGCGAAGATGGCCAGCGGGAAATTCCACGGGCTGATGCAGACGAACACGCCGCGGCCGGAGAGCTGCAGCGTGTTGGATTCGCCGGTCGGGCCCGGCAGCGGTTCGATCGCGAACTGCTTGCGTGCCTGGGCGGCGTAATAGCGCAGGAAGTCCACCGCCTCGCGCACTTCGGCCACGCCGTCGGGGATGCTCTTGCCGGCTTCGCGCGTGCACAGCGCGAGGTACTGCGGCATGCGCTGCTCGAGCAGGTCGGCGGCGTGTTCCAGGATCGCGGCGCGGCTGGCGGCGGGCGTTGCGTTCCATGCATCGTGCGCGGCGACGGCGTTCTGCAATGCCTTCTCCACGGTCGCGCTGTCGGCGGCCTGCCACTGGCCCACGGTCTGGCGACGGTCCGCCGGGTTGGTCACGGCGATGTCCGGGCCGATGGTCTTCGCGCCCGGCACCAGCGGCGCGGCGCGCCAGTCACTGCGTGCGGCGGCGTTGACCTGTTCGGCGAGTGCGCGCAGTTGATCGTCGTTGGCGAGGTTGATGCCCATGGAATTGGTCCTGTCGATGCCGAAGCTGCGGTACAGATCGAGCGGCTGCGGGATGCGCGGATGCGCGATGGATTCGAATGCGGAAACGGTCGCGACCGGGTCGTGGATGAGGTCATCGATGGCGATGTCCTCGTCGGTGATGCGGTTGACGAAGCTGGAGTTGGCGCCGTTCTCGAGCAGGCGGCGCACCAGGTACGGCAGCAGGTCTTCGTGCGAGCCCACCGGTGCGTACACGCGGCACGGCACGTCCAGGCGATCGGCGGGGATCACCTCGGCGTAGAGGTCGTCGCCCATGCCGTGCAGCTTCTGGAACTCGAAGTGCTTCTGGCGGCCCATCGACTTCGCGCGCTGGTGGATCGTGGCGATGGTCTGCGCGTTGTGCGTGGCGAACATCGGGTAGATCGCGTCCGACGCTTCCAGCATCTTGCGCGCGTTGGCCAGGTAGCTGACGTCGGTGTTCGGCTTGCGCGTGAACACCGGATAGCCCAGCTGGCCGTCCACCTGCGCGCGCTTGACCTCGCTGTCCCAGTACGCGCCCTTGACCAGGCGCACGGGAATGCGACGGCCGTGGCGGCGGGCGAGGTCGGCGATGAAGTCGATCGCCTCCGGCGCGCGCTTCTGGTACGCCTGGATCGCCAGGCCGTAGCCTTCCCAGCCGTCCAGCGATGCGTCGGTGTACGCCGCGGCGATGACGTCGAGCGAAAGTTCGAGGCGGTCGGCCTCCTCGGCGTCGATGGTGAAACCGATGCCGTAGGACTTCGCCATTTGCGCCAGCTCAAGCACGCGCGGCACCAGCTCGGCGAACACGCGCTCACGCTTGGCATGTTCGTAGCGCGGGTGCAGCGCGGAGAGCTTCACCGAGATCGACGGCGCGGCGAATACGTCGGTGCCGAGGAAGTTGCCGCTCTTGCCGATCGCGTGGATGGCATCGCGGTAGGCCTGCAGGTAGCGCAGCGCGTCCTTCGTGGTCAGCGCGCCTTCGCCCAGCATGTCGAAGGAATAGCGGTAGGCGGCGTTGCCGTTCTTCTGCGAACGCGCCAGCGCCTCGCCGATGGTGCGGCCCATGACGAACTGGTGGCCCATGATCTTCATGGCCTGGCGCACGGCCAGGCGGATCACGGGCTCGCCGACGCGGCCGAGCAGGCGCTTGAAGGCGCCGTGCACGTCGCGCTTGGTCTCATCATTCAGGTCGACCAGATGGCCGGTCAGCATCAGGCCCCAGGTCGAGGCGTTGACCAGGACCGAATCGGACTGGCCCATGTGCTTCTTCCAGTCCGCATCGCCCAGCTTGTCGCGGATGAGCTTGTCGGCCGTTTCCTGGTCGGGGATGCGCAGCAGGGCTTCGGCCACGCACATCAGCAGGACGCCTTCCTCGCTGCCCAGGTCGTACTGGCGCATGAAGGCCTCGATCGCGCCCTGGTCCTTGGCACGGGCGCGGACCCGGCGGACCAGGTCGGCGGCGGTCGCCTGGGCGGCGGCGCGCTCGGTATCGGGAAGGCGGGCGCGGTCCAGCAGAGCGCGGACGTGGCTGGCCTCGTCGCGGACCCAGCCGGAGGTGATGGCGGCCCGGTAGGGGGCGGACGGCGGCGGGAGCTCGGGGCTGATCAGCTCGCGGGGTGCCGGCGGGCCATCGCTGGCGACGGCGGATGCGGAATCGATGGTCATTCGGGGCCAGGGGACAGCCTTGGGAAGCCCAATAGTCTAGAGCCTCCGGCTTGCCGGAAGTGTTGCGCCATCGGCCGCCAGCGGCGGCGCGAACGCGTTCCGTGCGCGGCTCCACGGATGAGAAGATTGCGAAATCTGCCGACAATCCCGTGTAATTTGACCAGCTCGGTTGTTGGGGCTCCCGGCGGCAGGTAAAATGAGCGGTTCCGCGGGGCAGTTTTTTGGATCCCCATTACTGGATCCTGCCAGGGCTGGAAGCCCGACCCCGACATCTGGATGAGCCCGGAAGCCAAGCCGAACGGCTCAGCCAAGCACATAACATTTACCTAGCGATTCCTGGGGCTCGAACAGATGAAAGCCGGTCGTTTCAAGCAGTGGGGCGCGGGCATCGCCGCGATGGCGCTGCCGGTCCTTGCCAGCGCGCAGGCGGCCGACCCGAAGCCGTGGCAGCTGAACATGGGCAGGGGCGTCACCCTGCAGTCGGCCAACGCCTATGAGGCCCACATGTTCGCCCTGTGGGTGTGCGTGATCATCGGCCTGCTGGTGTTCGGCGCCATGTTCTACGCCATGTTCAAGTTCCGCCATTCCAAGGGAGTGGTGCCGGACAAGGACTTCACCCATAGCACCCGCCTGGAAGTGATCTGGACCGTGGTCCCGGTCGTCCTGCTTGTCCTGATGGCCTTCCCGGCCACCAGCAAGCTGATCAAGATGTACGACACCCGCGATTCCGAGATGACGGTGAAGATCACCGGCTATCAGTGGATGTGGAAGTACGACTACCTCGGCGAGAACGTCGGCTTCACCAGCCGCCTGGACCGCAAGAGCGACGAGATCCGCCAGAGCGGCAAGGACGCGCGCGACGCGAACCACCCGCACTACCTGCTCGACGTCGACAACGTCCTCGTGCTGCCGACGGACACCAAGATCCGCTTCGTGATCACCGCCGACGACGTCATCCACGCATGGTGGGTGCCGGCGCTGGGCTGGAAGCAGGACGCCATCCCGGGCATCGTCAACGAGGCCTGGACCGAGATCAAGGAACCGGGCGTCTACCGCGGCCAGTGCGCCGAGCTCTGCGGCAAGGACCATGGCTTCATGCCGATCGTGGTCCATGCCCTGCCGAAGGCCGAGTACCAGCAGTGGCTGGCCGACCAGAAGGCCAAGAACGCCCCGGCGCCCGTCGCTCCGGCCGCCCCCGTCGCACAGCCGGCCGCGCCGGCCGACGAGGCCCAGCCGCAAGGCACCACCCCGAACACCGACGCCACGGCCGCTGCTGAAAAGCAGGCTCCGGTCGCCGGCTGATCGTCCCGCATCTCCTGAGGTAGGCCATGGCCGTCACGCACGCTGACACCCATCACGATGATCACGCCCACAAGCAGGGCTTCATCGAGCGTTGGTTCTTCTCGACCAACCACAAGGACATCGGGACGCTGTACCTGATCTTCAGCTTCATCATGTTCATCATCGGCGCAGGCATGTCGGTGGTCATCCGTGCTGAGCTGATGAAGCCGGGTCTGCAGTTCGTCAATCCCGAATTCTTCAACCAGATGACCACCGTGCACGCGCTGGTCATGATCTTCGGCGGCGTCATGCCGGCCTTCGTGGGCCTGGCGAACTGGATGATCCCGCTGCAGATCGGCGCGCCGGACATGGCGCTGCCGCGCATGAACAACTGGTCCTTCTGGATCCTGCCGTTCGCCTTCACGATGCTGCTGCTGACGCTGTTCCTGCCGGGCGGCGCACCGGCCGGCGGCTGGACGCTGTATCCGCCGCTGTCGCTGCAGGGCGGCAGCAACGTGGCCTTCGCGATCTTCGCCATCCACATGATGGGCATCAGCTCGATCATGGGCGCGATCAACGTGATCGCCACCGTGCTGAACATGCGCGCCCCGGGCATCGACCTGCTGAAGATGCCGATCTTCTGCTGGACCTGGCTGATCACCGCGTTCCTGCTGATCGCCGTGATGCCGGTGCTCGCCGGTGCCGTGACGATGCTGCTCACCGACAAGTTCTTCGCCACCTCGTTCTTCAACGCGGCCGGCGGCGGCGACCCGGTGATGTTCCAGCACATCTTCTGGTTCTTCGGTCACCCCGAGGTCTACATCATGATCCTGCCGGCGTTCGGCGTCGTGTCGGAGATCATCCCGACCTTCAGCCGCAAGCCGCTGTTCGGCTACCAGGCCATGGTGTACGCGACCGCTTCGATCGCCTTCCTCTCGTTCATCGTGTGGGCGCACCACATGTTCACCGTCGGCATGCCGCTCGGTGGCGAGCTCTACTTCATGTTCGCGACCATGCTGATCGCGGTGCCGACGGGCGTGAAGGTGTTCAACTGGGTGACCACCATGTGGCGCGGCTCGATCTCGTTCGAGGCGCCGATGCTGTGGGCGCTGTCGTTCGTGATCCTGTTCACCATCGGCGGTTTCTCCGGCCTGATGCTGGCCATCGTCCCGGCCGACTTCCAGTACCACGACACCTACTTCGTGGTCGCGCACTTCCACTACGTGCTGGTGACCGGCGCGCTGTTCTCCATCATCGCCGCCGTCTACTACTGGTGGCCGAAGTGGACCGGCCGCATGTACAGCGAGTCGATGGCGAAGTTCCACTTCTGGTGGACGATGATCTTCGTCAACCTGCTGTTCTTCCCGCAGCACTTCCTGGGTCTGGCCGGCATGCCGCGCCGCATCCCGGACTACAACGTCGTGTTCGCGGACTGGAACCTGGTCAGCTCGATCGGCGCGTTCGGCATGTTCGCCACGCCGTTCATGATGGCCTTCATCCTGTGGCGCTCGAAGGCCGTGGGCGTCAAGGCGGAAGCCCGCGCCTGGCCGACCGCGCGTGGCCTGGAGTGGACCGTGCCGAGCCCGGCACCGCACCACACCTTCAGCACCCCGCCGGTCATCCGCGATGGCGACCTGGCGCACGGCGACATCACTCATTGATCGTTCTTTGATGGGAGAAGCGCGAGGAGCACCGGCTTCGGACGAGTGGGCAAGCTTCCACAACCCCGCCGCCGCTTCGCGACGGCCGCCCCCTTAACTTAAGGGGGCTCCAAGAGCCAAACCCCGTCTTCTTCCTGCGTACCGACCATGAACCAGCCGACCCACAACCAGGACGAGCTCGCAACGCGCCGCAAGGCCGCGCGTCGCACGGCGCTGTGGGTCGCGGCGATCGCGGTGGCCGTGTACGTGGTGTTCATCGTCAGCAATACGGTGGGCAAGTGAGCGGCGCGCCGGAACAACACGGTCCCGCCACGCCGGACCGCAAGAGCGCCGGACTGGGCAAGATGGTCGTGGTGGCGATCGCCGCGTTCGGCCTGACCTTCGCGCTGGTGCCGCTCTACCGCATCGCCTGCGAGAAGGTGTTCGGCATCCGCCTGGAGCGTACCGCCGCCGAAGGCGTTGGCCAGGCGCAGGCCACGCCGGCCAAGCGCGTGATCACCGTGCAGTTCGATGGCGGCGTGAATTCCAAGCTGCCGTGGGACTTCTCGCCCAACAACCTCACGATGCAGGTCGTGCCGGGCGAGCAGTACGAGACCACGTACCACGCGCGCAACACCTCCGAACGCACCATCGTCGGCAGCGCCGTTCCGTCGGTCGCGCCAGCGCGTGCCTCGGGCTATTTCAGCAAGACCGAATGCTTCTGCTTCACCGCCCAGACGCTCAAGGCCGGTGAAGTGCGTGAAATGCCGGTGCGCTTCATCGTCGATCCGAACCTGCCGGCCGACGTGAAGACCATCACCCTGTCGTATACCTTCTTCAAGAACGAAGCGCTCACCGCCCAGGCGCAAGGCACGGCCAACGCCGCGCCCGACCCGCTGGCCGCCGTGACGCGCTGATCCTTCCTAGCAATCGCACCACATAACCGGAACGCCGCCATGGCCCAAACCCATTCGCCAGACGCCAACGTCTACTTCGTGCCGCACAGCAGCCGTTGGCCGTTCCTCGGGTCGATCGCGCTGTTCACGACCATGGTCGGCCTCGCCAGCTGGTTCAACGAAGTCCATTGGGGCAGGCCGGTGTTCTTCATCGGCATCGCGCTGATGGTCGGCGTGCTGTTCGGCTGGTTCGGCGATGTCGTTCGCGAGTCGATCCGCGGCAACTACAACAAGCAGGTCGATACCTCGTTCCGCATGGGGATGCTCTGGTTCATCTTCTCCGAGGTGATGTTCTTCGGCGCGTTCTTCGGCGCGCTGTTCTACGCCCGCCAGTTCGCGATGCCGTGGCTCGGTGGCGAAGGCGACGGCGTGATGACCAACTCGCTGCTGTGGCCGGGCTTCTCGGCTGCGTGGCCGAGCAACGGTCCGGGCGGCATCGGCGGCCTCTACCAGACGATCCCGGCCTGGGGCCTGCCGCTGCTCAACACGATGATCCTGCTGACCTCGGGCGTCACGGTCACCATCGCGCACCATGCGCTGAAGGCCGGCCACCGCAAGCAGCTGCTGACCTTCCTGGGCCTGACGGTCCTGCTCGGCGCGCTGTTCCTGTTCTTCCAGGCGGAGGAGTACATCCACGCCTACAAGGAACTGAACCTGACGCTCGGTTCGGGCATCTACGGTTCCACGTTCTTCATGCTCACCGGCTTCCACGGCGCGCACGTCACGCTCGGCACGATCATGCTGGCGGTGATCTGGTTCCGCTGCCTGAAGGGCCATTTCACCAAGGACCACCACTTCGCGTTCGAGGCGGTGGCCTGGTATTGGCACTTCGTCGACGTGGTCTGGCTGGGCCTGTTCCTGTTCGTCTACGTGCTGTAAGGACGGAATTGGAGATTCGGGATTCGGGATTCGCAATACCACAACCCGGATCTCCAACGAAAAAGGCGACGGGATGACCGTCGCCCTTTTTGCTTTTGCGAATCCCAAATCCCGAATTACGAATCCCGGCGCCTCACGGACCGCCGTGGAACTTGATCCAGCCCATGTAGTTGGCCAGCACCACCAGCAGGATCAGCGCGACGGACAGCGCGATGCGGCGGGTCAGCGCGTTCACCGTGCGCTTGCTCTCGCCCTTGTCCACGAGCATGTAGTAGAGGCCGGCGCCCAGGTTCCACAGGATGATGATCAGGAAGGCGATGACCAGCAGGGTCTTCAGCGAATCGTTCATGGCGGCCTCCGATCGGCCCCGTGGCGGGGGTGGCAGCCATTATCGCAGCGGCACGCGAGGAAGTCGTGAGCCGTAGTCGTACCCTCATCGTCGGCTGGACCGCCGCACTGCTGGCGATCGCGCTGTTCGCCAACCTCGGCCTGTGGCAGTCCCGTCGCGCGGTCGAGAAGCAGGCGATGCTCGATGCCGCCGCACGGGTTCTGGCCGACCGCACGCCGAAACCGCTGTCGGTCGCCACCGACGCCGCGCGCGTGCGCGAGTACGACTGGGCGGCCGGAACCGGTTCGTTCGATGCACGCGATGCACTGCTGCTGGACAACCAGCAACGCAATGGCCGCGCCGGCGTGCGCGCCTACCGCATCTTCGTTCCCGAACAGGGCCAGCCGTTGCTGGTCGACCTGGGCTGGCTGCCGTTGCCCGGCGACCGCACGTTGCCCACGGTGCCCCGACCGGACGGCACGATGCAGCTCAGCGGCCTGCTGACCTCGCCGCCCTCCACGGGGCTCGCGCTGGGTCCCGCGCTCGTGCGGCAGGGCGGGGGCTGGCTGATGCCGCGCGTGGACCTCGCGGCCATCGCGCGCGAGACCGGGCTGTCCGTGCCGCTGGCGCCGCGCGTGCTGCGTCTGGATCCCGCGCTGAAGATCGGCTTCGAGCGCGACCTGGAGCTGCTGCCCAACACGCTGCCGCCCGAGCAGCACCGCGGCTATGCCGTGCAATGGTTCGCACTGGCCCTGGCCGTGCTGGCCACCGCGTTGATCCTCACGTTCCGCAAGCGCCGTCGACCATAAGGAGTTCGCCATGACCGACGACCCCAACGCCTCCGCCCATCGCAGTCGCAATCGCATGCTGTTGGTGCTGCTGTTCGCGATGTTCTTCGGCAGCATGCTGGTTGCCGGCCTGTTGCGCTTCTCGGGCTGGCGTCCGCAGGGCCTGAAGAACAACGGCGAACTGCTCGATCCGCCGAGCGATCTGCGCGCGCTGTCGCCGCGCCTGCTCGATGGCGGCGAATACGTGTGGAAGGCCGGCGAACGCACCTGGCGCATCGTCGTCGCACCGCCGGCCGATTGCGGCGCGCAGTGCGAGACGCTCGCGCGCGAGATCAACACGGTATGGCAGCTGTTCGGCAAGGACGCGGACGAGGTCCACGTCCTGTGGGCGTGCCCGACCCAGGCGCCGTGCTGGCCCGCCTCGGCGCCGCGGCCGGGCACGCTGCGCGAGCTGCGTCCCGATGCCAGCCTGCGCGCAGGACTGCCCCGGGTGGACGACCGCGGCACCGGCAACGTGCACGGTGTGCCGGCCTACGTGATCGATCCCTACGGCTTCGTGATTCTGCGCTACCCTCCCGGCTTCGATCCGGCCGGGCTGCGCGCCGACGTCGCCAGGCTGATCAAGGTGAAGTGATCGCCACCCGCATTGACTGGATGAGCTGTTCCGCATGACCACGCCGCACAAGCCTGCTCCGTACAGGCATTTCCACCGGATCGCCTGGCTGGCGGTCGCGCTCGCTCTGGGCGTGATCGTCTTCGGCGCATTCGTGCGCCTGTCCAACGCCGGCCTGAGCTGTCCGGACTGGCCGACCTGCTACGGCCGGGCCGCATGGCCGACGGCCGCGCACGAGATCGTCGACCACGCCGCCACCGCGATTCGCCCGGTCGAAGTGCACAAGGCCTGGCGCGAGCAGTTCCATCGCATGATCGCCGGCACGCTGGGCGTGCTTGTGCTCACCCTCGCGCTGATCGCGGCACGCAAGCGCCCACGCGGCGCGCTGCAGATCGCCGCCGCCGCGCTGCTGGTCGGCATCGCCATTCCGATGTACATGCATGGCGAGCACGTCGCCGCATCCGCGCTGGCCATCGCGGGCGAGGCGATCCTGCTGTTCGCCGCGCTGCGCTGGAGCAACCTCGACCTCGCGCGCGTGGCGGCCATCACGCTGGCGGTGATCATCTTCCAGGCCCTGTTGGGCATGTGGACGGTGACCTGGCTGCTGAAACCGGTCGTGGTGATGTCGCACCTGCTCGGCGGCCTGCTCACCTTCTCTTTGCTGCTGTGGATGGCGTGGCGCGCGACGAACCTGCCGATCCGCCTGGCCGAGGCAACCCTGGTGCGCCGCCTGCTGATGGTGGGCATCGCGGTTCTCGCGCTGCAGATCGCGCTGGGCGGCTGGGTCAGCGCCAACTACGCAGCGCTGGCCTGTGGCAACGACTTCCCCACCTGCGTGGGCCAGTGGTGGCCGCCGCATGATTTCCATGAAGGGTTCGTGCTCTGGCGCGGCATCGGCGTGGATTACGAAGGCGGCATCCTCGATGGAGAGGCGCGCATCGCCATCCAGATGGCGCACCGCATGATGGCGGTGGTGGTGTTCGTCTACATGCTGTGGCTCGCCTTGCGCCTGATCCGCACGCCGGGCATGCGCGGCTGGGCCACGCTGCTGGGCCTGCTGGTGGTGGCGCAGGTCGCGCTGGGCATCGCCAACGTCAAGCTGGGCCTGCCGCTGGCTGTTGCGGTGATGCACAACGCCGGTGCGGCGCTGCTGCTGTTCGTCCTGGTCTCGCTGCTGGCGCGCCTGCGCTCCCCGGAACCGTGATGTCCACCGCCATGCCGCACGCCACCGCCAAGCAGTACTGGGACCTCACCAAGCCGCGCGTGGTGGCGCTGATCGTCTTCACCGCGCTGGTGGGCATGTTCCTCGCGGTGCCGGGCCTGCCGCCGCTGCGCGAGTCGGTGCTGGGTTTCCTCGGCATCTGGCTCGCCGCATCCAGCGCGGCCGCGATCAATCAGCTGCTGGACTCGCGCATCGACGCCAAGATGGCGCGCACGTCGTGGCGCCCCATCGTCGCCGGCCAGATCACGCCGCGCCAGGCGCTGGTGTTCGCGATGATCCTCGCGGCGTTGTCGATGACCATCCTGGTGGTGTGGGTCAACACCATCACGGCGGTGCTCACGTTCGCCTCGCTCATCGGTTATGCGGTGGTCTACACCGTGTTTCTCAAGCGCGCCACGCCGCAGAACATCGTGATCGGTGGCATCGCAGGCGCGGCGCCGCCGCTGCTGGGCTGGGCCTCGATCACCGGCATGCGCGGCGAATGGGACTGGCCGCACGCGCTGCTGCTGGTGCTGATCATCTTCGTGTGGACACCGCCGCACTTCTGGGCGCTGGCCATCTTCCGCCGTGCCGACTACGCACGCGCGATGGTGCCGATGCTGCCGGTCACGCACGGCGTGGAATACACGCGCTGGCAGATCCTGTTCTACACCGTGCTGCTGGTCGCCGTGACCGTCCTGCCGTGGGCGGCGGGCATGAGCGGGTTGTTCTACCTCGGCGGTGCGCTGGTGCTGGGTGTGGTGTTCCTGGGTTATGCCTGGCGCCTGATGAACCCGCCCGACGAGCTGTACGCGATGAAGGTCTTCAACTACTCCATCGTCTACCTGATGGCGCTGTTCGCGTTCCTCCTGCTCGACCACTGGCTGATGCCCTTGCTGCAGCCGTCGCCGATCATGGAGTTCCAGCCGCAGCGCTGACGGGTCCGGCCGCGGTTCCTTCCCTTACGAGAGATGTCGATGCCGCACCGTTCCCCGGGGTTCCTGACGATCGCGCTGCTTCCGCTGTTCGCCTTCGCATCCGCCGCTTCGGCGAAGGCGCCGTTGCTGATCGATGAGGCACCCTCGTCGGACGACGCCGTCGTTACCGCGGATCGGCTGCTGGATGTGCGCAGCGGCAGGATGATCGACCACCCGCAGGTGCTGGTGCGCGATGGCCGGATCGTCGAGGTGGCGCGCGCAGGCGCGCCTGTGCCGGCGGACGTGAAGCGCATCGACCTCCCGGGCATGACGTTGATGCCGGGGCTGATCGACATGCACGTGCACCTGGATGCCGACCCCACATACGGCGGCTACACCGGCCTGCAGTTCAACGACCGCTTCTGGTCGATGCTGTCGGTGGTGCATGCGCAGCGCACGCTGCTGGCGGGGTTCACCACCGTGCGCAACGTCGGCTCGGAGGCATGGAACGACGTGGGCCTGCGCCAGGCCATCGAAGAGGGCAAGTTGACCGGTCCGCGCATCGTCACCGCGGCGTTCGCATTCGGCGCCACGGGTGGCCACTGCGATTCCACGTTCTTCCCGCCGTCGATGGAAGAACGCAGCCCCTACAACGCCGACACGCCCGAACAGGGCCGCCAGCGCGTGCGCGAGCTGCGCAAGTACGGCGCGCAGGTCATCAAGATCTGCGCCACCGGCGGCGTGTTCTCGCGCAACACCGAGCCCGGCCAGCAGCAGATGAGCTTTGAGGAGATGAAGGCCGTCGCCGATGAAGCGCACCAGTGGGGCCTGAAGGTCGCCGCGCACGCGCACGGCGCGGCGGGCATCAAGGACGCCATCCGTGCCGGCGTGGACACCATCGAGCACGCCAGCCTGATCGACGAGGAAGGCATCCGCCTGGCGAAGCAGCGCGGAGCGTGGCTGTCGATGGACATCTACAACACCGACTACACGCAGGCCGAGGGCCGCAAGAACGGCGAGCTCGAGGACAACATGCGCAAGGATCGCGAGATCGGCGATATCCAGCGCGAGAACTTCCGCCGCGCCAACCAGGCCGGCGTGAAGATGGTCTTCGGCACCGATGCCGGCATCTATCCGCACGGCGACAATGCGCGTCAGTTCCCGGTGATGGTCCGTTACGGCATGTCGCCGCTGCAGGCCATCCAGGCCGCGACGGTGAACGCCTCACAGGCACTGGGGCGCGACGATGTGGGCGTGGTGGAGGCCAAGCGCTACGCCGACCTCATTGCCGTGCCGGGCGATCCGACGCAGGACGTCACGCTGCTGCAGGACGTGCCCTTCGTGATGAAGGGTGGGGTGGTGGTGAAGGGCGACGTCGCCGGTCGATGACGGGCGAGCGCCCCTCCGGAGTGCGCGGTCTCAGCCACATCACGTTCGTCGTGCGCGATCTCGAACGCATGGCGCGCTTCCTGTGCGAGGGCCTCGGCGCGCGCGAGGTCTACGACAGTCGCGATCGCAACTTCTCCCTGACGCGCGAGAAGTTCTTTGTGCTGGGTGATGTCTGGCTGGCCGCGATGGAAGGCGAGCCTCCCTCGATCCGTTCGTATCAGCACGTCGCATTCCACGTCAGCGCGGACGAGCTGCCCGGCTACGAAACCCGCCTGAAGGCGCTGGGCGTGGAGTTCCGGTCGGCACGAACTCGCGTCGAAGGCGAGGGCCAGTCCCTCTACTTCCACGATTTCGACAACCACCTCTTCGAGCTGCACACAGGCACGCTGGACCAGCGTCTTGCACGGTACTCGAGCGGCGCGTGACCGGCGCTACTGCGTAGCCACCCGCGGCGCCATCTCCGCGTCGATCAACGGTGTCGCCGACGGCAGGCGGTGCGGGTCCAGCAAGGCGGCCATCAACGGATCGGCCGGATAGCGCGTTCCGTCGAACTCCAGCGCCACCACGCCGGCGTCGTCGCCGTTGCCCACGTTCACCAGCAGGTCGTGCCAGCCGCGGTTGATGCGGCTGCCGATGGCGATGGGCGCGCGCACCGAGATCGACTCGCTCACCAGCGAGTCGCCATCCTTGCCGGCGTGGAAGACCAGCAGCGTGCAACCGTCGACCTGGCACCAGTTCTGGTCGTCGAGCAGCATCAGCAGATCGGGCGAGCCATCGCCATCGAGGTCCGGTGTCGCATCGCGATGCGCCGGAACTTCCCGGATGCTTCGTGAGGCCAGGAACGCGGTCAGCGCCTTCTCGGCGCGCTCGTGCTCGTTCACCGGTACCGGCAGGGGGGCGGTGGCTTGGCTGTCGTTGCGCGCGTTGGTGCTGCACGCACTACCAAGGCACGCCACGGTGAGGACCGCAGTCAGAAGGGGAAGGGGGGCGCGCATGACAGCTCTCCACCGAAGCTGGCGTCAGCTTGCGCCGTCGCGTGTGGTGGCGGAGTCAACGCAAACGCATCGCGGGCGCGGGCGGGCGTTGCCTGAATCCGCGGCGCGCAGGGTGGCCGCGCGCCGCGATGGGTCTGTCGAAGGAGCTACTTCGTCGCTGCGGTATCGTCTTCGCCGATCAGGTTCTGCTGCCAGAACAGCATCGTCGCGGCGGTGAAGTAATCCACGTTGGTCTTCTTGCGGAAGCCGTGGCCCTCATCGTCGAACAGCAGGTACCAGACCGGCTGGCCGTTGCCGCGCACCGCCTTCACGATCTGCTCGGCCTCGGTGTACGGCACGCGCGGGTCGTTCTTTCCCTGCGCGACGAACAGCTTGGCTCGGATGCGGTCGGCGTGATTCAGCGGCGAGATCGCATCGAACACCTTCGCCATCGCCGGATCGCGCTCGTCGCCGTACTCGGCGCGGCGCAGGTCGCGACGGTAGCTCTCGGTGTTCTTCAGGAACGTGCCGAAGTGCGAGATGCCGACGATGTCCACGCCCGCCTTGATGCGATCGCTGTAATGCATCAGCGAGGCCAGCACCATGTAACCGCCATAGCTCCCGCCGTACACGCCGACGCGGGACGCATCCAGCTCCGGCTGTTGTGCGATCCAGTCGAGAAGCGCACCGATATCCTTGACCGAGTCCTCGCGCTTGTCGGCGTTGTCCAGGCCCAGGTACGTCTTGCCGTAGCCCTCCGAGCCACGCACGTTCGGCAACAGCATGGCCACGCCCAGCTCATTGGCGAGGAACTGTGCGGTCGGGTTGAACGTGGGCAGCGACTGGCCCTCGGGCCCGCCGTGGATGTTGATCACCACCGGAAGCTTCGCGCCCGCCGGCGCATTCGCCGGCCGGTAGTAGAAGGCGGGGATGAGGCGCGCCTTGCCGTCCACTTCGTCGAAGGTCGGGTAATGCACCAGCGTGGGTGCGACGAACTTCGACGGATCCAGTCCGCCCACTTCGCTCTGCGTCCAACGCGTGAGCTTCGCACCAGGCAGGTCGATGACATAAACGTCGCTGGGCGACGTGGCGGAGTTCATCGTGACCGCCAGGCGCTTGCCATCGGGCGAAAAGCCCACGTTCACCACCACGCCGACCGGGAGCTCGGGCAACTTCACAGGCGTGTGCGACGGCAGCGAAAGCACGTGCAGCCTGTAGATGCCGTCCTCGTTCGTGGTGTAGGCCAGGTGTTTGCCGTCGTCGGCGATCGCCAGGTCCGCCACGTCCCACGGCGTTGCGGACGTCAGCACTTCGAACCGACCTGTGGCCGGATCGTGATGGCGCAGCGTATGGAACTCCTGCGCCTTGCCCTTCACCGGCTCATCGGAAATGAAGTACACCGCGCGGCCGTCGGGCGCGAAACGGAATCCGTTGAACGAGGCCTTGCCGCCGTCGACAGGGAACAGCGTGAGCTTGCCGCTGTCCACGTCCACCACACCGGGGTACGACTCTGCCGCGGACACGTACTTCATCACCAGCAGGCGTTTGCCGTCCGGCGAGAAATCCATCGCGTTCCACTGGCCGCCCTCGGCGACCAGCACGCGCGGTTGCTTCGTCGCGAACTCCGTCACCCAGATGTCCGTGTCCTTGCCGTTGCGGGCGGTGCTGCTCCATGCGAAGCGCTTGCCATCGTGCGAGAACAGCGGGCCCTGGTTGCGTGCCTTGCCGTCGGTGAGCAGGGTGGTGTTGCGTGAGGCCAGGTCGAACCAGTGCAGCTGCCAGAACTCGTTGCCGCCCACGTCCTTGCCGAACACGAAGCCGTCCAGCTTCGACTTCGCCGGTGCCACTTCGATGGCAGCCAGGGGTTCGGGATAGAACGTCAGCTGCTCGCGCATGCCCAGCGGCTGGCATACGCGATGCGCCTGCGCCGTTTCGGCGAAGCGCGTGCTGATCAGCATGCAGTCTCCGCTCCAGCCGGCGAAGGTGGCGCCGCGCGTGTTCTGGTAACGGTTGAGTTGCTCCACCAGCGCGGGCGGAAGCGCCGGGATGTTCTCGCTGGTGCGGGTTCCGACCTGCTCGCGGCTCACCCTCGGTGCGGGCTGGGCCGCCACCGGCAACGTGCAGGCAAGGAGCAGGGCGTGAACGAGGAAGGACGAACGCGGCGACATCGGTGTTCCCCCGGGGACGGAATCGCGACTGTACCGCGCGCGTCGCGTCACGATGAAGGTTGTCACCGCTCCCGTTGAGCCCGCTGGATGGAACGCGCAACCGGGCGCGTGCGGCCCCCGGTCACCAGCGTCCTCAGTGCGCAGCCTTCGGCGCCGGCATCTGGCAGCCCGTGCCCGGCGTGCCGTCCTTCTCGCTGACGCACAGGCGGAAGTCGTGCAACCCCGTGATCTGGCGGCTGTCGCCGTTGGCGACGGAGAAGCGCTTGATCGGTTCGGACACGCAGGCGTTACGACCGGTCGTCGACGTAGCGGCGCAGTCGCGCGGAAACACGGTGTAGTAACACTGACCACTCGCGCTGCGCAGGCATTCGAAGCGGGCGACGCCGGCTTCCACGGTGGCCTTGCTGTAGAGCGACTGGACGCCATCGATGCTGACGCGGTCGACGAAGGTGCTGCGGCCGACATCGACGCCGAACAGCGAAAGCAGGAAATACAGCAGGGCCGAGAGTTTCATGGGTCACCTCGAAGGAGGGTGGCGGTCCGATGCCGGAAACCGGGCGTTGCGATCACATGTGGCGGAACAGCGTCATGAACGGCGCGCTGACCGACAGCGTTTCGGGGCGCGACTTCAGGCGCACGGTGCCGCGCCCTGCGTCGTCGCGGACGATGCCCGCGATCGCCTTGAGATTGACGATGGTGGAGCGGTGGATCTGCTTGAACGTGGACGGGTCGAGCACCGCCAGCAGTTCGCGGATGGGCGTACGCAGCAGTGCCTCGCCTTCGGCCGTCACCACGGTCGTGTACTTGTTGTCCGCGCGGAAATAGGCGACCTCGTCGACCAGGATCAGGCGCGTCTCGCGTCCCGCGCTGGCGGTGATCCAGGTCAGCGGCGGCGCGGCCGACGGTGCGGGCGGACGCGTGCCCAGTCGATCGAGCAACGCCGCCAGCGTGGCCGCGTCGTTGTTTCCCGTACGGGCCTGCAGGCGCTGCACGGTCGTTTCCAGTCGCGCGGGCGAGATCGGCTTGAGCAGGTAATCCACGGCGCCGCGCTCGAACGCATCGATGGCGTACTGGTCGTACGCGGTCACGAACACGATCTGGGTCTGCGGTGCGACCTCGGCCGCGGCCGCGGCGACCTCGAGCCCCGTCAGGCCGGGCATGCGGATGTCGAGGAACGCCACGCGCGGCTTGTGTTCGGCCAGCGCTTCCAGTGCGCTCGCGCCGTCCTCGCATTCGGCGACGACCTGCAGCTCGGGCCAGGCCTGGCGCAGTTGCTTCAGCAAGGCTTCGCGCAGCAGCGCTTCGTCCTCGGCGACGACGCAGGTGAGGGCGGTCTCAGACATGGCGGAAATCCTGTTCGATCGGCGGCGGCAGGGCGGGCGGAACCGAAAGCGTCGCCGCCACGCCGGTCGGGAAGTTGGCGACGACCGACAGCGCCGCACTCGCGCCGTACAGCAGGCGCAGGCGTTCGCGCACGTTCTTCAGGCCGATGCCGGTGCCGCTGGTCTTGGTGTTGAAGCCCTCGCCGTCGTCGGCCACGGTGACCGTGACCACATCGTCGATGCGGCGTGCGCGTATCCAGACCGTGCCGCCACCGGTGCGCGGCTCCAGCCCGTGCTTGATCGCGTTCTCCACCAGCGTCTGCAGCACCATCGGCGGCAATGGCGTGGCGCGCAGGTTTTCCGGCACGTCCACCTGCACCGACAGGCGCGAACCCATGCGGATCTTCAGGATTTCCAGGTACGCCAGCGCCCGCTCCAGTTCGGCGCCCAGCGTGGACAGCTCGTTGTCCGCACTCGGCAGCGAACGACGCAGGTACTGGATCAGGTGGCCGAGCATCTCGTCGGCGCGCGCCGGATCGCTGCGCGTGAGCAATTGCGCGCTGGCCAGCGTGTTGTACAGAAAGTGCGGCTCGACCTGCGCATGCAGCAGGCTCAGCTTGGCGACAGTGAGCTCCTTCTCGACGGCGGTCTGCGCCGCTTCGCTCTTCTCGCTCTGGCGTCGTTCCGCGACGCGGCGGCTGATGGCGCGGGTGATGGCTTCGACGTTCTCGAAGTTGGTGCCGTCATCGACGAGGAACCAGTCGCTCCATGCGGGCGTTTCCGGCTCGCAGATCAGCGTCACGCTGGCGCTGTCGCGCCCCGGCAGCACGGTGGCCTGGATGCGGTTCTGCGGCACGCCGAACCAGCGCATGGGGTTCCAGCGTCCAAGCGGATACGCGTTGTAGTCTTCGAGGCGCATCACCTTGGCGCGCACCTGCAGGCTGTCGCGCGCGCTTTCCACGTCCTGGACACGCGGAAGCTCGCGGATGGCGGCATCCACCAGGTCGAACGCCTCGCCGGCGTCGAACGGAATCTCCACCTGCCGGCGCTGCCGGTTGTCCAACGCTTCCTTGTCGTTGCGGCCGGAGATCAGGCGCACCCGGCCCACGTGCGAGAGCGCGGCGGCGACCACCAGCGCCATCGTGGCCATGCCGACGATCGTCATCAGCCAGTCCAGGCGGCCCAGCAGCGGCATTTCGTTCCAGATGGCCGAAGCCACCAGGATTGCCAGCAACCAGGCTGCGGCGATGCGCAGCACGAAGACCATGCTCTTGAACACGTGACGGCCTGAAGCGGAAGGATTGCGGCGGAGCATAGCGAGCCCCGGCCGGAATGGGCCGGGATTGCGACGAACGCGGCTGCGTGGCGACGAATCCGGTGCTGACCGGAGCGAATGTCGCGGGGCGGACCGCGGTCGAGGCGCGGTTGCGCCGAGGCCGGACAGGCGAAGGCCCGGCGCTTGAGGCGCCGGGCGGAGGGCTCTGCGGTGGGATGAAGTCCGGTGCGCGTCAGCGGCGCGAGTAGGCCAGTTCGACCACCAGGGTCTCAGTGCCGTGCTTCGTCTCGAAGTACCGGGCCAGCAGATGGTTCGCATCGACCACCCGCAGCTCCTCGCGCGTGGGCACGTGCGTGCCGTCGGCGCCGGTCATGCTGCCGCTGAAGCGGTAGGTATGGCTGGCCTCGTCGTACTCGCCACGCAGCACCAGCAGGTCGGTGAAGTTCACGTCCATCCAGCTGGTGAAATACGTGCGGGAGACGTTGTCGAAGCCGGTATGGCCGATGCCCTGGAACGGCGCGTCCGAACTCACGCGCAGGTCCTGCCGCAATGCGCGGCCTCCCAGCACGATACTGAACTCTGCCGTGCCTGCGTCCACACGCGGCGGCTGTCCCGGGGTGAGCCAAAGCGACTGCCTCACGGCCCACAGTCCCGCCAGTTCGCCGAGGCGGCGATGTTCATCACCGACGGTGCCGGCTGCGACGGCGGGGCGAGGTGTTGCCTCGCCCGCATGGGCCAGGAGCGTCGTGGCCGCAAGGGCCAGCGCGAGCGCGAGGGGGGCTAGTGTCTTCATCGTTGCCGCATGTCTGGTTGGAGGCAGCCATGCTGGGGCGCTTCCTCGTGGGCGGCGCGCACGATTGGCCGACGGCGGACACCAAAGGATGACTTTCGGGCCTTCGTCCGGCCCCTGTGGCGGTGGAGCATCCGCTCATGCGTGACCGCGGCCGCCCTTCCTGCTATCCACCCGCGCCGGTGCAGGCCATCTCGGATGCTGCGCCGGGCGGCGCGCTGCCGTCGCTCGATGTGCTGACCTCGCCCGTGCCGTCGGGACGGTTCGATTCGCCGGTGGATCACCGGCACGTGCTGTGCCTGCACCTGGGTGGACCGGTGCCGGTGTCCTACCGCGCGACCAGCGCCGAGCGTCGCGGCACGCGCCTGCACGGCCAGTTCTGCGTCGTGCCTGCCGGGTCCAGCACGCGCTGGACGCTGTCGGCGCCAGCGACGTCGCTGCTGCTGCGGCTGGCACCCGAACGCATGCACGAAGCCGCGGCGACGCTGGGCCTTGCAGCGGACGCGGCCGACCCCGCCCCGGCGATCCACGTCCGCGACGAACAGATCGAACACATCGGCTGGATGATGCAGCGCGAAAGCCACGACGGGTATCCGTCCGGGCGTCTGTTCGCCGACGCACTGGCCTGCGCACTCGCGGCGCGTCTGCTTCGCCTTCGTTCGCCGGGCGTGCGTCATGACGAACACGCCCGCGCGCTGCCCGCGTGGCGGCTGCGCAACGTCGTGGACTACATCGAAGCGCATCTGGATGCGGACCTGACGCTGGCCGAACTCGCCGACGTGGCGGGCTTCAGCGTGTCGCATTTCAAGGTGCTTTTCCGCAATGCCTGCGGGATGCCTGCCCACCGGTTCGTCATGCAGCGCCGCGTCGAGCGCGCGTGCGAGCACCTGGCGAACGGGCGGATGAGCATGACGGAGATCGCGCTCGCCACCGGTTTCGCGCATCCCAGCCACATGGCGCGTTGCATCCGTGCCGTGCGCGGCGTGGGGCCTACGCAGATTGCCGTGCGGCATCGCGGATGATGCGATGCCGGTACGAGGTTCCGTCCCCGCGGTCCCCGTTACGCTGACGTCCACTGTCCGGTCCTCACGCGCAAGGAGTTGCCCATGCCCCTGATGAGTCTGATGCTGGCTGCCGCATCGGCCACGGCCACCGTTCCGGTCGCCGTGATCGAGCCTGCCACGCGCACTGCGATCGAAGCGACGTGCTTCGATTACGTCGACGGGCAGCTGGAGGGCGATCCCGAGCGCGTCGCGCGCTCGCTGCATCCCGACCTCGCCAAGCGGCGCGTGCTGGGCGAGACGGTGGACGAACGCCTGGGCCTGCGTCGCATGAGCAAGGAGGAACTGGTCGAACTGACGCGACAGGGCGCGCTGAAGACACCGAAGGCGCAGTGGGATCGCTCATGCACCGTGCTGGATGTTGCGGGCAACACCGCCGCCGTGCGCGCGGAAACACCATGGTTCGTGGATTTCTTCCACATGGGGAAGTTCGGCGACCGCTGGGTCATCGTCAACGCGCTGTGGTACTCGAAGCCGAAGTAGCACGCGCTGGCGTCAGGTGATGCGGCGTTGCGTCGCTCAGTGGCGGCTGTGCTGCACGCGCAGGGTGAGCAGCTCGCGCAGCTCCTGCTTTTCCGCATCGACCAGCGTGGACATGCGCGACTGCAGCGATTCGATGCGCTGCTGCAGCGCCTGCGCATCCAGGCGCGCGACGGTATCGAGGAAGGACTGCTGGCGACGATCGGCGTCGTCGAGCACTCGCGTGTCCAGTGGCGTGGACGCGGTGGTCTCCACAGCGCGCGCCATCGCCAGTTTGGTCAGCGCGGCCGCTTCGCTGCGATCGGCGAAGTGTTCCAGGATCATGCCGGTGGAGATGTCCGGGCGCTCGTGCACCAGTTCGATCAGTTCCACCAGCAGCCCGATGCCGGGCTGGTCCAGCGAGGCGAAATGCAGCGATGAAGGCAGCGCAAGGGCGACCGCAGGCTGCTGCAGAAGCGCGGTGATCGCGCTGCGTACCAACGATGGCTTGTTGGCCGGCTGCGCGGCGGCGCCGCCGCGCGCACGCTGCGCGGGCACGTGCGTGTCCGGCGTGCTGGCGCGTGCGCCGACGCCGGTGAGCTCGGTCAGGCGCTGCTTCATCAGGTCGCCGAACGCGCCGTCGGGAATCTGCGCGAGGAAGGGTTTGGCGCGCTCGGCCAGGCGACCCTTGCCCTCCAGCGTGTGCAGGTTGACGTCGCTGCTGAGCGAGTCGAAGAAGAACTGCGACAGCGGCGTCGCCTGTTGCAGACGCGCCTCGAAGCCGTCGCGGCCTTCGTGACGGATGAGCGAGTCGGGGTCTTCGCCGTCGGGCAGGAACAGGAAGAACGCCTGGCGTCCGTCCTTCATTCGGGGCAGCACCGATTCCACCGCCTTCCATGCGGCGCCGCGACCGGCGCGGTCGCCATCGAAGCAGAAGAAAACGTCGGGCGCGTTGCGGAACAGCAGTTCCGCGTGATCGGGCGTGGTCGCGGTGCCCAACGTCGCCACGGCCGTGTCGACGCCGTTCTGGAACAGCGCGATCACGTCCATGTAGCCCTCGACCACGATCAGTCGCGGGATCTTGTTGTGCGCCTGCCGAACCTGCCACAGACCGTAGAGTTCGCGGCCCTTGTGGAAGAGTTCGGTCTCGGGCGAGTTGAGGTACTTCGGCCCGTTCTCTTTATCGAGCACGCGTCCGCCGAAGGCGATGGTGCGCCCGCGCCGGTCGTGGATGGGGAACATCACGCGGTCGCGGAACTTGTCGTAGACGTGGCCGCGGTCGTTCTTGGAGAACAGGCCGGCGCGTTCGAGCAGTTTCATGCGACGCGGGTCGGTGCCCAGGCCATCGCGCAGCGCGTTGAAGCCATCGGGGGCGTAGCCCAGGCTGAAGCGGGCACGCGTGTCGGCGTCGACGCCGCGGCTGTCGAAGTAGCCCAGTGCGCGTCCGTCGTTCGCCAGCTGCTTCTGGAAGAACTTCGACGCTGCTTCCACCGCGCCGTACAGGTCCTGGCTATCGGGGTTGGCGTTGCGCTGGTGCGTGTCGCGCGGCACCTCCATGCCCAGGCGCTTGGCCAGTTCCTCCACCGCGTCGAGGAACTCGAGGCGGTCGTAGTTCATCAGGAAGCTGATCGCGGTGCCGTGCGCGCCGCAACCGAAGCAGTGGTAGAACTGCTTGGTCGGCGAGACGGTGAAGCTGGGCGAACGCTCGTCGTGGAACGGGCAGCGTGCGGAGTATTCCTTGCCCTGCCGTTTCAACGGCACGCGCGCGCCGATGATCTCGACGATGTCGGATCGGGCGAGCAGGTCGTCGATGAAGGCGTCGGGAATGCGGGCCATGGCGAGTAAGGATGCCACGCAGGTGGCAGAGGCGACGAAGCCGGGCATGCGCCCGGCTCCGGTGGATCAGTCCCTCGTGTAATGGTGGCGCTGCGATCCTTCGAAGCGTCCCGTGTGGAGACAGCAGTTCCTTGAACCTCCGGGTCGAGCCGCACGGACAGGGATCGTTGCGACCGAGCTTCTCCATCAGCTCCTTGTGGCCATGCACGATCCGGTGACCGCGCTTGACGCGGGTTTCGGAGGGGAAGCCCTTGCGTCGCTTACTTGTGACCTCGAAAGCAGGCGATCGGGTGGTCGTGGCGTTTCATGGTGCACCTCCTTGCATGGCCCGCCGACGGCGGGCCGGTAACTCCGTTACGGGCTCAGGCGCTTCTTCACCAGCGCCGACACCTGGCCCATGTCGGCCTGGCCGGCCAGCCTGGCCTTGAGCGGACCCATCAGCTTGCCCATGTCGGCCGGGCCGGTGGCGCCGGTCTCGGCGATGGCGGCCTCGATGGCCGCCAGGATTTCGGCTTCGCCCATCTTGGCGGGGATGTAGCGCTCGATCACGACGATCTCGTCGCGCTCGACCTGGGCCAGGTCCTCGCGGTTGGCGGCTTCGTACTGGCTGACCGAGTCCTTGCGCTGCTTGACCATCTTGTCGAGCACGGCGATGACCGCGGTGTCGTCCAGCTCGATCCGCTCATCGACTTCCTTCTGCTTGATCGCGGCGTTGATCAGGCGGATGACGGCCAGGCTGGCCTTGTCGCCGCCCTTCATGGCGGCCTTCATGTCGTCGTTGAGTCGCTGTTTGAGGCTCATCGGGGGCTCCTTGGCGGGTCGAGTGCCAATGGCACGCGGTGCGGGGTGGCGGGTTTGGGTCCGGACGGAATCGCGCTTAAGGGCCGTTGCAAGCCCTGGGATCGGTCGTTCGGAAACGCAAAAAGCCGGCAGCGCTGGGCGCGGCCGGCTCGTGCGATGCGTTCAGGAGCGGGTCGCGCGCTGCGCGGCCCCGCTGGACGCGATCAGTACAGGCGCTGACGCTTGGTCACGTCGCGCGAGGCGCGGCGTGCCTGGCGCTTCACCGCGGCAGCGGCCTTGCGCTTGCGTTCCTGGGTCGGCTTCTCATAGAACTCGCGCTTGCGGGTCTCGGCCAGGACGCCGGCCTTCTCACAGGTGCGCTTGAAGCGACGCAGAGCAAACTCAAAAGGCTCGTTTTCGCGGACTTTGACGCTGGGCATACGTAATCTCGTTTCAGGAACCGGCCCGGGCAGGCCGGGGAAGAGCCGCGCATTATAGCGGCGGCCTTCCGGAAGGTGCAACATAGGGGCCTATCCAGGGCCTGTGCTGGACGCAGGTCCTTGAATCCACACGCTTCCGGCGGTCCGGATGCGCTGTCCGTCCCCCGCGGAAACCGTCCCTTTGAAAGTCCTCGGCATCGAAACCAGCTGCGACGAGACCGGCGTGGCCGTGTACGACACGGTCACGGGCCTGCGCGCGCACGCCCTCTACAGCCAGATCGCCCTGCATGCCGAATACGGCGGCGTGGTGCCGGAGCTGGCCAGCCGCGACCACGTGCGCAAACTGCTCCCCCTGGTCCGCCAGACGCTGGCCGAGGCCGGCCTGGAGGCCTCCGACCTCGACGGCGTGGCCTACACGGCCGGCCCGGGGCTGGTCGGTGCGTTGCTGGTCGGCGCCGGCGTGGCGCGTTCGCTGGCCTGGGCGCTGGATGTGCCGGCCATCGGCGTCCACCACATGGAAGGCCACCTGCTGGCACCGCTGCTGGAGGAAGACCCCGCTCGCGGCCGCCCGGAGCCGCCGTTCGTGGCGCTGCTGGTGTCCGGAGGCCATACGCAGCTGGTCCATGTGGAGGCGATCGGCCGCTACCGGCTGCTGGGCGAAACGCTGGACGATGCCGCCGGCGAGGCCTTCGACAAGACCGCCAAGCTGATGGGCCTGCCGTATCCGGGTGGCCCGCAGCTGGCCGCGCTGGCCGAGCAGGGCCGGCCCGGCGTGTTCAAGTTCGCACGGCCGATGACCGACCGGCCCGGGCTGGACTTCAGTTTCAGCGGCCTGAAGACCCAGGTGCTGCTGGCCTGGCAACACAGCGACCGCGGCGAGCAGACCCGCGCTGACATCGCACGTGGTTTCGAGGACGCGGTGGTCGACACGCTGGCGATCAAGTGTGAGCGCGCGCTGGATGCGGCCGGCTGCGACACGCTGGTGGTGGCCGGTGGCGTGGGCGCGAACAAGCGCCTGCGCGCGAAGCTGGACGAGATGGCACGCAGGCGCGGCGGTCGCGTGAGCTTCCCGCGTCCGCAGTTCTGCACCGACAACGGCGCGATGATCGCTTTCGCCGGCGCGCTTCGCCTGCAGGCTGGCCAGCACGGTGACCTTGCAGTGCGGGTGACGCCGCGTTGGGACATGGCAACGCTCGAGGAAGTGGCGACCGCGTGAGTCCCGCGACTCGGCAATAGGGACTGGCCGACGCGGACCGTAGAATCACGTCAGTCCCACGCCACGGCCCAAGCCCCCAATCCCATGGACCACGTCTTCATCGAAGGTCTCGAGATCGAGACACTGATCGGCATCTACGACTGGGAGCGCCGCATCCGCCAGCCGCTGGTGTTCGACATCGAGATGGCGTTCGACAACCGCATTCCCGCCGCCAGTGATGCCATCGCGGACACGCTGAACTACAAGGCGGTGAGCAAGCGCGTCGTCGAGTACGTGAGCCAGTCCGACTTCGGCCTGGTGGAGACGCTGGCCGAACGCGTGGCACAGATCATCCTCACCGAGTTCGGCGTGCAGCGCGTGCGCCTGAAGCTGAGCAAGCCCGGCGCGGTCCGCGGCGCGCGCGCCGTGGGCGTGATGATCGAACGCTCCGCGTCCTGACCCGGTGCGCGATCTCCCGATGAGCCGTGCCTACCTGAGCCTGGGCAGCAACGTCGACGCCGTCGTGCACCTGCGTGCGGCCGTGCAGGCACTGCGCGAGCGGTTTGGCGACGTCGTGCTGTCACCGGTCTACCGCACGCGCGCGGTGGGTTTCGATGGCCCCGATTTCCACAACGCCGCGGCCATCGTCGAAACCGACCTGGACCCGCACGCGCTCAACGCGTGGCTGCATGCGCTGGAAGACGCGCACGGCCGCGACCGCAGCGGTCCGCGCTACGGCGACCGCACGCTCGACATCGACATCGTCCTGTTCGACGACCGTGTACTGGAAGGCGCGGGCAACCTGCGCATCCCGCGGCCCGAGCTGAAGCACGCCTTCGTGCTGCGACCGCTGGCGGAGATCGCGCCGGACGTCGTCGTCCCGGGTGTCGGCCTCACCCTTGCCGAACTGTGGAAGCGCCACGCCGATCATGGCGTCGAGTGGGACACCGCGACGCTCGGGTAACGGCTAGGGCTGCACGCGGTACGCACCGTCCACCACGCGCACTGCCGGCATGCGTCGGGTGGTGTCGAAGGCATGGTCGACCGCACGCAGTTGCTGCCAGAAGCCGCCCCAGGTGCGATGCGTGAGCATCGAGGACGCATCGGGCGCATCGAAACGAAACGGCCATGCCAGTACAGGCACCGACGGCTGACCGCCACGCAGCGCCGCCGCCACCAGGCTGTAGATCTCTTCGATGTTCCCATCGCCCATGGCGTAGCAGCCGATCGACACGCAGTTGCCGTGCACCATCAGATAGCTGCCCGTGCGCCCGTGTGCACGATCGAAGGCGTTGGGATATCCGAGGTTGAAGGCCAGGTGGTACTGGCTGGTCGGGTTCAACTGCGTCGGGCCGATCCGATACACGCCCTCGGGCGCCTGGCCGTCGCCCTGCTGCAACTTGGGCCCCAGCCGGCCAGACCAGGTGCAGATCGGATAGTGGCGGAAGAGGCGGAACTGCCGACCGTCGTCGACCCACACCTCAAGCCGGTGCTCGCGCTTGAACAACCGCACCAGCACGGGCGCGCCATAACGCAGGCCCGCGGCGGCGAGGTCGCGTTGCAGCGCAGGTCGCACGCGTGCCTCGGCGGATTGCGCGCGCGGACTGGTTGGCACGGTGACTGGTTTGGCGCTCGCCGTCGCGAATGCAGCGACCAGCAGCAGGAGGGCGAGGCGGGTGGGCTTCATGACCGTTCCGTTGCAGTCCGTGCGATATCCGGAGCATAGCGATGCCGGTATGCGGAGTGCGCCGGCCGTCCGAATTCCCGTCTGCCCCCCTTGCCGCCAATGCCCTCGCGCCGCGAGGATGCGCGTTGGTCCATGGGGGACTTTGGGGAAATCGAGATGTTCGAGAAGTTCTCGCGCAGTTGGGAATTGGTAAAGGCGAGCGCGGCGGTGTTGCGTTCGGACAAGGAACTGATGGTGTTTCCGATCATTTCCGCAGCGGCGACGCTGGTGGTGCTGGCGACGTTCCTGGTGCCGCTGATCGGCTGGCGCGTGTTCCAGCACGGCTTCGGCGTCTCCGGGGCGATCTGGGTCTTCCTGTTCTACTTCTGCCAGTACAGCGTCATCGTGTTCTTCAACTGCGCGCTGGTTGGCGCGGCGATGATCCGTCTGGAAGGCGGCGATCCGACGATCGCCGACGGCATCAACGCCGCCAAGGCGCGACTGCCGGCGATCCTCGGCTACGCGGCGATCGCCGCCACCGTCGGCCTGATCCTCAAGCGCATGAAGGACGACGACCACTTCCTGGTGCGCCTGCTGGGCGGTGGCCTGGGTACGGTGTGGACGCTGGCGACGTTCCTGGTGGTGCCGGTGCTGGTGCATCAGGAAGTCGGGCCGTTCGAGGCGCTCAAGCGCAGCGCGAACCTGCTCAAGCGCACCTGGGGCGAGAACGCCATCGGCAACGTCGGCATCGGTCTGGTGTTCGGCATGGCCATGTTCGCCGTGCTCGTGGTCGGCCTGCTGCTGGCGTGGGTCGCGGCGCAGCTGTCGGGCGTGCTGGCGGTGGCGATCCTGGTGGTGTTCGTGATCGCGCTGCTGGTGATGGGCGTGTACCAGGCAGCGCTCAGCGGCATCTACTCGGCCGCGCTGTACCGCTACGCGACGGAAGGCTCGGCACCGCCGGCGTTCCAGGGGCTGCAGCTGGAATCGGCGTTCGCGACGAAGTGATCGAGGCGAAGTGATTGACCAGGGCGCCGGCACATTGCCGGCGCTTTGCTTTTGCCGCTGCCTTTGCAGTGCCGTTGAGGTTGATCTTGCGACTTCGGAGCGAGCCGAGCACCGCAGCCAGGCAGGGGGCGAAGAGTCGCCCATGTTTGAGCGCAGCGAGTTTGGGCGACGTCCCCCTGACTGGCGAGGAGCACAGGGGACCGCCGCGTAGCGGCGGATCGCGGAGGGAGCGGATGGTTTTGGTTACTTTTGCCGAAACAAAAGTAACCCGCTCGCTTGCGAGCGGAAGCTGTTGCTGCTGATCAGCATCGCCACAGACGGCCGTCGCACTACACCCCCAACAACCGCCCCCCATCCAGGTGCAGCACCTGTCCGGTGCAGTAACGGGCGTCCTGCAGCAGCCAGCGCACGGCGTCGGCCACTTCCTCCGGTGTACCCGTGCGACCCAGCGGCGTGCGCGCGAGCATCGCCTGTTGCGTGGCGGGGTCGCTGCGTTCTTCCGGCCACAGGATCGCGCCGGGCGATACCGCGTTGACGCGCACCTTCGGGCCCAGTTCCAGCGCCAGCGAGCGCGTCATCATCAGCAGCGCGGCCTTGGCCATGCAGTAGACCGTGTGTTCGCGCAGCGGGCGCTGTGCATACAGGTCCGTGAGGTTGACGATGGCGCCTTCCGCGGCCTGCAGGTGCGGCGCAGCGGCCTGACTCAGGAAGAACGGTGCGCGCGCGTTGCTCGTGAACAGGGCGTCCCACTGCGCGGGCGTGGTCGTGCCGATCGGCGTGGGCGTGAAGCCGGACGCGTTGTTCACCAGCGCGTCCAGTCGGCCGAAGCGGCCCACGCATTGCGCGACGAGTTCCGGCAGGCGATCGAAGTCGGCCAGTTCCGCGTGCAGCAGCAGCGTGCTGCGAGGACGGATGCGTTCGAGTTCCTGCGCCAGCGCTTCCGCTGCTTCCTGCGAACCTCGGTAGTGCAGGGCGACGTCATACCCCGCGGCGTGCAGCCTGCGCGCGATGGCGGCTCCGATGCGGCGCGCGGCGCCGGTGATCAGCGCGACGGGGGCGGCGTTCGGAGCGGACATGACGGGACTCTCCGGGTCGTGACGTATTCTGGGCGCCAGTGTCCCACGGCTCCATGGCATGTCCACCGAATCCCCCTCGTCCCGCCCCGGCGCGCAGGAGCGCCAGCGCGAGGCTCAGTCGCTTCCGATGCCCGATGCCGATGCGCTCGCGCACAGCGCCAGGTTGACCGGCGCGATCCAGGCGCAGATCGCCGAACACGGCGGCGCGATCGCGTTCTCACGCTTCATGGAGCTGGCACTGTATGCCCCGGGGTTGGGTTACTACAGCGCCGGTGCGAGCAAGTTCGGCGAGAGCGGCGACTTCGTCACCGCGCCGGAAATCGGCCCCATCTTCGCCGCCTGCGTGGCCGAGAGCGTCGCCACGGTGTTCCAGCAGATCGGGCCCGGTGCGCGTTTCCTCGAGCTGGGCGGTGGCACGGGTGCGTTCGCGGAAGTCGCGTTGAAGCGGCTGATGGAACTGGATGCGTTGCCGGACCGTTACTGCATCCTCGAGCCGAGCGCGCAGTTGCGCCATCGCCAGCGCGAGCGCCTGCAGGAACGGCTGGTGCCGCCGCTGTTCGAGCTGGTGGAGTGGCTCGACGGCCCGTTCAACGACGACTGGGATGGCGTGCTGTTCGCCAACGAGGTGATCGATGCGCTGCCCACGCCGCGTTTCGCCATCGAGGCCGGCGAGGTGTACGAGGAACATGTCGCGGTGGAAGCAGGCGAGCTGGTGCGCGTGCTGCGACCGGCCGATACATTCCTGGTCAATGCCGTGCGCCACATCGAGCGCCGGCTCGGCCGCGAGCTGGAACACGGCTATCGATCCGAAGCGCTGCCGCAGCTGCCGTACTGGGTGCAGGCGGTGTCCGGCGGCATGCGTCGAGGCGCGATGCTGTTCATCGACTACGGTTATCCGCGTGGCGAGTACTACCTGCCCGAGCGCAGCGACGGCACGCTGCGCGCGTTCTACCGTCACCGCATGCACCATGAGCCGCTGCTGTGGCCGGGACTGCAGGACCTCACCGCTTCGGTGGACTTCACGGCGCTGGCCGAGGCGGGCGTCGCGGCGGGATTCGATTTCGCCGGTTACTGCTCGCAGGCCAGCTTCCTGCTGGGCAATGGGTTGGCGGGCGTTCTGGAACGCATCGAGCGTATCGCCGACGAGGGCGAGCGAATGAAGCGTACGCAGGAAGTGAAGCGCCTGACCCTGCCCAGCGAGATGGGCGAGCGCTTCCAGGCGATGGGCTTCGAGAAGGACGTCGAGTTCGGCACGGCCTTCATGGCCGGCGACCTGAGCTTCCGTTTGTGAGCGCCGCCCCCGTGCGCCCCTGGCTGCGCGATTTCCGGCGTCCCTGGCTGTGGCTGGGGATCTGGCTGCTGATGATCGGCGCGGTGGTCGCCACCTCGCTGGTGTCGGCGCAGGACCTGCCGCCGGCCCCGTTCGATGGCGTGGACAAGGTCGAGCATTTCCTGGCCTATCTGATCCTCGCCGCGTACGCGGTGATGCTGTTCCAGGGGCGACGGGCGCAGTCGGTCGCCGTCGCCGGGCTGATCGGGCTGGGCATCGGGCTGGAGTTCGCGCAGGGCGCGCTGACGGTGTCGCGGCAGGCGGATTCCGCCGACGCGCTGGCCAATGCGCTTGGAGCCCTCGGTGGGCTGGTGCTCGGGCCGACCCCCGCGGCACTGGCCCTGGAATGGCTGGATCGTCGCGTCACCCGGTGAGAAGCGGGAGATTGGCCAAAAATTAACCATAAAGCCAGATTAGGAAAAGCGACCGTAGGTATTGCGCAAAGGTTAAAGCTTGGTTAAAGCTCGGCGTCGGGCTCGACAGGGGGAGTCCGCCCACCCTGAGCAAGGAAAACGCCATGCTTGCCGTAACCCGCAATCGTCTGACTTTGGCCGTCGCTGCCGCTCTCATTTCCACCGCCCTGCCGGTCCTGGCCCAGGACGGCCCGCAGGCCCCGTCCCAGCCCCCGGCTCCGTCGGCGCCCGCCGCGCGACAGGACCCGGTGGAGCTCGACAAACTGGTCGTCACCGGCACCCGCGTCCAGGGCCGTTCGCCGACGCAGTCGCTGTCGCCCGTCGACGTCTTCCGCCCCGCCGATCTGGAGAAGCAGGCCTCGGCCGACTTCACCGATCAGCTGGCCAACATCGCGCCGTCGTTCAACACACAGCGCTTTCCGATCGCCGACGGCACGGCCTTCGTCCGTCCCGCCAACCTGCGCAACCTGCCGCCCGACCAGACGCTGGTGCTGATCAACGGCAAGCGCCGGCACCGTTCCGCACTCGTGAACCTGCAGGTCGAGCCCTTTGGCACGGTCAACCAGGGTTCGCAGGCGGTCGACTACAGCCTGATCCCGTCCGCCGCGATCCAGCGCGTGGAAGTGCTGCGCGACGGTTCGTCCGCGCAGTACGGTTCCGATGCCATCGCCGGCGTCATCAACGTGCTGCTCAACGACTACGACGATGGCGTCCGCATCGATGGCCAGTACGGTTCGACCTACGAGGGCGACGGCGACAAGTGGCGCAGCTCGGTCAACTTCGGCACCCCGCTGAGCGACGGTGGCTTCTTCAACATGACCTTCGAGTACTTCGACAGCGACCACACCTCGCGCGGCATCCCGCGCGCGGACGCGGCGCAGGTCGGTGCATTCGTCGGCAGCAACCTGGTTCCGTTCGAAGGCCTGGGCCAGCGCTGGGGCGATCCCGACGGCGAAGGCCTGCGCACGTTCTTCAACGCGGAGTACCCGCTCAACGATGCCGTCAGCCTGTACGGCTTCGGCAGTTACGCCGATACCGAGTACGAGTCGAGCTTCTTCTACCGCACGCCGGTGGGCGTGCCGGGCGTGGGGCCGCGCGGCACGCTGTTCGTGGACAGCGATGGCGACGGCGCCGCCGATGCGGTCGAGCAGTCCATCGTCGACAACATCCGTGCGCAGGGCCTGAACCCGGCCGATTTCCTCACCGCCGATGCGACCAGCCCGTCGGGCTTCATCGCCCTCAACCCGATCTACACGCTGTTCCCGGGCGGTTACACGCCTACTTTCGGCGCGACGATCGAAGACTACGAAGGCGTGTTCGGTGCGAAGGGTGAAACCGGTGCGGGCCTGCGCTGGGACGTGAGCCTGCGTCAGGGTGAGAACCAGATGGTCTACACCATGACCAACTCGATCAATCCCAGCCTGGGTCGCCTGAGCCCGACGCGCTTCAAGCCGGGCAACCTCACCCAGCTCGAACGCGGCGCCAATGCCGACTTCGTCTACCCGTGGCAGAACAACGTGTTCGCCACGCCAGTGAACGTCGCTTTCGGCGCCGAGTGGCGCGAGGAGACCTACAAGATCGCCGCCGGCGATCCGGCCTCGTGGGCGAACGGCCCGACCGGCGTGCTGTTCGGCATCGGTTCGGATGGTTTCCAGGGCGACTCGCCTGAAGCGACCGGCAACTTCAGCCAGTACAGCCGCGGGGCGTACATCGACGTGGAAACCGATGTGGTCGAACGCTGGACCGTGGGTGTGGCCGGCCGCTACGAGGATTCCTCCGCGTTCGACAGCACGTTCGACTGGAAGGCCTCCACGCGCTTTGCGTTCACCGATGCGTTCGCGATGCGCGCCACCGTCAACACCGGCTTCCGCACGCCGACGCCGGGCCAGCTCAACACGCTGGACGTGACGACCACGGCCGACTCCAGCGGCGCGCTGGTGCCGCTGGGCACGTTCCCGGTGAACAGCCCCGCTGCGATCGCACTGGGCGCGCAGCCGCTGAATGCGGAGGAATCCTTCGCCTATTCGGCGGGCATGGTGTGGACGCCGACCGATGCCTTCAGCATGACCCTCGACTACTACAACATCGAAGTCGATGACCGCATCGCGCTGCAAACCATCACCATCGAGCCCGGTTCGCCGGAACAGCAGGCGTTGATCGATGCCGGCGTGCCGGGTGCGGAGTTGCTGGGCCAGGTGTCGTACTTCGTCAACGGCTTCGACAGCACGGTGCAGGGCGTGGACCTGGTGGCCACCTACCGCTCCGATTTCGGTGCCTGGGGCTCGGGCGTGTTTGACTTCCGCCACAGCTACAACAAGCAGGAAGTGGACAAGGTCGCGACCGTTCCGGGCACCGGCGCGCCGGTCATCGACGCAGAGCGCGTGGCCGACCTGGAGAACCAGCTGCCGAACAACCGCAGCGTGCTCACCTTCGACTGGCGTTCGCCTTGGAATATGAACTTCACCGCCCGTGCGAACTACTACGACAGCTGGGAAGACTTCACCTTCGGCGAGAAGGGCGAGTTCGGCTCGGAGTGGCTGTTCGACCTGGCGGTGACCTTCAGCCTGTACCAGGACAAGCTGCATATCACGGTCGGCGGCAACAACATCTTCGACAACTACCCCGACAAGGAAACCAACAGCACGCTCAACTTCCTCGGCGCGCAGTACCCGTTGTCCTCGCCGTTCGGTTTCAACGGCGGCGAGTGGTACGTGAAGGCGTCGTACGAGTTCTGAGTCGCTACAAGGCGCCGGACGTCATCCGTCCGGCGCCGTTGCAGGTCGTGCGATGGCGTTCACGGTTGGGCGCTATGGCCGGATGAGGCAACGTCGATGCGCGAGGTCCTGTGACCTGCCGCACCGTCGACGTCGCCTTCATTCGGATATCGTGCGCGCACCTGCAGGGGGGAGACGCGCCGGACGACGGGGAAGGTCGTCCGGCGTTGCTTTTTCCGCGTCCTACGGTTTCTTGCCCGTCGCCTGCGCGATCGCCGCGATGCGCGCACGCCGGATCGCTTCGCCTACCTCCGGGCCGGACAGGCCGCGCGCCACATCGTCCGCGCGCACCGCCATCGCCGCGTCCAAGGCGGCACACAGCGCGCGCCCCTGCGGATAGGGTTCGTCCTCGCGGCCGGCGCGTCCGCGCTTGTCGGCTTCGCAGGCGATGGCCAGCTGCGCGATGCGTGCCGGCTTGCGGAACCCGTCGCAGCGCGCGAGCAGTTCGAACACGGTGCTGGCGCGCAGCTCGTCGAAGCGATGCACGTTGAGGTGCTCGCGGCATACCGCTTCGGCCAGCTGTCGATGCTCGGTCGGCACCTTGAGCCGGTCACACAGCGCACGCAGCGGCGCCAGGCCAGCGTGCTCATGGCCCAGGTGCTTGGGCAGCACATGTGCGGGCGTGAGTGCCTTGCCCAGGTCGTGCGTGAGCGCGGCGAAGCCGATCAGATCGTCGCCCGGCGCCAGCTTCGCGGCCATGTCGCACACCAGTTCGACGTGCACGCCCGTGTCCACCTCGGGGTGGAACTCCGCGCGTTGCGGCACGCCGTAGAGGGCTTCCACTTCCGGAAGCACCACGCCGAGCGCTCCGGCTTCGTGCAGCGTGCGCAGAAATGCCGATGGCGCGGCACTGGCCAGCGCGCGACGCAACTCCTGCCACACGCGTTCGGGCGTCAGCGTGGACAGTTCGCCGGAGGCGGCCATTTCGCGCATGAGCGCCATCGTCTCGGGCGCGACGGTGAATCCGATCGCGGCGAAGCGCGCCATGAACCGCGCGGCGCGCAGCACGCGCAGCGGATCTTCCGCAAACGCGGGACCGACATGGCGCAGTACGCGCGCCTGGATGTCGCGCACGCCGCCGCAGGGGTCGATGATGTCGCCCGCTTCGTCCTGCGCGATCGCGTTGATGGTGAAGTCGCGCCGCTGCAGGTCTTCCTCCAGCGTTACTGAAGGATCAGCGTCGACGACGAAGCCTCGATAACCCCGTCCGCTCTTGCGTTCGGTGCGCGCAAGCGCGTGCTCTTCGCCGTCGCGGTCGAGGAACACCGGAAAGTCGCGGCCCACGGCGCGGAAGCCCGCCGCTTCCATAGACGCCTGCGTTTCGCCCACGACCACCCAGTCGCGATCGCCCGCCGGCAGGCCCAGCAAACGGTCGCGGACCGCGCCGCCGACGAGATAGCGCCTCATGCTTTCGACCTCAGCGCGGAGAGTGCTGCGCGAGCAGGGCGACGATCTCCTGCGCGCCGCTGTCTCGGCCAAGCGAGCGCGAGATCGGCGCGGGCTGGCCGGACACCCACACGCGCAGTTCGGCTTCCAGATCGAAATGCCCGGCCGTTTCCACCGAGAACATCACGATGCTTCGATAGGGAACGCTGAGGTACTCGACCTTGCTGCCGGTCATGCCCTGTTTGTTGACCAGGATCATGCGGCGGTCGGTGAAGACGATGAGGTCGCGGATCAGGCCGAACGCGCGCTGCAGGCTTTCGCCTGGCGCGAGCAGCGGCGCCAAATCCGCCGCGAGCTTGTCGATGGATTTCTCGGCGGCGTGGCCGAGCAGCGTGTCGAACAGACCCATGGGCGACTCCCGGTCGGATGCGGGCTCCGATCTTAGCGGGCGGCCCGCCACCGGTGCATGGACGGAAGCGTTGGCCCACCGTCCATGCCGCGCGATGCCGCGATCAGTTGCCCTTGGTCGGATCCGGCGGGCGGTTGCGCAGCGCCTGCTGCACGTCTTCCATCTCCTTGCGGCGCTGGCCCACGGTGCGACAGTCGTTGACCAGCATGTTGCTGCCCGTCTTGCGCACGCGGCGGCACACCATCTTGTCGTCGTCGTCGGTCGAATGGACGGCTTCTGCGGCCACGTCGCTGGTCATCGGACTGCTGGCGCTGGGCGCGGCCGGCGGGGTTGCAGTAGGCGGCGCGACCTGGCCAACGGCCAGTCCGACAAAGGCGGCAGCGAGCAACGACGTGATCGACATGGTGCGAGCGTCCTATCGATGGGCAGGGCCCGGGGGACCCCAAGCGTATCGGAAGTACGGCGCGCGCGCGGGTGCCGTCAGCCGTTCAGGAACTGCGCGACCTTGGGTTCCACCGGTGTCGCTGGAATGCCCAGCCGGCGCAGCCCGTCCTCGAAGCTCACCGAGTCCAGTTGCAGCGAGCGCCAGTTGTCGCGACTGATCGGTTTGCCGGGCAGCCATTCGCCGACATTCGCCTGAAGGCGCCCGAGCGCCAGCGGCAACCCGATGACCGCGCGATGGCGGCCCCGCGCACGCGCGGCCACGCGCACGATCTGGGCCAGCGTCATCACGTCCGGGCCGACCAGGTCGTAGGTTTCACGGATGCTGCGCGGCTCGTCGAGCGCACGCACGAAGGCATCGACCACGTCGCCCACCCAGACGGGCTGGAACTTCGCGTCCGCGCGACCGATGGGCAGCACCGGTGCCATGCGCAGCAGCTGGTCGAACCGGCAGAACAGACCATCGCCCGGTCCGGCGATCACCGAGGGGCGGAAAAGGGTCCAGTCCAGCCCGCTTGCACGCACGCGTTGTTCGGCGCGACCGCGCGCCTGCAGGTAGTGGCTCTCGCCGCGACCGGCGTTGAGCGCGCTCATCTGCAGCAGGCGGCGCACGCCCATGCGCTCCATCGCCTCGATCAGCGATGAGGTGATGCCGACGAACACCCGTTCGAAGCCATCGCCGCGGTCGCCCTTCTCGTTGAGGATGCCCGTCAGGTTGATCGCCGCATCGGCGTCGTCCAGCACTGCGGCCAGGAAGTTCGCATCGCCGACGTCGCCCTCGATCAGGCTGGCGCCACGGGGCTTCAATCCGCGCTTGCTCGGATCGACGCCGCGACTGAGCACGGTGACGCGATCGCCGCCCTCCAGCAGGCGCGCGACCAGATGCCGGCCGACGAAGCCGGTACCACCGAGGACCACTACGTGCCGATTTGCCATCGCCCCAGTGTAGGCGAGCGTCGAATTCAGCGCTGTGATCGCGAACGCGGTCGGCTGCCGACGGTCGTTGCGGGCGGTGCAGTCGGCGTGGCGGCGGGCGTGGGGCATTCGAACCGCTTGCGCGGTCCATCGAGGCGGCCGCGCATGCGGTCGCTCACGGCCAATGCGTCGCCGTTGAGGCGCCAGTCGTAGAGGACGCTGAAGGCCAGCACGCGCGCGACGTACTCGCGCGTTTCCTTGTAGCTGATCGTCTCGATCCAGAAGTCCGGGTCCATGCCGGCGCGCTGCGATTGCCAGCGACTCAGCGGCGACGGGCCCGCGTTGTAGCCGGCGATCACCTGGTAGGGCAGGCCGCCGTACTTGTCCATCAGCTCGCGCAGGTAGGCCGTGCCGATGGCGATGTTGATATCCGGATCGAACAGGCTGTCCGAGCCGGCCCACGGTAGGCCAAGCCGCGAGGCCACGCCGGCGCCCGTTGCGGGTAGTACCTGCATCAGGCCCATCGCATCCGCGCTGGAGCGCGCACGCGGATAGAACACGCTTTCGGCGCGGATCTCGGCGGCCACCCACGCCGGATCGAGCCGGTTGCGCTCGGCTTCCCGGCGGATGGTCGCCTCGTGGTGCAGGGGAAAGCGCAGTCCATACAGGCGGAGTTCGTCGGGGCTGCGACCCAGCGCGAACACCGCGCGGTCGAACCATCCATTGCCCTGTGCCACTTCCACCGCGATCCGCCGCTGCTCGTCGTTGAAGCGCGTGAGCGCGTCATCCCATTCGCGCGCCGCCCAGCCGGTGCGTTCGATCTGGAACAGTGCCATGGCGCGGACCATCGCGGGATCGCGCGCGATGGCCTGCTGCGCGGCCTTCGGCGTTTCCGGCAGCCACGGGCACAAGGCATACGGACGCCCGAGCCGGTCGGCGGCGAGGAAACCGTGGAACTCGGGCTTGTTCGCGGCCTCGCGGTACTGGCGATCGGCGTCGGTCTTGCGGCCGGCGAGTTCGTCCAGGCGCGCGGCAAAGTAGGTCCAGCGCGATTCGCCGCGCTGCTTGGTTCCCATCTTCTCGATGGCCGATCGCGCGGCGGGCCAGTCCGAACGCGACATCGCCTCGCGCACGCGCCACTCGTGCAGGCGTTCGTCGAAGGCGGATGCAGGCACCGCGTTGAGTCGGCGCGCCGATTCGGGTTCGTAGGAGGCCACCGTCCACAGCGCGACCTGGTACAGCACGCGACCGCGCTGGGCCTCGCTCAGCCCGAGCGCGTCGGCGAACCGCGGCAGCATCGCCTCGGCGGAAGAGGGCGAGGACTTGCCCAGCTTCGCCAGCCCGTGCGAAGCGATTTCGCGGCTGCGGTCGGTCTTTGGCCAGGTGAGGGCGCGTTCGTTGGGTGAGTCGACGAAGGACGCGTAGTCGTTGGCCAGTGTTGCCTGGTCGGCAGGCAGGCCGCGCGCGGCGACGCGCATCACGCCGGGCTGCCATTCGGCCGCGCCCAGGTCGATGCGTTCCCATCGCAGGTCCGGCGTCAGCCCGCCCTGTGCCGACAGCGCCGCCATCGGGCTGTCGCAGGCATCCGGCAGCGACTTGCCGGTGCTGCGCCAGATCGCCTGGGCATCGCGCGTCCACTGCGCATCGGCGCGTCCGAGTTGCTGGCGCGCGTCCAGTTCGCTGCAGCGAAGTGCGACGCTCTTGATCTGCGGGTCCCACGCGGCGAGCACCGACGGCCAGTCCTTGCGTCGGGCGGAAGCGGCGATCCAGGCATCGCGGAACGTCGCGGCGGCGGCCTGGCCGCGCCAGCGCGTCAGGAATGCCTGCGCGCGCTCGGGCGCCACCGTGTCGATATCGCGCCGCAGTGCGGCGTACTCGATCCATGGCAGCAGCGGGTGCTCCGCAAGGTCGCGGTACTGCGCGGCATCGAATCGGCCGAGTTCGGCGTCTTCCAGCGCGGCACGAACGCGGGGCAGCTTGCTGTCGGCCAGTGGCCTGGGCAAGGGTGGAATGGGCACGGCAGGACCGGCTGCGCTGCTCTGCGCACAGGCAGATGCGGCAACAGCCACGCAGCACGCAACGAGTACGATGATGAATGGGCGGGGGACCATTGGCGGGACTATAGCCCAGCGTCGTGAAGCAACCGTCTCCACGCATGCGTCACGCTCAGGCAACGTTCGGCGACAAGTTCGCATTGCTTCGCAAGGAGATCCGGATGATCGGTGCAGTGCTTGTGTTCCTCCTGCTGGGTGCGGTGGCAGGTGTGCTGGCCGGTCTGCTCGGCGTGGGCGGTGGTCTGGTCCTGGTGGCCGCACTGGCATGGCTGCTGCCGACGCTGGGGATCCCACAAGAAGCCGCGATGCATGCCGCGCTGGCCAGCTCGCTGGCGAGCATCGTGCTGACGGCGGCTGCCTCCGCGCGTGCGCACGCCTCACGCGGCAGCGTGCTGTGGCCGACGGTGGCCTGGATGGTGCCCGGTCTGCTGATCGGCGGCTGGCTTGGCAGCGGCATCGCGGTGCGCGTGGACGACAACCTCCTGCGCTGGATCGTCGCGGGCTACTGCTTCATCGCCGCCGCGCAGCTCACGTTCGGAGGCACGCGTGCGAAGGCGGGCGAGGCCGTGCCCGCACCGACGGGCGCGCCCATGGTCGCGGCAGGGCTGGGCATCGGCGCGGTATCGGCGGTGGTCGGCATCGGCGGCGGCAGCATGACGGTGCCGCTTCTGGTGTGGCGGGGCGTCGTACCGGTACGGGCGGTGGGTACGTCATCCGCTTGCGGCGTGGCGATCGGCATCGCCAGCGCGGTGGGCTATGCGCTTCATGCACCGGCAGGTGCGCTGCCGCACCATGCCCTCGGCTACATCTATCTGCCCGCCGCGATCGGCGTCGCCGCGGCGTCCGTACTCGCAGCGCCTTATGGCATGCGGTTGGCGCATCGCCTCCACGGAGACACGCTGAAGCGCGTGTTCGCGGGATTCCTCGTGCTGGTCGGTTCCAGCCTGGTCATCGGCGGCTGACGCTTCGTCGCGCGCGGCCTGGCGCGCTTCCGAACGCGGTGACAGGCCCGACGTGGGCCCCGGATTCGTGGGCGGGCCGCAGATCTTCACATGATCTTCACGGAAATAGCGGCTTCAGGCCCACCTGGGGCGCCGAACGTCGGCGAAATCGCGATTTCGAACCGTGCCAGAAGTCGACGTGACTCTTTGCCGCTTGTGGCGTCTTTACGAATTGTTTACAACGTTAGGACGCCGCAGATCAGGGGCTGCGGCGGTCGTTTCGCTGTTCCATCACTTTGAGGGAGAGAAGTCGATGAAAGCGCTGCACCGTCAGGCCCTAACAAGAGCCATCCAGTTCTCGCTGCTGGTTTCCATGCCCGGCATCGTCGCCGCGCAGGACGCGCCGCAGGCAACGCCGAGTGGCCAGGCCACCACGCTCGATACCGTGACTGTCACCGGCACCCGCATCAAACGCTCCGAAGCCGAAGGGCGGCTGCCGGTGCAGACGCTTACCCGCGACGACATCGAGCGCACGGGTCTGAATTCGATCGGCGACATCGTGCAGGAGCTGACTGGATCGGGTTCCGCACTGAACACCAAGTTCAATTCGTCCGGCAACTTCGGTTTCTCGCCCAACGGCGACGGCGTGGGTGCGGGTTCCTCGCAGGTCGACCTGCGCCACCTGGGCGCCAAGCGCGTGCTGGTGCTGGTGGACGGCATGCGCTGGGTGAACGAGTCGTCCGCGTCCGGCGTGGCCGCGGCGGTCGACCTCAACACGATTCCGCTCGCGCTGGTCGAACGCATCGAAGTGCTCGAGGACGGTGCGTCCTCGCTGTACGGCTCCGACGCCATTGCCGGCGTGGTCAACATCATCACGCGCCGCAACTTCGATGGCGGCCAGGTCCAGGTCAACTACGGCGAGTACGGCGAGGGCGACGGCGACACCTACGGCGTCGACTTCGCCTGGGGCATGGACACCGACCGCAGCAACCTGTTCCTGAGCCTGAGCTACGTGAAGCAGGAAGAGGTCAGCTCGTCCGATCGCCCGATCTCCTCGGTGCCCATCCAGGGCGGCAGCTCGCGCATCCCGGGCGGTCGCTTCGCCTTCACCGATCCCGACGGCAACTCGTACGACCTCACCACGGTTCCCACGCTCAACAACCCGACCTACACGCCCGGATTGCCCGACTGCGACTCCGGCGTCGCGCGCACCGACGGTTTCCGCTGCTTCGATTTCGACCGCGATGCATTCAACTACGCGCCGTACAACCTGCTGGTGACGCCGTCCGAGCGCACGGGTGTGTTCGGCCAGTACCGGTTCCACATCAACGACCAGTTGAGCGTGTACGCGAAAGCGCTGTTCAACCGTCGCGAATCGACCAACCGCGCCGCGCCGGAACCGATCGACCTCGGCCCGGGCGCCGGCACCGATTTCGGCCTGAACGTGGTGATTCCCGCCAACCAGCCGTTCAATCCGTTCGGCTTCGACCTGATCGGCGGCACCGATGGCAACATCGGCACGATCCGCCGCCGGCCCATCGAAGGCGGGCCGCGCATCTTCGAGCAGCAGGTCGACACCACGTACTTCGCCGCGGGTGCCGAAGGCTTCTTCACCGCGGCCGACCGCGACTTCTACTGGGACGTCAACGGCGCCTACAGCAAGAACGAAGCCGACCAGACCAACCGTGGCAGCTACAACTCGCGCAACATCGCCATCGCGCTGGGTGATCCGGCCGTGTGCGCGGCGACGCCGGGCTGCACGCCGCTGGACATCTTCGGCTTCAACACCATCACGCCGGCGATGCTGGGCTGGATCAGTCCGCTGTTCAAGGACCGCAGCGAGCAGGAACTCACCCAGTTCACCGCCAACCTGAGCGGCGACCTGTTCGCCGGCTGGGCGGGCGACATCGAATTCGCCACCGGCTACGAGTACCGCGAGTACAAGGGCAGCTACAACCCCGATCCGCAGACCGTGCGCGGCGAGTACAACGGCGTGCCGTCGTTGCCGACCTCCGGCAAGTACGACGTGAACGAGGTCTACGCCGAGCTCAACGTGCCGCTGTTCGCGCTGGCCGACGGCACGGAGAAGCTGGAGCTGAGCCTGGCCGGTCGTTATTCCGACTACTCCACGTTCGGCGGCGAATTCACCCCGAAGTACGGACTGCGCTGGCAGGTGGCGAAGGACCTGCTGCTGCGTGCTTCGTATGCGGAAGGCTTCCGCGCGCCGTCGATCGGTGAACTGTACGGTTCGCAGAGCCGCTTCGACGCGCTGCTGGTCGATCCCTGCCTCGTGCCACCCGGAGCGCCGGCCGGTTCCACCGCGCCGCTCGCCTGTCCGGGCGTCCCTGCGGGCGCGCGCCAGAACGATCCGCAGATCTCGGTGCTCACCGGTGGCAATCCGGCACTGGAGCCGGAAACCGCCAACAGCTTCAGCGCTGGCATGGTCTACAGCCCGTCGTGGGCAGCCGAAACCAACTGGTCGGATCGACTGGACTTCGAGGTCACGTTCTACCGCCACGATCTGTCGGGCGCGATCCAGGCCATCGATGCGCAGACCCAGCTGGACCTGTGCGCGTCCACGCAGTCGCCGCAGTACTGCACGGGCATCACGCGCCTGCCGTCGGGCGAAATCGACCAGTTCGCGAACTTCCTCATCAACCTGGGTTCGATCAAGACCGATGGCTGGGACGCGGACGTGTTCTGGACCATGCCCGAGACCAGCATCGGCCGCTTCAAGCTGAGCTGGCAGAACACCTGGGTGACGCGCTACGAGGCGCGCGGTGCCGCAGGGCAGCTGCAGCCGCAGGGCCCGGGCATCGAGGTCGCGGATACGGGCATCCCGGAGTGGACGTCCAACGCCACGATCGACTGGAAGTACCTCAACTGGACCGCGGCGTGGACCATCCGTCACCTGTCGGAGATGGAAGAGGCCTGCCTGGCGGCCGATCCCTCGCTGTTCTGCGACAGCCCCACCTCCAACACGCTCGACGACACCACCTACAACGACCTGCAGGTGGGCTACATGATCAACTGGCTCAAGGGCCTGCAGCTCACGGCTGGTGTGAACAACGTGTTCGACGAGGATCCGCCGGTGTGCACTTCGTGCTCGCTCAACGGGTACGACGCGTCGAACTACGACATCCCCGGTGGTCGCTTCTGGTACCTGCGTGCCGACCTGAAGTTCTGACCCGTCGCGCGCTGCAACGAATAACGGCCGGTGGATTCCACCGGCCGTTTTCGTTTTCGCCGCCGTCCGTGCGTCAGCGCAGTGCGGCGTCGGGTACGTCCAGGTCGATCGACAGCGCCAGGTGATCCGACGAGGCCGCCGGGCGTGCGCGTGCGTTGGACACACGCAGGCCGTCGCCGACCAGGATGTGGTCGATCGCGCGCTGTGGGCGCCAGCTCGGGAACGTGGGCACCTCGCCATCCGGCGGCTGCAGGCGCGTGTTGCGGAACAACGCGCGCATCTCCGGGCGGTCGATGGAGCAGTTGAAGTCGCCCATCAGCACGGCGTGCGGATGGTCGTGCAGGAGTTCGGCGATGAAGGCCAGCTGCGAGGCACGCGAGTTCGCCCCCAGCGACAGGTGCGCCACCGCGATCAGCAGCGCTTCGTCGCCCTCGCCGTAGCGCGCGAGCAGCACGCCGCGCCCGGCGATGCGGCCGGGCAGGGCGTGATCGATCACTTCGCGCGGTTCCAGCCGGCTCAGCAGGCCGTTGGCGCTGGAGGCGACGCCGCCGACGCGCCGGTTCGGCTGGTGGCTCCAGTAATCGAAGCCGGCGCGCTGTGCGAGGTAGTGCGTCTGGTTGGTGAAGCCCGAACGCAGGCTCCCCGGATCGCTTTCGTTGAGGCCGACGATGTCGTGTTCGCCGGCCAGTTGCGCGATCGCGTCCAGGCTGGTGCGCTTGTTGCCGGCCGGCAGCACGTGCGACCAGCTGCGCGCGACATAGTCGTGGTAGCCGCGCGTGCTGGAACCGGCCTGGATGTTGGCGCTCAGCAGGCGGAGCCGGCGGTTTTCCATTCGTGTGCGATGCCGACCGCGTCGATCAGCCGCCCGCCGGAGCCGGTGCCGCGCCTGCCGCCTTCGCGCGCTCCTGCGCGACCAGATGGTCGGTGATGCGCAGCATGTCCTCGAAGCCCTTGCCGATCACCTTGTACTTGCCGTTCACCACGATCGACGGCGTGCCGTCCACGCCGCTACGGCTGATGAACTGCGTGGCGCGCTTGAGCTTGGCGTCGATGGCGAAGCTCGACATGGTGCTGGCGAACTGCTTCGGGTCGGCGCCGTACTGCGCGTAGAACGCGGCGATCTGCTCATTGGTCGGCAGCGGCTGCACCGGCAGCGTGTGGTCGACGTGGATGGCGCTGAAGACGGCCTGGTGCGACTTGTCCAGCACGCCCAGCGCCTGCGCGGTGTAGAACGCCTTGGCGTAGGGAATCCAGTAGCCACCGAAGGGCGCGGCCATCGCGACGAACTTCACGTCGGCCGGCTGCTTGGCCTTCCATGCATCCACCAGCGGCTCGAAGTGCGCGCAGTGCGGGCAGGTGTAGCCGAACACTTCCACCACCTCGATCTTGCCGCCCGTGGGCTCGTACGGCTGGCCGCCGGCGATCTCGATGTAGTCGGTGCCGGCAACCGGGGCCGGACCTTCCGGCGGCGTCGCGGTGGCGGCCGGTGCGGGTGCGGCCGGAGCGGCGGCGGTTTCGGCCGGGGTAGTGGCGGCCGGAGCCGGAGCGGTCTCGGTGGTGGTGGCAGGCGCGGCCGGAGCAGCGGTCTCGGCGGGCGCCGGCGCCTGCTTCGAACAGGCGGACACGACCAGCAGACCGGTCAGGAGCACGGCGAGATGAGGCAGACGCGAGGTCATGGAGCGATCTCCGTAAGGGCTGGTAGCAGGGGGCCGGGGCCGCGGAGCGCCCGGCGCGGGACGAAGCAAGAATACCGGCCGTGCCCGGCCGGCGACACTCGGTTCAGCGCGTTTTTCCGGCGCGTTCACGCACGATCAACGCATCGGCGATGCGCAGCATGTCCTTGAAGCCGCGTCCGAGCACCTTGTACTTGCCGGCCACGACCAGCGTCGGCGTGCCGTCGACGTCGCTGCGCTGTATGAACTCGGCCGCCTTGCGCATGCGCGCGGTGGCGTCGTCGCCTTCGTAGGTGGCGGCGAACTTCGCCGGATCCACGCCGTAGCGCGCATAGAACGTGCCCAGCTCGCCCACCGAGGGGTCGTGCAGCGGCAGGCTGCCGTCGGTGTGCAGGGCGAGGAACATCGCATCGTGGCTCTTCTCGGCCACGCCCAGTGTTTGCGCGGCGTAGAAGGCCTTGGCATAGGGCTGCCAATAGCCGCCGAAGGGCGCGGCCAGCGGCACGAAATTGACCTGCTTGGCGCGCGTGCGCAGCCATGCGGAGAGCTCGGGCTGGAAATGCGCGCAATGCGGGCAGGTGTAGCCGAACACCTCCACCACTTCGACCTTGCCCTTCACCGGCGTGGCGAACGGCTTGCCGTCGGAAATGACGATGTAGTCGGTGCCTTCGGTGATGGGCGTGGCCACCGGACCATCGGCCGCGAACGCGGGGACGAAGGCGGAGGCCAGGACGATCAGGGCGGTGGCGAGGAAAACGCGTCGGCTCATGGGTGGGGTCTCTGGGGAATGCCGTCGAAATGTGGGGCCCGAAAACCAGAACGCCGGCCGTGGAGGCCACGACCGGCGTCAGGACAACAGTAGCTTGGCGGAACTGACCGAATCAGAGGCGGAAAGTTCGCCCGACTCAGGTACCGCTGGCCGGCGTGGCGGCCGGGGGCTGCTCAGCCGGAGCCGGAGCCGCGGCGGGCGCAGGCGCCGGAGCGGCCGGTGCCGGAGCGGCGACCGGGGCCGGCGCGTTGGCGGCGGCGATGTCCTCGCGGCTCGGATGCAGGCCCTGCAGGAAGCTGGCCAGCGAGCCGATTTCCTCGTCCGTCAGCTGCCGGGTCACGGCGGCCATCACGAAGAACAGGTGCGGGTCGCGTTCGGCCGTGGTGCCGGCGCGGTATTCCTCGAGGCGACGCTGCGTGTAGGCGGCCTGCTGGCCGGCCAGGTGCGGGTAGGCCGGGCCGGGGTTGCCGCTGCCGGCAGGGCCGTGGCACGCCATGCACGCCGGGATGCTGCGGGCCTTGTCGCCGTTGCGGAACAGCTGCTCGCCGACCTGGAAGAACTTCTTGCCGGCGTTGGGGCCGCGGGTGATCAGGGTGTCGTCGGCGACGCCCGCACCGGCGCGCTGGGTCGCGAAGTACGCGCCGATGTCGCGCGCGTCCTGGGCGGTCAGGGCATCGGCGAAGGGCTTCATCACCGCGGCCATGCCGGTGTTGCGCTCACCGCTCTTGAACAGGGCGAGCTGGCGCGCGATGAAACGCTCGTTCTGGCCGGCCAGGCGCGGGTACGCCGGGGTCGTCGGGTTGCCGTCCAGGCCGTGGCAGGCCGCGCAGGTGCCGGCCTTGGTGGCGCCGGCCTTCGCATCACCCCACACGACCTTTTCCGGTGCGGTGTTCAGCGGTGCGGCCTGCACCGGCGTGTTCTCCGGAACCGGATTGACGGTGGTCTGGGCGTAGGCGACGGCGGCCGCCGTAAGGGCGAGAAGGCCGACGATGCCGAGGACGCGGGCTTGGCTCATGTAGCTGGGCTCCGAAACACTTGAAGTGGCGACCGCACAGCGGACGCTTGAACCGCGGAATTATCGTCGCCGCTCCGGGGCCGGTCAACGCGCGCGACATGCCGAACGCGGCCACAGCCGGCTTTCCGCCCGGTTTTCCGCCGGTTCTTCCACCATTCCGGGCGGCCGATCACGCCGCCGTGCGATCCTATTGGCATGGCCAATCCCTTCGTACGCGCCCGCTACCTGCTCTCGGCGCACACCCACCGACAGCTTCCGCCCGACGGCGGATTCGAGGTCGCGTTCGCCGGGCGCTCCAACGCCGGCAAGTCCAGCGCGCTGAACGCGCTGTGCCAGCAGAACGCCCTGGCCCGCGTCTCCAAGACGCCGGGTCGGACCCAGCAGCTGGTCTTCTTCGACGTGACCCCGCCGGTTCCGCCCGAGGCCGAGCCGCTGCCGACCCGCTTCCTCGTCGACCTGCCGGGCTATGGCTACGCCAAGGTGCCGCAGGACCTGCAGGCCCACTGGCAGGCGTTCATCGACCAGTACTTCCGCACCCGCGAGGCCCTCAAGGGCCTGGTCGTGGTGATGGACATCCGCCATCCCCTCCGGGACTACGACCGCCAGATGCTGGGCTACGCCGTCGAACGCGGCCTCCCGGCGCACGCGCTGCTGACCAAGGCCGACAAGTTCGGGCGCGGCCAGCAATCGCAGGCGCTGATGGGCGTGAAGCGGGACCTGTTCAGCGCTTTCGGCGACACCGTCAGCGCGCAGACGTTCTCGGGCGAGTCGAAGCAGGGCGTGGACGAACTGCGCGCGGTCGTGGCCGGCTGGCTGGATCTTCCCGCGTAACCCCCACGTCCGGCACGGAACACAGAAGAAAAAACCCCGCCGTCGCCGGCGGGGTTTTTCGTGTTGCGTCAGCGGTTGCGATCAGAACTTGTACGTCGCGCCCAGCAGGTAGGTGCGGCCCCACTCGATGTGCTCGAGCGGACGGTCCTTGGTCTGCGCGTAGGTGCGGTACGACGAGTTGGTCAGGTTCTGCGCCTGCAGCAGCAGGCTCAGGCCGGCCAGGGCGGAGCCTTCGCCGAAGCTGTAGCCGATCTGCGCATCGACCACGTCTTCGCCCACCACGTAGCGCAGCGTGCGGTTGCCGGAGAAGTTGCCGATCTCACCGATGAAGTCCGACCGCTTGCGCTGGCTGATGCGCGCTTCGAAACCGTCACGCTCGAAGTACGCCGTCAGGCTGTACACGCGGTCCGACAGGCCCGGCAGGCTGATCGGATCGCTGCCCACGCTGGAGGCGCTGTCGGGGGCGAGGATCTCGATGTCGCTGTCGTTGAAGCTGGCACTGGCGATCACGCCGAAGCCTTCCAGCGGCGCCCACACCATGTCCAGCGGCAGCGACGCGCTCAGCTCCAGGCCCTGCAGCATGCCGCCGCTGTTGTTGAACGGCGCGGTGAAGAAGCCGGTGGTCTGCGCGTCCGGCTGACCCGGCTGCGGCACGTAATCCGCAACGAAGCTGGAGAAGTCGTAGTTGTCGACCTTGGTGGTGTAGATGTAGTTGCGCAGGTCCTTGTAGAAGTACGCCGCGGCCACATAGGCCTTGGTGCCGAAGTACTTCTCGTAGGAGATGTCGAACGCGTTGGCGCGCCACGGCTTCAGCTGCGGGTTGCCGCCCGACGCACCGGGGATGCCGGTGGACGAATCGACGCCGAACTCAAGCGAGGCGCGCAGTTCGTCCACGCGCGGACGCGCGACCTGGCGGGCCAGGGCGACGCGCAGCGTCTGGTCGTGCTCGAACGAGAACGCCAGGTTCATGCTGGGCAGGTAGTCGGTGTAGGTCGCGCCGTTCTCGAACGGACGAACCTCGCTGCCGGCCGGCTGCGTGCCGTCCCAGTAGTTCGCGTTGGACGACTGGTCCGTGTGCTGGATCTGCAGGCCCAGGTTGCCGCGCACGCCGACCGAACCCCACTGCGTGTCGATGTCGGCCTGGATGTAACCCGTGGTGATTTCCTCATTCACGGTCCACGCCTTGGACACCAGGTAGCTGGCGTCGGACGACGGAGCGAACGTCATGTAGCGCGCGACCGCTTCGGGCACGTTCCACGACGGGATGTAACCCACGCCGGCGAAGCCCAGGTTCACCAGGCCGTACTGCAGGTCGGACGCGATCGCGGTATCGCCCTGCGCGCCCAGGTTGATGTTGCCTTCCGGCTGGGTCTTCTGCTTCTTGCGGTCGGCATAGTTCAGGCCGACGTCGATGTTGGAGATCCAGCTCAACGACTCCGGCGCAGCGAATGCAGCGGAGAAGCGGGCGCCCTTCAGCTCGTCCTCGATCTGCGGCACCTTGCCGTAGCCCGAGCCGTAGATGGTGTTGGTCAGGAACAGGCGGGTCGGGTCGGAGTAATCCAGGCCCGGCGCCAGCTGCGAGAAGTCGCTGCTGCTGTAGGACAGGTCGATCGTGTCCAGCTGCGGCTTGGGCAGCAGCTGCGTGTTGTTCTCCAGGCTCAGCTCGTCGCGGTTGGCCTTGGAGTAGCTCAGGTCGGCGCTGAGGCGGACATCACCCACGGCAAAGTCGTTGTTCCAGCCGAATGCCTGGATCTTGTCCTCGCGCTTGTTGTACATGCCGCGCACCAGCGGGTACACGCCACTGGCGGTGCCGCCGGTGAACGTGCCGTTGCCGTTGATGTCGACGTTGTTGACGAACAGGCCCGGCGTGAAGCCGCCGTTGTAGTTTCCGAGGTTGACCTCGAACTGGTTGGCGGTGTCGACCTGCTCGGCCTCGGAGTAGAACAGGTCCAGCGTGCTGGTCCATTCGTTCGAGGGACGGTACTGGACCGTGGCCATCGCACCGTCGCGCGTGACTTCGCCGGTGCGGCGCAGCGCCTTGATGCCATCGGACCAGTACGTGCCGCCCGGCACGCCGGCGCGCTCGTTGTCGGCGATCTGCTTCCACGGCTCGTACAGGCCGACCTGGTTTTCCTGGATCGGCGATTCGGTGTGCGAGTAGCCGATCGAGAAGCCCAGCGTGCGGTCCATGAACTGGCCGATGTAGCTGGCGTTGAAGCGGTTGCCGTCGTCGTCGGCATTGGCGGCCTTGCCCAGCGAGTTGCGCTGGTAGCGGCCGCTCACGACCGCGACCGGCTCGGTGTAGCTCAGCGGGCGCACGGTCTGCATGTCGATGGTGCCCGACAGGCCCTGGCCAACCAGGCTGGCGTCGGGCGTCTTGTAGATGACGACGCTGTTGAACAGTTCGGACGGGTACTGGTCGAATTCGACGCTGCGGTTGTCGCCGGTGCTCACCACTTCGCGGCCGTTGAGCAGCGTGGTGGCGAAGTCGGGCGAAAGACCGCGCACGCTGATCACCTGGGCGCGGCCGGCGACGCGCTGCGCGGAGATGCCGGGCAGGCGGGCGATGGATTCGGCGATGCTGATGTCGGGCAGCTTGCCGATGTCCTCGGCCGAGATCGCTTCGACGATCGACGTGGAGTCACGCTTCGTCGAGATGGCACTCTCGATGCCCGCTCGGATACCGGTGACGACCACCGAGTCGAGCGTCTTGGCTTCCTCATTCTGCGCGGCGGCCGGTGCGGCCTCCTGCGCCTGGGCGCCGGTGGCGATAAGCATCGTTGCCGACGCCAGCGCCACGCTCAGCATATTGCGCTTGAATTGCATCTCCCCTCCCACTGCATTCGGTTTTTTTATGTGTCGGCCCGCGTCCGTCGCGGCTTGTTGCCGTCGATCGCCGGGGCCCGTTCGCCGCGGATGGCCTGAAAACAGGGCAGTCCAAGGCGTAGCGGGATGGTAGGGCCAGCCACTGCCGCACAAATTCCTTTGCATACGTATTCATCGCGCCGCGACGTGCCGGGACGGCGGTGCAATCGTTTTCGCCATGGAATAGTGGTCTCCCGCCGGCCGACGGCCGGGATGCGCCACGGGAGCGGCATGAGCACACGCGGTCCGGCCAGGTTCGCGCGCACGCGTGCGCTCGCGTTCATGTGGTTGCTTGCGACCGTCCCGTCGGTCGCCGCGCCGCCGGACGCCGCACCGCTGGGTCCACTGCACGTGCCGTCCCCGGACTGGCGCGACCAGGTCGTCTATTTCGTGATGACCGACCGGTTTGACGACGGCGAGCCGCGCAACAACGACCAGGGCGCGGGTGAGTACGATCCACGCGACAACGCACGCTGGAGCGGTGGCGACCTGCGCGGCGTCGAACGGCGCATCGGCTACATCCGCGACCTGGGTGCGACCGCGGTGTGGATCACGCCGCCCGTGGCCAACCAGTGGTGGAGCGAGCGCAGCCATTACGGCGGCTACCACGGCTATTGGGCCAGCGATTTCGCCGCGGTCGATGCCCACTACGGCACGCTGGAGGACTACCGCCGCCTGTCGCGCCGACTGCACGGCGCCGGCATGTACCTGGTGCAGGACGTGGTGGTGAACCACACCGGCAACTACTTCACCTACGACGGCGGCTGGGACCCGCGCGATCCGGCCGCGCATTTCCAGCGCAATGCCGGCAACGCGCCCGCGCAGCCGCCGTTCGACCGCAACGACGCGCACGACGCGCGCCAGCGCGCGGAGGGCATCTACCACTGGACGCCCGCCATCCGCGACTACGCCGACCGCGAGCAGCTGCTCAACTTCCAGCTGGCCGACCTGGACGACCTGAACACGGAGAACCCGCAGGTGAGGCGCGCGCTTCGCCGTTCGTACGCACGTTGGATACGCGAGGCCGGTGTCGACGCGTTCCGAGTCGACACCGCCTTCTACGTGCCGCCGGACTACTTCGACGACTTCCTGCACGCGCGCGATCGCGCCGCGCCGGGCATCGCGCAGGTCGCGGCGCAAACCGGACGCAAGGATTTCCTGCTGTTTGGCGAGGGTTTCGGCGTCGATCGTCCGTACGAGGACGCGCAGATGCGCCGCATCGATACCTACCTGCGCGATGCGGAGGGACGCGCACTGCTGCCGTCGATGATCCAGTTCCCGCTTTACGGCACCAGCGTGGACGTGTTCGCGCGCGGTCGTCCCACGGCAGAGCTGGCGTGGCGTATCCAGCGCACGATGCAGCTGTATGCGGATCCGCACCGCATGCCGACCTTCGTCGACAACCACGACGTGGACCGCTTTCTCGCCAGTGGCAGCGAGGCAGCCCTGCGCCAGGCGCTGCTGGCGATCATGACGTTGCCGGGCATTCCGGTGGTCTACTACGGCACCGAACAGGGCTTCACCGAGCAGCGCGCCTCGATGTTCGCGACGGGTTACGGCTCTGGCGGGCATGACCGCTTTGATCCCCAGACGCCGCTATACCGCTACCTGCGCGAGGCCATCGCGTTGCGCCGCGGCGATCGCGTCTTCTCGCGTGGCGTGCCCACCGTGCTGCGCTCCGATGCCGCTGGCCCCGGTGCGCTGGCGTGGCGCATGGACCACGAGGGTGCGAGCGCGCTGGTGCTGTTGAACACGGCCGAACACCCCACCCTGATGGACCGCGTCGATACAGGGCTGGCGCCGGGCACACGCGTGCGCAGCCGCTTCACCATCGACGGCGGCACGCACGATGCCGTGGTCGATCCGGAGGGGCGAATCACGCTGGTCCTCCCGGCGCGTGCGGGCTGGGTGATGCAGGCCGTCGAAGACTCCGTTGTTCCGCAGGCGCCTTCCGCATCGCTCGACATCGACATGCACCGCGTCGCCGAAACGACCAGTGCGCTCGACATCGCCGGCCGAGCATCCGGTACGGAGCATGTGGACATCGTCGTCGATGGCGACGTGTCGACCGCGCGGCGAGTGCCAGTCGATCGTGATGGGCGCTGGCGCGCGCGCATCGACACGGGCGACATGACGGATGCGGCGATCGTCCATCGTGTGGTGGCGTGGGCGCCACAGGCCGGCGTGGCATCGAAGGCGGTCGAGTTCCGCGTGCAGCGCGACTGGACGCTGCTCGCACAGCACGACGATGCGGCTGGCGACGACAACGGCCCGCTGGGCCGTTACACCTATCCCCTCGATGCCGGCTGGCGCGATGCGAGACCCGCGGACCTGCGGCGCGTCCGCGTATACGGCGCCGGTGGCGCGCTCAAAGTTGAAGTGCAGGTGCCTTCGTTGAGCCAGGCGTGGAACGCCCCCAACGGATTCGACCACGTTGCGTTCAACGTCTTCGTGCAGCTGCCGGATGCGGGCGCCGGCGCAACCGTCATGCCGCAGCAGAACGGCGTGCTGCCCGACGGTATGCACTGGAGCGTGCGTCTGCGCGCGCACGGCTGGTCCAACGCACTGTTCTCCGCGACCGGTGCCACCGCGACGCAGGAGGGCACGCCGCTCGTTCCTGCCGCGACGCTGCAGGTGGATCGCGAGGCGGCAACGGTCACGTTCGTGTTGCCGGCGTCTTCGCTTGGTCGGCCCCGTTCGTTCCGCGGCGGCAAGGTCTATGTCAGCACCTGGGACTACGACGGCGGCTATCGCCCGCTTGCCCCGGGGGCCACCGCATCGGGCTTCGGCGGAGGCGATGGCGCGCGCGATCCGCGCGTGATGGACGACAGCGGCGTGATCGAACTGCGCTGATCCGCGTGCGCGGTCAAGGCCGGAGCAGGTACTGCAGGGGGACGTCGACGCGATCGCGCCAGGCGCGTTCGTTGTGTTCGGCGCCAGGAAACTCGCGACTCATGAAATCGCGTCCACGCCGCCAGCCTGCGTCTTCCAGCACGCGATCCATGCGCTGTTGATACGACCCATACGACGCATCGAGCGTCGCCGTGCCGTGGTCGAAGTAGAAGCGGTGCGTGCGTCGCGGCGGCAGATGCGTCGACAGGTAGTCGATGACCGCGCCATCGTCGGCAGGCCAGTGCGTGGACAACCCCGCCGCACCCGCGAAGACATCCGGGTACTCGCTCATCGCGTAGGCGGAGATCAGCCCGCCCATGCTGGACCCCATCACGAACGTGTCCGCGCGGTCGGGTTTCGTGCGGTAGGTCGCGTCGATCGCCGGCTTCAGTTCGTCGACGATGAAACGCAGGTAGTCGTCCGACAGCACGCCGGCGCGCGGTCCCGGGGCCACCGCCCCGGCGGGCATGTACTCGGGACCGCGCAAGGGTGTGTTGGAAATCGCCACGACGATGGCCGCGCGCACGTCGTTCGAGGCGACCAGTCGCGTCATCGCGCCGTCCACGTCCCAGTCGACGCCGGTGTAGGCCAGCGCGGGGTCGAACACGTTCTGGCCATCGTGCAGGTACAGCACCGGATAGCGGCGTCGCGGGTGATCCTCATAGCCCGGCGGCAGCCACACGTCGACATTGCGCGAGGGCAGGCGCACGGATCCGGCCGGCACGTCCTGGTAGCTGTCGACGTGACCGGTCGCCTGCAGGGCCGGGGCGTGCACGGCATAGGCCCACTGCAGGAACACCGGCAGCATGCGCGCCCACGCGGCCTGCTCGTGGCGGCCGTCGGGCAGCAGGTAGAGCGCGACCTCGGCGCGGGTCGCGCCCGCGGCGTGGTCGTCGTTGATGCGATAACCCAGCTGACGCAGGCCTTTCTGGCCGCTGTGGTCCGGTTGCCAGCCATCGATCACGTCGCGCGTGTCGTCCACCGCATCGTTGACGCCGTCAGCGTCGCGGTCGCTGTCTTCCTCGGTCGTGCCCACGGCGAAGAACCATCGCGCACCGACACGTGGCTGACTGCCATCGATGATCCGCTGCACGAAGCGCGTGCGTTGCACCGTCTCATTGCTGGCACCGTCCTGCGCCAGCCAGAACGACGGCGAGAACGCACCCACGCGCGCGAACACCTCCGGGTACTGCCAGCCCAGATTGAACGCATTCAACCCGCCCAGCGACCAGCCCAGGATGGCGCGCGCGTCCGGCGTGGTGCGCGTGCGGTAGCGCGCATCGATGGCAGGAACCAGCGTGTGCGCGACCCATTCGGAATACGCATGCGCGTTCGTGCCCACCGGCCCGTACTTCGTCTGCGCGACGACGCTGTTGCCGCGCTCGCGGTCGGACAGGCCATAGGCCCCCATGCGGTCGCGTGGCATGTCGATGGCGACGACGATCGGCGCGCGGATGGTTCCCTTCGCGATCAGGTCCTGCAGCGTCGCCTGCAAGCGGACGGCCTCCCGATCCTGGCCGTCGTTGACGTAGAGCACCGGATACCGGCGCGTACCGGAGGCGTAGTCCGGGGGAAGGTAGACGGTGGCCCGCATGCCTTCGGGGGCGAATGTGGTCGCGTCGAAACGGAGCGGCTCGACAGTCAGCGGGCCCGGGACAGGGCCGGGCGACAGCGGTTCAACAGCGAGCGCACCGTGCGCGAAGGCAAGCAGCCACGACGCCACGGCGATACGGAGCGAACGTCGAATCCGTGTGCATCCCATGCCGCGTCTCCGGATGATGTGCGTTCGTCATCGAGGCGACACGGGCGTGCCCGTGCGCCGCGCTCAACCCAGTCGTGCGTAGAACACGCCGCGCGGCGGCAGGTGCAGCACACCCTGGGACACATCACCCGCGAGCAGGCCGTGATCGGCGAGCGGTACGACGGAACCCAGGCTGCCCGGCACGTCCCAGCGCTGCGGGATCGCCGACAGGTTGAACACGACCAGCAGCATTTCGTCGCCGCTGCGGCGCGTGAACGCCAGCACCGGTTCCGGCGCATCGAGGAAGGCGATGTCGCCGCCCACCAGCGCCGGATGCGACTTGCGCCAGCGCAGCAGGTGGCGAACGCCGTTGAGCACCGACGCGGGCTGTGCATCCTGCATCGCGACACTCAGTCCGGTGTGCGCCGCCGGCACCGGCAGCCACGGCGCGCGCACGCTGAAGCCGGCCTGTGCATCGCCGTTCCAGGGCATCGGCGTGCGACATCCATCGCGGCCCTTGAAGGTCGGCCAGAACGCGATGCCGTACGGGTCCTGCAGGGCTTCGAACGGCACGTCCGCCTCCGGCAGCCCCAGCTCCTCGCCCTGGTACAGGCAGACCGAGCCGCGCAGCGAACACACCAGCGCGACCAGCTGCTTCGCCAGCTCTGCATCGAGCGCGCCACCGCCGCCCCAGCGCGTCACCGCGCGTTGCACGTCGTGGTTCGAGATGGCCCAGCACGGCCACCCGTTCTGCATCTTCGCTTCGAGGTCCTCGACAGTGCCGCGGATGTAGGCGGCGCTGGAATCGTCGGTGAGCAGCTCGAAGCTGTAGCCCATGTGCAGGCGACGCTCGTCGACGTACTCGGCCATGGTCGCCAGCGAGTCCTCCGAGGAGATCTCGCCCAGCGTCGTCGCGCCCGGATAGCGGTCCAGCAGCGCGCGCAGGTCCTCGATGAACGCGACGTTCTCCGGCTGCGTGTTGTTGTACCAGTGGTACTGGAACGCATACGGGTTGTCGGGGCTGAAACCCCGCCCGGTGCGCAGCTCCGCCGGCTTGGCCGGGTTGTCGCGCAGCTGCGTGTCGTGGAAGCAGAAGTTGATCGCATCCAGGCGCAGGCCGTCGACGCCGCGGTCGAGCCAGAACTTCACGTTGTCCAGCGTGGCCTCGCGCACCGCCGGGTTGTGGAAATTCAGGTCCGGCTGCGAGGCCAGGAAGTTGTGCAGGAAATACTGGCCGCGTCGCGGTTCCCACTGCCACGCCACGCCGCCGAACAGCGACAGCCAGTTGTTGGGCGGCGTGCCGTCGGGCTTCGCGTCGGCCCAGACGTACCAGTCGGACTTCGGGTTGTCGCGGCTCTCGCGGCTTTCGCGGAACCAGGCGTGCTCGATCGACGTGTGGCTGAGCACCTGGTCGATCATCACGCGGATGCCCAGCGAATGCGCCTTGGCCAGCAAGCGGTCGAAGTCGTCCAGCGTGCCGAACAGCGGATCGACATCGCGGTAGTCGGCGATGTCGTAACCGAAGTCGGCCATGGGCGACCTGAAGAACGGCGAAATCCAGATCGCGTCGACGCCGAGGCTGGCCACGTAGTCCAGTTTCTCGACGATGCCCGGCAGGTCGCCGACGCCATCGCCATTGGTGTCCAGGAAGCTGCGCGGGTAGATCTGGTAGATCACCGCGCCACGCCACCACTGCATCTGTTCCGTCATTCGCTGTTCCGTCCCCGACCCAGTCATCCCTGCGTCTGCCATGCCGCATCCATGCCCGCCAGGCGCGCCCGTGGCGCGCGATGGAGCGCACTATTCCACGATGCGTTCCTCTGCGGATTGCCGTACTCGCTCGCTGGGCGATGAATACGTATACAGCCGGAACCAGCGCGGCCGGTGCCGTCTACCATGGCGGCACTGAGCTGGGGAGGTTCATGAATCGAGCCATCACGCCCGATGCGCGTACCACGTGGCGTACGACCCTTGCGGTCGCGCGGCTGGCGCTGGCGTGTGGCCTGGCCGTCAGTACCGGCGCGTATGCGCAGGCCGATGGCCACCCCTGGCAGGACGGCCTGGACTGGCGTGGCCACCACGCGCGGATGACGGCGTCGCCGGACGGCTGGCGCCTGCGCACGGACGCGGCCGGCACGGCGATCGAGCGCGACATCGCGATACAGCCCATGCGCAGCGACACCGCCAGCGTGCTGTTCGACGGCCTGTTCGCGCTTGCCCAGGACGAGCTGCAGCGGGCGCAGGTGGCCTCCATCACCGATAACGCCTACGACAGCGGCCGGCCGATTCCGTGCCCCTGCTTCGAGACCGGCGAGAAGTGGCGCTATGTGTGGACGCGCGATCTCTCCTTCGCGGCCGACCTCGCGCTGGCGCGGCTGGCGCCGCAACGCACCCGCGATTCGCTGCGGTTCAAGCTCTCCGACGCACGCGCGGGCGGCTCGCCGGGCACCTATGTGTTGCAGGACACCGGCTCCGGCGGCAGCTGGCCGATCAGCAGCGACCGCGTGGTGTGGTTCCTCGGCGCGGCTGCCTTGCCGCCATCGGACGACACCGACGCGCAACGTTTCGCCGACCAGACCTGGAGCGCGCTGACCGCCACGCTCGCGCAGGACCGGCAGTACGTGTTCGACGAGGACATGGGGCTGTACCGGGGCGAGACCTCGTTCCTCGACTGGCGCGAGCAGTCCTATCCGCGCTGGACGGCGGACGATGTCGGCTTCATCGGGCAATCCTTCGCGCTGTCGACCAACGTGCTGCATTACCGCGCGCTGCGCCTGGCGGCGCGACTGGCGCACGAACGCGGTGACGCACGCGCGGCGCAGTACGACGCGCAGGCCGATGCGCTGGCGCGCGCCATCGACCGACGCTTCTGGCGGGACGACCGCGGCCTGTACATGAGCTATATCGGCACTGCCGCGCATCCGGTGCCGTTCGAGGCCTACGACCTGCTCGGCCTGGCGCTGCTGATCGACAGCGGCATCGCGCCGGAGGATCGGGCGCGTCGCGCGTTGTCCAACTATCCGACGCTGGAATCGGGAAGCCCGGTGATCTGGCCGCAGCAACCGGGCATCGCCATCTACCACAACCGCGCGATCTGGCCCTTCGTCAGCGCCTACGCGCTGCGCGCCGCACGCCGGCTGGACGACGCGCCGCGCATCGAACACGAGATCCGCTCGCTCATGCGCGGCGCCGCGCTGGCTGCCTCGAACATGGAGAACTTCGAACTCACCACGCAGGCCGTGCACGTCGACGACGGCGCACTGAGCGGCCCGGTGGTGAACTCGCCGCGGCAGCTCTGGTCGGTCGCGGGCTATCTGCAGATGGTGATGGAAGGCGTGTTCGGCCTGCAGGCCGACGGCAGCGTCCTGCCGAAGATTCCTGTCGCGCTGGTGCCGATGCTGTTCGGCGAGCGCGACACGGTGTCGCTGCAGCTGCGGGATGGCACGATCGTCCTGCACCGGCCAGCCCATGTGGATGGTGACCTCCTGGTCGCGGGCACGACGCGTCGCGAGGGCGATACACGGCACGTGCAGCTGATCGGCAAGCAGGCGCCGCGCGCGATCGCCGACGTGCGCCTGGACGCCGCTGCGTTCGCACCGGCATCGCCCGATGCGCCGACGCTGCGCGAGGACGGGGCGCAATGGCGCATCGACGTGCCGGCTGGAACCCGCCTGTACGTGGACGGTGCGCTGCGCGCCGAAGCTATCGCTCAGCCACGGCACGCGACGCTGCCGCGCCGACCCGCGCAGCAATGCCTGAGCCTGACGCGCGTGGCCGGTGGCGTGGAATCGCTGCACGGACCCACGCGCTGCGTCGGCGATGAAACCACGGTCGAAGGTGCGTGGCCGCGCCAGTGGCGTGCGCCGACGACGGGGCGTTACGCACTCAGCGTCGACTTCGTGAACACGCATGGCCCGATCAACACCGGAATCACGGCGGCCGTGAAGCGACTGATCGTGGAGTGCGAAGGCCAGCCGGCGCAGACCGGCCCGCTGGTGATGCCGCACGGGACTGCCATGCAACGCTCCAGCCCGGTCGTGATCGAGGCGAAGGCCGGCGGCGCGTGCCGCATCGGTCTGCTCGACGGATTCAATATGTCGTATCTCAGCCACAACGCCCATTACACCGGCGGTGCGGGCGGCATCGATGGGCCGCTCAATGCGGCCGACATCGGGGCCCTGCACGTCATGCCGCTGACGGAGAACGTCGCCCGATGAGCACCAAGCCGCAGTTGTCGTTCTGGCAGATCTGGAACATGTGTTTCGGCTTCCTCGGTATCCAGTTCGGTTTCGCCCTGCAGAACGCCAACGTCAGCCGCATCTTCCAGACGCTGGGTGCGAGCATGGACGACATCCCGGTGTTGTGGATCGCCGCGCCCCTGACGGGGCTGATCGTGCAGCCGATCGTCGGCTATCTGTCCGACCGCACGTGGACGCGCCTGGGCCGTCGTCGTCCGTACTTCCTGGTGGGCGCGGTCCTGGCGACGCTGGCGCTGTTCTTCATGCCCAACTCGCCGACGCTGTGGATCGCGGCCGGACTGCTGTGGGTGCTGGATGCGTCGATCAACATCTCGATGGAACCATTCCGCGCGTTCGTCGGCGACCAGTTGCCGACGCAGCAGCGTGCCAGCGGTTACGCGATGCAGAGCTTCTTCATCGGCGTGGGCTCGGTGATCGCAAGCCTGCTGCCGTGGTTGCTGGCACAGGCCGGTATCGGCAATACAGCCGGCCCCGGCGAAGTGCCGGATACCGTGCGCTACGCGTTCTACGTGGGCGGTGCGGTGCTGATGCTGGCGGTCGGCTGGACGGTGCTGCGCACGCGCGAATATCCGCCCGACGTGCTGCGGGCGCACGACACCACGCCACGCCTGGCGCGCCGGCCGCTCGACGCCGCACGCGCGCTTCGCAGCGGCGGTGCATGGCTGGTCGCGGGCGTCGTCGTCGCGGGCGTGGTGTGGCAGTTCGCGCTGGACAAGCAGTTGTACATTCTGGCGGCCCTGCTGGCGGCCTACGGCATCGCGCTGGTCGCGGCCAGTCGCATGCGACTCGAACGCGCGCTGGCGCAGATCGTCGGCGACCTGCACGACATGCCCGCCGAGATGCGCAAGCTGGCCGTCGTGCAGTTCTTCTCGTGGTTCGCGCTGTTCGCGATGTGGATCTACACCACGGCAGCGGTCACGCAGGTGCACTTCGGCAGCACGGACACGTCGTCCGCGCTGTACAACGACGGCGCCAACTGGGTGGGCGTGCTGTTCGCGGCCTACAACGGTTTCGCCGCGCTGGCCGCCATTGCGATCCCGTGGATGGTGCGCCGCATCGGCCTGCGCCTGAGCCATCTGGTCAACGTCACGCTGGGCGGGCTGGGACTGCTGTCGTTCCTGCTGATCCGTGATCCGCACTGGCTGCTGCTGTCGATGGTCGGCGTGGGTTTCGCCTGGGCCTCGATCCTGTCCCTGCCGTACGCGTTGCTGTCCGACAGCGTGCCGGCGGAGAAGATGGGCGTGTTCATGGGCATCTTCAATTTCTTCATCGTCATCCCGCAGCTGGTCGCGGCCAGCCTGCTCGGCTTCCTGCTGAAGCATTTCTTCGGCGGGCAACCGGTCCAGGCGCTGACCATCGGCGGGATCAGCCTGATCGTGGCGGGCCTGTGCGTGCTTCGCGTGCGCGAGCCGCAGGTCGGCGCGGCGACGGTCGCCGCCAACTGAACCAACCGACGCAACGGACCCCATGATGCGCAGACTGCTTCCGCTGACCCTGATGCTGGCCTGCGCCAGCGCGTCGGCCGCCGACTACTACGGCACGCTGGAACCGTTCGCGAAGGAGGCGGTGTACTTCGTCGTCACCGACCGCTTCGTCAACGGCGATCCGTCCAACGACCATCGCGACCAGGGCGGGCCGGATCCGGCGACGCGCACCTTCGACCGGCTCACGCCGGGCAGCGATCAGGGCGACAACATCGGTTACCTGGGCGGCGATTTCAAAGGCATCGTCGATCACCTCGACTACATCCGCGGCATGGGCTTCACCGCGCTGTGGGTCACGCCCATCGTCGACAACCCGGACGAGGCCTTCACCGGGGGCAAGCCGGCGCAGAAGGGCGGCTTCCTCACCGACGGCGGCAAGACCGGCTATCACGGGTACTGGGGCGTGAACTTCTACCGGCTCGATGAGCACCTGCCGAGCCCGGGCCTGGATTTCGCCGGCCTCGCCAGCGCGGTGCACGGCAAGGACATGAAGCTGGTGCTCGACATCGTCGGCAACCACGGCTCGCCGTCGTACACGATGCCGAAGGCGCAACCGAAGTTCGGGCAGGTGTTCGACCGCGAAGGAAAGCTCGTCGCCGATCACCAGAACCTGCGACCGGAGCAGCTCGACCCGGCCAACAACCCGCTGCACCGCTTCTACAACACCACGCCGGGGCTGGCGGAGCTGTCGGATCTCAACGAGAACAACCCGGCGGTGATGGACTACCTGTCCGGCGCGTATGCGCAGTGGATCGCGCAGGGCGCCGATGCGCTGCGCATCGACACCATCGGCTGGCTGCCGCACCCGTTCTGGCACGAGTTCGTCGCGCGCATGCGCAAGCAGAAGCCCGGCATGTTCATGTTCGGCGAGGCCTTCGAGTACGACGCCACCAAGATCGCCGAGCACACGCTGGCGAAGAACGCCGGCGTGAGCGTGCTGGATTTCCCGCTCAAGCAGGGGCTGGAGAAAGTGTTCGGCCACGAGCAGGCGGGCTTCGAGGAACTGGCCGGGCGCCTGTTCCTGCGCGAAGGGCCGTACGCCAATCCGTACGACCTCGCGACGTTCTACGACAACCACGACATGGCGCGCCTGGACGCGACCGACGACGGTTTCATCGACGCGCACAACTGGCTGTTCACCGCGCGCGGCATTCCGGTCGTGTACTACGGGTCGGAGGTCGGCTTCATGCGCGGCCGTCCGGAACACGATGGCAATCGCAACTACTTCGGTGCGGAGCGCATCGCCGGCGCACCGCAGCATCCCATCGCGCAGCACCTGACGCGCATCGCGCACGTGCGTGCGGCATCGCCGGCGTTGCAGCGCGGGCTGCAGCTCAACGTGGAACTCAAGGGCGACCGGGCCGCGTTCTACCGCGTGATCCAGCACGACGGCGTGGCGCAGACCGCGCTGGTGCTGCTCAACAAGGGTGCGACTCCGGCGTCGTTCGAAGTGAAGCAGTGGCTGCAGCCCGGCACGTGGCGCGCGGCCGTCGCGGGCGGCGAGAAGAAGGTGCGTGCCGGCGGAGCGCTGCGTGCGACCGTGCCTGAGCACGGCGTGGAGGTGTTCCTGCTCGATGCGCCCGTGACGCAGCCGCAGCTGGTGGCTGAACTCGACACGCTGATGAAGGTGCAGCGGCCGCATTGACGCTGGCCGATCGAGGTCACTTCCCTTCTCCCCTCGTGGGAGAAGGTGCCCGAAGGGCGGAAGAGGGGGCGCCGATCGCGCTGGCGCGCGTTCCCCTCTCCCGACGCGCTGACGCGCGTCGACCTCTCCCACAAGGGGAGAGGTGAACAGCCCCGTGGTTGCCCCGTCCTCAACGCGTGTCGCCCGGTAGTCCGGACGAGCGAAGCGCACGCAGTGGGCCCTCTCCGGACCCTTCACCGGTTTCTTCTCCGCGCCGGTAGACTCGCCCCACCACACACGGCGGGAGTGACGTATGCGGGCATCGGCTTTCGGGAAGGGAGCGCGCCGGTGCGCGCTCGCAGCGGCACTGGCGATCGCGACAGCGGGTGCGGCGCAGGCCGCCCCGCCGGATCGCGCGGCGATCCAGGCACAGGTGGCGCAGCGCCACGACTCGGCGGTGAAGGCGCTGCAGGACTGGATCGCGCTGCCGTCGATCGCGGCCGAGGACCGCAACGCGAAGCAGGGCGCCGACTACATGGCCAGGCTCGCACGCGATGCGGGATTCCAGCATGTCGAGGTCGTCGACACGGGCGGCAAGCCCGGCGTGTTCGCCACGCTCGACGCGGGCGCTCCGGTCACACTGGGCGTGTACTTCATGTACGACGTCAAGCAGTTCGATCCGGCGGAATGGTCGTCGCCGCCGCTGGAAGGCAGGCTGGTCGACAAGCCCGGACTGGGCAAGGCCATCGTCGGACGTGGCGCCACCAACCAGAAGGGGCCGGAGACCGCGTTCCTGACCGCGCTGCAGGCCATCCGCGATGCGAAGCAGCCGATGCCGGTGAACCTGGTGCTGGTGGCCGAGGGTGAGGAGGAAATCGGTTCGCCCAACATCGCCAGGCTGGTGCTGCGCCCGGACATCCAGGCCGCGTTGAAGAAGAGCATCGGCGTGTTCATGCCGATGGGCCTGCAGGCGCCCGATGGCTCGGTCACGGTGAACCTGGGCGCGAAGGGCGTGGTGGAGCTGGAACTGGTGGCCGACGGCAAGGCCTGGGGCCGCGGCCCGGCCAGCGACGTGCATTCGTCGTTGAAGGCCATGGTCGACAGCCCGGCCTGGCGACTGGTCAAGGCGCTGGACACGCTGGTGTCGGACGACGGCAACACGGTGGCCATCGATGGATTTCCCAAGCCTGCACCGCTCACCGCCGAACAGCGCGCGATGATCGCCAGGTCGTCGGCCGCGCGCGACGAAGCCACAGCGAAGAAGACGCTGGGCGTGTCGCACTGGATCGACGACCTTCCCTGGGACAAGGCGAACGAGCGACTGGTTTCGCAGCCGACGATCAACATCGAAGGTCTGGTCGGCGGGTACACGGGTGCAGGCGGCAAGACCATCCTGCCGCACCGCGCGGTGGCGAAGATCGACATGCGACTGGTGCCGCCGATGACGCGCGACGGTGTGGTTGCCGCGCTGAAGGCGCACCTGGCCAAGCGCGGGTACGGCGACATCGCCGTCAACGTGTCCGGCGGTTACGACCCTACCAGCACCGACGCGAACTCACGCCTGGTCCAGGCGCAGCTCGACGTGCTGCGACGCGCCGGCGTGGAGCCGCTGTTGTGGCCGCGCCTGGCCGGTTCGTATCCCGGCTTCGTGTTCACGCAGTCACCGCTGTCGTTGCCATCCGCGCATTTCGGCCTGGGCCACGGCGGCGGCGCGCACGCACCGGACGAGTTCTATCTGATCGAGTCCACCAACCCGAAGGTTCAGGGCTTCGACGGCGCGGTGATGTCCTACGTCGACTACCTCTATGAACTCGGCCGCCAGGACGCTTCGAGCGCCGCGCGCTGAGGCATCGCCCGCGCGCGGTCATGGGGGAAGGCGCGTTACTGCGCCTTCGCCCCGCCGATGTGGCGACTGAGGAAATCCAGCAGCCGCGTGTAGAACTCGCGCTGGTGTTCCTCCGTGTAGAAGCCGTGGCCTTCGGTGGGGAAGTACAGCGTCTCCACCGGTGTGCCGCCGGCGAGCAGCGTCTTCTCCATCATGCGGCTGTGCTTGATCGGCGCGATCTCGTCCTTGCCGCCGGCGGCCAGGAACACCGGCACCTTGACGCGCCCGGGCAGGCGGTTGGGCGAAATGCGCGCCAGCAGGTCGGGATCGTCGCCCATCCAGTCGTTGGCGAAGGAGCCCAGGTACCGCGCGCTGCTGCGCAGATCGTCGCGTCGCATCGGCAGGTCGTAGACGCCGACATAGCCGACGGCGCAGCGGTACAGGTCCGGCTCCCTCGCCGCGCCCATCAGCGCCGCGTAGCCGCCATAGCTGGCGCCGTAGATGCAGATGCGCTCCGGTGCGGCGATGCCCTGTGCGATCGCCCACTTCGTGGCGTCGGTCAGGTCGTTCTGCATCGTGCCGCCCCATTCGCGCGCGCCGGATTGTTCGAAGGCGCGCCCGTAATTGCCGGAGCCGCGGAAGTTCACCTGCAGCACGGCGTAGCCGGCCTGGGCCAGGATCTGTACCTCGCGGTCGAAGGTCCACGTGTCGAACACGCCGAACGGGCCGCCGTGCGGCAGCACCACCATCGGCAGGTGCTTGCCATCCGAACCCGCCGGCACGGTCAGGTAGCCGTGCAGGTCCAGGCCGTCGCGCGCGGGCAGGCGCACTTCGCGCATCGGCGCCATGCGTTGCGGGTCGAGCCAGTCGGCGCGACCGAAGATGCGCGCGGCCTGGCGCGTGGTGGTGTCGAACAGGAAGAAGTCGCCGGGATTACGGTCGCTGGACGCCAGCAGCAGGAGCTGCTTGCCGTCGCGGGTCCCCGACACCACGCGCACCGCAGCGCCCGGCATCGCCTTCTCCAGCATCCGCTGGGTGCGGGCCTGCGGCGAGTTCTCGTCGAAGTAGCGGCTGACCAGCTGATCCTTCATGTACGTCGCACCGATCGGCACGCTGCCGGTGCTGTCGTAGAGGATCGAGTACGGACTCACGTCCGCGTCGCGCAGCAGTTCCGTGCGCTCGCCGGTCTGGGTGTCCAGGGCGACGATGACGTCCGGCCCCTTGGGCTGCTCGACCTCGAGGTAGGCCGTGCGGTTGTCGGCGGCGAAACCCAGCGCCCGCTCGATGCGAAGGCTGACCGTTTCGTCGTTGATCAGCCGCCAGTCCGAGCCGCGCACGTCGCGGTAGTACAGCTTGCTCGCGTTGTCGTTGTCCGACCCGCGTGCGAAGCGCACCTCGCCCTTGTTGTCGGTGGTGAAGCGCGCGCGCCGCACCGGCGCGGTGGCCACGGTGACGCGGCGACCGTTGCGCACGTTCATCCGGTCGATGCGCGTGGACGGGTCGGCGCTGAATGCCTGCACCGAGATCAGCACGTTCTCGTCGTCGGCCGGAAGGTCGTCCTCCAGGAATCCGGCGAAGAAGTCGCCGTACTTGAGGGTCACCGTGCTGGGGTCGTTGTCGTAGTGCCCCATGAGCGTGCGGCCGCCGGTGCCGTCGGCATTGATCGCGTGCAATTCACCGGTGGCGACGGGCGCTTCCAGCGAGCTGAAGCGTTCGGCCATGCTGACCACGATTCGCTCGTCGTTGACCCAGTGGAACGCGGCGATGTCCGAGTCTTCCGGTCCGCTGACCCGGGCGGTGAACGCCTTGTCCGAACGTCGGATCACCACCAGGATCGTGCGGTCTTCCAGCGGCACGGTCGCCGCGTAGTACTCGCCCGTCGGTGAGATCTTGATGTCGCCGTAAACGTCCCGCTTGAGGAACGGCGTCAGGTCCACCTGCGCGACGGCAGGACATGCGACAGCGGCCAGCACCAGGCCGGCCAGGCCTTTCCAGGCACCCATGCGTGCTTCCCTTTTACTTGCCCGCGCGATGCGGGCCCCCGCGGCGAGGATAGCCGCAGTCCGTCCGGAACAGGGAGGAGGGTGGGTGTGCTCAGGCGCCGCTTGAGCGGCGCACCACCAGCGAGGCGGGCAACGTGATGCTGTAGGTGGCCTCGCCGGCGATCTGTCGCATCAGCGTGTCCACGAGCAGCTCGCCAGCGTGCTTGGTGTCCTGGAACACCGTGGTCAGCGGCGGGCTGGTGAAGCGTGCCATGGGGATGTCGTCGAAGCCGACCACCGCGATGTCCTCCGGCACGCGCAGCCCCGCCTCGGTAAGCGCACGCATCGCGCCGATGGCGATCAGGTCGCTCGCGCCGAAGACGGCATCGAACGCGCCGCCACGGGCGAGCAGTTCGCGTGCGGCGGTATAGCCGTCCTCTTCCGAGCTTTCCGCATCGACCTGCAGGATGGCTTCCATGGCGCCACCCACCTCGCGCAGCGCAGCATCGCAGCCGCGGAAGCGGTCGAAGAATTCCGGGCAATGACTGGACGCGCCGCCGAGAAAGGCGATGCGCCGACGACCCAGTCCGACCAGGTGCTCGCCGGCCAGGCGTCCGCCCTGGAAGTTGTCGCAACCGATCGACAGCCCCGGCTGGTCCGGCAGCACCGCGCCCCAGCGCACGAAACGCGTGCCCTGCGCGACCAGCTTCTCCAGCTTGCCCTGATAGGCCAGGTAATCGCCGTAGCCGAGCAGGATCAGGCCGTCGGCCTTCATGCTGTCCTCGTAGTCGGCGTGCCAGTCGTCGGAGAGCTGCTGGAACGAGATCAGCAGATCCTGTCCCTCGCGCGCACAGGCACGGGTGATGGAACCGACCATCGACAGGAAGAACGGGTTGATGTGCGAGTCGTCCGGGGTGGGGTCCTCGAACAGCAGCAGCGCCAGTGTGCCCGAGCGCTGCGTGCGCAGGCTGGAGGCGTGGCGGTCCACCTTGTAGCCCAGCTCGCGCACGGCCTCTTCGACCTTGCGGCGCGTTTCGGCATTGACCAGTGGGCTGCCGCGCAGCACGCGCGACACCGTCGCCTGCGAGACACCGGCGCGATGGGCGATGTCGAGCGAGGTGATCTTGGTCTTCTTGCTGCGGGCGAGGTAATGCACTTGCGACATGGTCGCAGTATGTAAGCCCTTGTCCGCGAAGGCTTGCCGCAGTGCGGCAATGAACGCGCGGGACGCCCGTCCGTTCGCCCTGAGCGTAGCGCAGCGAAGTCGAAGGGCCGTGCGGAGGAGGTGGCCGATCGACTTCGCGGCTACGCCGCCAGGACGAACGGAGTTCGGCTCACACCGCCACGTCGAACAGTCTGCCCACCAGCGACGAGGCCGCCATGGCCAGCGCGCCCCAGAACGCCACGCGCACGGCGCCGCGCAACAGCGGTGCACCGCCGGCGCGCGCGGCCAGTGCGCCGGAAACGAACAGCGCGGCCAACGTCACGACGATGGTCACGGACTGGACCGACTCGGGCGGCGACAGCAGCACCGCGGCCAACGGCAGCAGCGCGCCACTGGTGAACGCGGCGGCCGAGGTCAGTGCGGCCTGCACCGGACGGGCGCGCAGCGTGTCGGTGATGCCCAGCTCGTCGCGTGCGTGCGCGGCGAGCGCATCGTGCGCGGTGAGCTGTTCGGCGACCCGGCGGGCCAGTTCCGGTTCGAGCCCGCGGCGCACATAGATATGCGTGAGCTCGTTGAGTTCGTACTGGGGCTGCGTGTCCAGTTCGCGGCGTTCGATGGCCAGGTCGGCGTTCTCGGTGTCGGCCTGCGACTGCACCGAGACGTATTCGCCGGCCGCCATCGACATGGCCCCGGCAACGATGCCGGCGATGCCGCTCATCAGCACGGCCGAATGCGGCGCGCCGCTGGCGGCCACGCCCACCACCAGGCCCGATACCGACACGATGCCGTCGTTGGCGCCCAGCACCGCCGCGCGCAGCCAGCCCACGCGGCCGGAGCGGTGCGATTCGCTGTGGCGCGTGGGCACCTGCAGGGAGCGGGCGGTTCCGGGTGCGGGGGTACGGTCGGCCATGCCCGAAGGGTACTGCATGCCGCTCCGGAGGCACGCGGCGCGGGCGCGCACCAGTGGCGATCCCGGATTACTGCGTTGCACGCAGCGCCGTATGTGCGTTCACGCCCCCTCGCTACACTGCCGGTGGCTTGCGAAACCCGGGGGCATCCCCATCTGCAAGCCAGGCCATTCCCGAACGGGACAACGGTCATTCCGCGAGATGCCCACATCGCGCGAGCAAGGCATCGGGCCTTGCAGAGGGAGTTTCGCCGCGAGGTGCATGTGTCCGGTCCGAGCCAGGTCAAGGATGTTCCCATCGAGGGACGAGCGCAGCTCGTCGACTTCCTCAGCTCGGGCGTGCGTGCGCGTGACGACTGGCGCATCGGCACCGAGCACGAGAAGTTCGGCTTCCGCACCGACGACCTGCGCCCGCCGACGTTCGACGGCGACCGCGGCATCGAGGCGCTGCTCAAGGGCCTGACCCAGTTCGGCTGGGAACCGGTGACCGAACACGGACGCGTCATCGCGCTCACACGCGACCAGGCCTCGGTGTCGCTGGAGCCGGCCGGCCAGCTGGAACTGTCGGGCGCGCCGCTGGAGAACCTGCACCAGACCTGTTCGGAGACCAACAGCCACCTGCGCGAAGTGCGCACGGTGGCCGAGCCGATGGGGCTGGGTTTCCTGGGCGTGGGCTTCCAGCCCAAATGGCGCCGCGAGGACATGCCGTGGATGCCCAAGGGCCGCTACAAGATCATGCGCGAGTACATGCCCAAGGTCGGCTCGCTCGGCCTGGACATGATGACCCGCACGTCCACCGTGCAGGTCAACCTGGACGTCGGCTCCGAGGCCGACATGGTGAAGAAGTTCCGCGTCTCGCTGGCGCTGCAGCCCATCGCCACCGCGCTGTTCGCCGACTCGCCGTTTACCGAAGGCAAGCCCAACGGGTACCTCAGCTACCGTTCGCACATCTGGACCGATACCGATCCGCACCGCACCGGCCTGCTCGATTTCGTCTTCGATGAAGGCTTCGGTTACGAGCGCTACGTCGACTACCTGCTCGACGTGCCGATGTACTTCGTTTACCGCGACGGTCAGTACATCGATGCCTCGGGCCAGTCGTTCCGCGACTTCCTCGACGGCAAACTGCCGGCCTATCCAGGTCACCGCCCGGTGCTGCGCGACTGGGCCGACCACAGCACCACCGCGTTCCCCGAAGTGCGACTGAAGAAGTACCTGGAAATGCGCGGCGCCGATTCCGGCCCGTGGAACCGCATCTGCGCGCTGCCCGCGTTCTGGGTCGGCCTGCTCTACGACGACACCGTCCTGGATGCGGCGTGGGACCTGGTGAAGGATTTCTCGCTGGAAGAGCGCCACGCGCTGCGCGATGGGGTGCCCAAGCACGCGCTGAAGTTGCCGTTCCGCGACGGTACCGTGCTCGATCTGGCGCGGCGCGCGCTGGAGATCTCCGCGCACGGTCTCAAGCGTCGCTCCCGCCTCAACGCACGCGGCGCCGACGAGACGGTGTTCCTCGAGCCGATGATGGAATTCGCCGAGGCCGGCATCACGCCGGCCGAGCGCAAGCTGGAATTGTTCAACGGCCCCTGGCAGGGCGATATCGACCGCGTGTTCCGCGAGTTCGCGTACTGACGCCGAGCCCGTTTTCCCTTCTCCCCTCGTGGGAGAAGGCACCCGAAGGGCGGATGAGGGGGAGCCGATCGCGCTGACGCGCGCTCCCCTCTCCCAATGTGCTGCGCGCATCGACCTCTCCCGCAAGGGGAGAGGTGGAGCCGCAACGCCGCGGCATGGTCTCGCGCTCAGCGCGCGCCGATGCGCTCCAGCCGGCGCAACCATTCGCTATTCATGCGCCGCGCATAGGCCGGCAGACGGCGGGCGCGCTGCAGCGATTCATCGCGCAGGCGCACGGCGGCGTCGCGTTCGCCCCAGCGGTCCAGCACTTCGGCGTAATGCGCGTGCGCCTCGAAGCCGCTGAAATAACCAACCAGGGTGTCGAACTCGTGCCGCGCCTTCTCGCGCTGGCCTTCGGCCGCGACGGCGCGCGCATAGACCAGGTGTCCGGCCGGCGAGCGGAAGTCCGGGCGCTTGCGGATGAGTTCGTCCAGCACCTCGCGCGCCTGCGTGGCTTCGCCGGCTTCCAGCCGCGCGCGCGCCAGGCGCACGTGCAGTTCCGGGTCGTCGGCGTGGATGCCGCGCAGCGCGGCCTGATAGTGGGGCACCGCGTCAGCGGGACGGCCGGCTTCGACCATCGCATCGGCCAGGCGCGTGCGGTTTTCGGTGGTCGCGGTCATATCGAACGCATCTTGCGCCGCGCGCAGTTCGCGTGTGGGATCGAGCTTGCGCTGCACGCCACGCACGACCTGCCGGCCCAGGTGGCTGTAGCGCCATTCCGGAAGCCAGATCGCCAGCCCGTACACCACGCTGCCCAGCAGCGGGAACACGAAAAGGACCCACAGCCAATAGCGGTCCTGCCCGCTGCGTACCGCGTGCACGGCGAAGAACAGCGCGATGACGACGTGCAATCCCAATCCGATGGGCATTTCACTGGTCTCCCCAGTCCAGGTTGCGGGAGTTTCCACGAGTCGCGCGCCGGACGCCAGCCGACCGAGTCTCACATTCCGGCCAGGCGCACCCGTGGCGACGGCCGCTGCGACGGGATCGCCCGTGGCAGCGCCACGCTCACGCGCAGGCCGCCGCCGGGCCGGTTGTCCAGGCGGATGTCGCCGCCGTGGGCGAGGGCGATGCTGCGCGCCGTCGCCAGCCCGAGGCCGATGCCGCCGGTCTCGCGGTTGCGCGAGGTCTCGCCGCGCACGAAGGGCATGAACAACTGTTCGCTGCGGGCCGGATCCACGCCCGGGCCGTCGTCGTCGATCTGCACCACGTAGTCGTCGCCGTCCTCGCGCAGTTGCAGGCGCGCGCGCTGTCCGTACTTCAACGCGTTGTCGACCAGGTTGCCGACCATGCGCCGCAGTGCCAATGGATCGCCCTGCAGCGGCGCAGGCGAACCGGCAACGCAGATCACGTCGTGGCCGACGTCGGCCAGTTCGTCGCTCACGCTCTCCACCAGCAGGCGCAGGTCCAACCGCTCGCGCAGACCGCTGCGGTGCTGCTCGCGGATGAAATCGAGCGCGGCCTCGATCATCTGCGACATTTCGGCGATGTCGGCCGACGCTTTCTCGCGCGCATCCGGCGGCAGCTGGTCCAGGCGGAACGACAGCCGCGCCAGCGGCGTGCGCAGGTCGTGGGCGATGGCGGCCACCATCTGCGTGCGTTCGCGCACGAGGCGGTTGATGCGCGCCTGCATCGCATTGAACGATGCCGCGGCGCGCACGATTTCGGCCGGACCTTCCAGCGGCACCGGTGGCGCGTCGGCGTCCTGGCCCATGTGGTCGGCGGCGACCGCGAATCGGCGGATCGGCCCGGCCAGTGCGCGCGAGAACCACCACGCCAGCGGCAGCAGCGCGGCCAGGCCCAGTACGACCATCAAGGCCATTTCGCCGATGCCCGCGCCGGTGCGCACGCGTTCGACCACGCGCCAGCGGCCGTCCGCCTGCCGCACGGCGGCGACGAACGCGAACGGCAGCGTCGAATCGGCGCGCCAGCGCGGCTCCTGCGGCGTGGCGCCCAGCGACTCCGGCGTGCCGACGTGCACCGCGGCATCGTCTCCGCGATCGGGCGCGACCACCGTCGCGACGCGGCGCGGCGGAGTGGGCGTCGCCGCGACCGGCTGGGGCGCTGCAGCCGCGACCGCGGTCGTGGGTGCGCCGGTGCCGGTCGGTGCGATGCGCGCGTAAGGTGGCAGGTACTGGCGAAGGTAGGCGGTGGAGGGATCGGGCGGCGGACGCGTGGGCCAGGGCTCCTCGACAGCAGCCGTCACGGGCGCCTCCGCCGGTGCGGCGGTCCTGTCCGACGCGTCCTTCGCGCGCTTGGCTTCGCGGCGCTCGTTCGCGCGCTGCGACGCCCAGCTGGTGCCGTTGCGCAGTGGCTCGCGGTAGCGCGGCATGGGCGTGCGCTGCATGCCACCTGGGCCTTCGCGCCGCTGCGTGAACACCGGCCCCTGTCCTCCCATCGCGCCGCCCGGCGGACCGGCCTGCGCCATCGCGGAGGGAATGAAGAAATCCAGTGTGTCCATCGCCAGCGGGCCCGGCGCCAGCGACCCTTCCATGCGACGCAGCGGCGGCAGCATGCCGGGACCGGCAACGTAGAAACGCACGCGGTCCTCGGGCACGTCCATCCACTGCGCCAGCAGTTCGCGCAGCGGCGGTGGGCTGCTGTAACCCGCATCGGGCGGCGGCGGCTGGGCGATCTCGCTCACGCGCAGCAACGGATTGTTGGAGGGCATGCGCGTGGACAGCAGCGCGACGACTTCCGACAGCCGTACTGCCGGTGTCGGCTTGCGCAGCACCAGCGGGACGATGCCGACCGCGTAGGCCACCGCCAGCGCGCCCAGCAACAGCAGGAAGGTCCGCGCGAAGATCGGCCAGCCGCGGATGCCCGCCGAACTCACAGGCGCGTGACCGCCGGCAGCAGCATGTAGCCTTCGTTGCGCACGGTGCGGATCAGTTCGCTGCGCGTGCGTTCGTTGATCTTGCGTCGCAGGCGGCTGATCTGGCTGTCGATGGCGCGGTCGAACACCTCGGCGTCGCGGCCGCGAGCGTGGTCGAGCAGCTGGTCACGGCTGAGCACGCGCTGCGGATGTTCGACGAACGTGCGCAGCAGCGAGAACTCGCCGTCGGACAGGCTGATGTAGGTGCCGTTGGGGTCGCGCAGGTCGCGGCGCACGGCGTCCAGGTGCCAGCCGGCAAATTCATACAGATGGCCACTGGCCGCACCGGCCGCCTGTTGCCTGCGTCGCAGCACGGCGCGCACGCGGGCGAGCAGCTCGCGCGGATTGCAGGGCTTGGCCAGGTAATCGTCGGCGCCGACTTCCAGACCGATGATGCGGTCGGTATCGCTGCCCAGCGCGCTGAGCATGATCAGCGCAGGACCGCGTTCGGATGCCAGCCGGCGCGCGGCGCTCAGGCCGTCCTCGCCGGGCATCATCACGTCCAGGATGATCAGATCCGGGCGCATGGCGTCCATCGCGCGACGCATCTGGACGGCGTCCTCCGCGGTTTCCACGCGGTAGCCGTGTTCGGAAAGGAAGCTGGAGATCAGCTTGCGGAGATCGGGGTCGTCGTCGACGACCAGCAGCAGCGATTGCAGGTCCATGCCGGGGTGGGGATGCGCGGAGTGCGGAGTGTAGGGAGCACGCGGTGGGCAAGTGTCAAAAGAGCGTTGGCGGGCGCCTGATCCCCGGGGGACGGGCACCGCCGGGTCGGCGCACGGAGGGCCAACACCCCGATTGGCATCCTGCAGGCGCCATGTTGTCCGGCCATGCCGCCGTGTGTCGGCGCTGACATATTCACGAAGAAGCGGCCGCCGGCCCCGGTTTCCCCGACCGGGACCGGCGGCGCTCCTCCCCTGGTGCTCCGTTAGAAGTTCTGCGTGTAGCGCACGTACACCTGGCGGCCGTAGCCGTTGTAGAGGTAGTCGTTGAAGCCCTCGGTGTAGGCGGCGTCGTAGACCGGGTCCTCGTTGGTCACGTTGACCGCGCCGAGGGCGAAGGTGCCGTTCCACGGCGCGCGGTACGAGACCTGCACGTCATGGGTGATGTACGGCCCGCTACAACGGTCGGCGTAGCCGTCGGCGACCAGGTCCTTGCACGGCGTTTCGCCGGCGTAGTAGTCGACGTAGTACGCCGGCTCGTAGCCGATCATGTTGATGTTCCAGGCAACGCTGAAATCGCCGATGTCCCAGCGGTTGCTGACGATGGCGCGCCATTCCGGATAGCCGTCGGTGCCGATGTACTCGTCCTTGCCGTAGGGGCTGGAGATCTCGTAGCTGTTCACCCAGCTGGCCTGCAGCGAGCTGGTCAGATGGCCGTACTGGCCCATCTCGAACTTCGCGCGCACGTTGAGGTCCAGGCCGTCGGTGCTGACGCGGCCTTCGTTGCCGTAGCCGGCATAGACGGTGTTGATGGAGCCGTCGTCGTTGCGCACCACGCCCAGGTTCGACGGCAGGTACTGGCCCGCTTCGGTACGGTCGATGACCGTCTGCGAGGTGAAGAACTTGATCTGGTCGTCGATCTGGATGTTGTAGTAGTCCAGCGTCAGGTTCAGCCAGCTCGTCGCGTCCCACGCCACGCCCGCGCTCCACTGCTTGGAGGTCTCGGCCTTCAGTTCGGGATTGGCCACGTGGTAGGCGTTGATCTGCAGCGAGGTGCTCGGCGCCAGGCCGTAGGCCACGGCCGTGGCCGGGTCGGTCACGCTGTCGGCCGAGAACGCGGTCTGCTGGTTCAGCGCCTGCAGCGTCGGTGCGCGGAATCCTTCACCGTACGAGGCGCGCAGCGTCACGCTGTCGATCGGCTGGTAGCGCAGCGACAGCTTGGGCGAGGTGGCATCGCCGAAGTCCGAGTAGTGGTCGTAGCGCACCGCCAGGTCGGCCTCGAAATTGCTGAGGAACGGCATGTTCCATTCGGCGTACAGCGAAGACACGTCACGGCTGCCCCAGGCGGAATTGCCCGCCGAGCCACCGACGTTGCCAGCCTCGGACTGCTGGTCGTACAGGTCCTGGTAGTCCTCCTGCCGGTACTCGGCGCCCACCGCCAGCGCGGAAATGCCGCCGGCCATGCCGAACAGATCGGTGTTGAGCAGCGCGGTGTACTCCTGCTGCTTGTAGAACGTGTTGCGGCCGGTGGTGGTGCGCATCGCGTCCAGCACGTCCTCCGAGTTGGAGTACGGGTCGAACGCGTTGTAGCGGCCGTCCTCGAAGTACTGCTCGGCGACCGGGATGTTGACGTAGTTGTAGCCCGTCTCCACCGCGCGTGCCTGGCTGTTGCGCACGGTCAGGTCGAGGCTGGTGGTCTCGTTGAGCTGGCCGCGCAGGCCGGTGGAGAGGTCGTAGTCGTCCTGGAACTGGTAGGTGATGCGGTCGCCCAGTGCGGCGAAGCGATGCTTGATGTACGCATCCTGGCCGGTCACGTTGTTCGGGCTGTCAGCCGAGACGAAGATGAACTCCGGCACGGCGGCGTACACGCCCATCGAGTCCTTCTTCGTGTAGTAGCTGTCGATGAAGGCGGTCCAGTTGTCGCTCAGCTGGTACTCGCCGCGCGCGAACAGGCCCTTGATGTCGGTGCTGGCGGTGTCGGCCATCGCCGTGGTGAAGTCGTAGTAGCAGCGCGTGCCGGCGGCGTTGGTGTAGAAGTTCGCGCCGTCGCAACCGCCCGGCACCACCGAGCTGCTGGTGCCCGGCACGTTGAGGTACGCGCCCGGCGTGGTCTCGCCGGTCACCGGATTGGTGGCCACGCGCACGTAGTTGTTGGAGTAGGTGGATGCGCCCTTCTGCACCCACGGGTAGTCGCTCACGTAGGTGATGTCGCGGCTGGACCACGAGATGCCCGCAGTCAGTCGGCCGCGCTCGCCGTTCACGCCGAAGATGGCCGAGCCTTCCTCGGTACCGCCACCGCGTTCGCTCTCGCCGATGCCGGCGGTGACCTGCACGCCTTCGAAGTCCTTGCGCGTGATGATGTTTACCACGCCGCCGATGGCGTCGGCACCGTAGATGGCCGAGGCGCCGTCGCTGAGGATCTCGATGCGTTCAACCGCCGCCAGCGGCAGCGAGTTGAGGTCCTGGCCTTCGCCCGTCAGCGGCGACACCGGCGCGCGGCGGCCATCGATCAGGATCAGCGTGCGACCGTCGCCCAGGCCGCGCAGGCTCAGGCCCGAGTACGACTGCGCGGAGCTGCCGGAGCTGGGCGTGAACGAGCCGAACGAGTTGAAGGTGGAGTTCTGCAGGACGTCGGCGACGGTGGTGCGGCCGCTCAGCTCGATGTCCTCGCGCGAGATCACCGTCACCGGCAGTGCGCCTTCGATGTCTGCGCGCTGGATGCGCGAACCGGTGACTTCGATGCGGTCGAGCGTGGTGGCATCGCCCTTCGAATCCTGGGCCAGGGCCGGGAGCGAAAGGCTGCCGTAGATGCATGCGCCCATGGCCAGGGCCAGGCGCGTGCGGCGGAAAGTCGGGACAGGCGTGGCTGCTTTCATGTGTTTCCTTGCTGCGGAAGAGGGGCCGCGACGGCGACGCGCCGTCGGAGGTCTCGCCTTCGTCAGGACCGCGCACGCGATGGAAGCGGCGCGGCGTAACGCGATTGCAACGAAGGCTTAGCGGGACGCTAACGAGCGCGCTTCGCGCCGGTTTTTCGCCGGTTGTCAGCGCCGCCACACGACGGCAACGGCGTGCCACACGCGCCGCCGACCATCGCGCACGGTCCCCCGCGAGATTGCTTACGCATGCCGATTCCGAACGCGCGACTCCCCACCGCGCGACTGCTCACCCGCGACAACGGCGCGGGACTCAGCCGCGACCTGCGCCTGCTCGACGACGCGCTTTCGTCACAGGGCGTGGCCACTGAATCCATCGGTTTCTCCGACACGCGCCGGCGCTCGCTGGCCTTCGAGGCAGGTCTCTGGCGCCGGCGCTTGTTGCACGGTCCCGTGGACGTGCAGGTGTCGATCGAACGCATCCACCCGCGACTGCTGGCGCTGGCGCGTCGCAACGTGCTGCTGCCCAATCCGGAATGGACGCGCGCGGAATGGCGCGCACTGCTGCCGCGATTCGATCGCGTGTGGTGCAAGACGCGGCATGCGCAGACCACCTTCGCCGCGCTGGGCTGCCGCACGCGCTACATCGGTTTCACCAGCGAGGATCGGCTGCGCGCTGACATCCCGCGCGAGAACGCCTTCCTCCATGTCGCCGGCGCCAGCCGCATGAAGGGAACGCAGGCCGTCCTGGAGGCGTGGGCGCGGAATCCGCACTGGCCGCGCCTGACCGTCGTGCAGCATCCAGCTGTCGCGTCCGCACGCGTGCAGGCCGCCAACGTCGGTCACCGCATCGGACGCCTCGACGACGCCCAACTGCGTCACCTGCAGAACACGCACCGCTTCCACCTGTGTCCGTCGCAAACCGAGGGCTTCGGACACTCGCTGATGGAAGCGATGAGCGTGGGGGCCGTGGTGCTGGCCACCGATGCCGAACCCATGAACGAACTCGTCGACGGAACGCGTGGCGTACCGATCGCGTCGCGTCCTGCGGAGATGATGGGCCTGGCCCGCTGCCATGTCGTGGACGCCGCGTCGATCGAGCGCGCGGTCGAATCCGCGTTGATGATGTCCGAAAGCCGCTGGCATGAACTGGGAGCCGCCGCGCGAATCTTCTTCGAGTCGCATCGCCGCGCATTCCACCTGCGCCTGCGCGACGCCATGGACGAACTGTCGCCCGACACCGTCGCCGCTCCGGCGGAGCAACTGGCGGAGTGGCGCTGATGGTGGGCCGTCGTCCCGCGCATGCCCGTCGATTCGCCTCGACGCTGGCGTCGATGGCACGCGAGCGCGACGAGACCGGCGTGGTCAGGCGCCGTGTGTTCCTCGTCGGATGTCCGCGCTCGGGCACGACGCTGCTGCAGTCGCTGCTGCACGCGCACCGCGAGATCCTGTCGCTGCCGGAAACGCACTTCTTCCAGCACCTGCTGGCCAGCGACGAGTCACGTCAGTGCGAACGGCCCGACTACGAACAGGGGCTGGAACGCCGCCGATGGCGCGAACGACGGCGTCGCTGGCTTGCCGGCGCGGGCCTGGTCGCACCGCGCCGAGCGCGCCGCGCCTGGGATGGCGTGATCGCGGCGGGGCTACACGCGAATCCGCCGTCGGGCGTCCACGCGTTGCGCCTGCCCGCGCACCTGCGGGCCTTCACCGATGCCATGGACGCGCATTGCCTGCGCCACCGAAAGACGGTCTGGCTGGAGAAGACGCCGGACCATCTGTATTACATCGAGGCGATCCAGCGCCATCTTCCCGACGCGCGCTTCCTGCACGTGGTGCGCGACGGCGAGGAGGTGGTGGCCTCGCTGCACCGCGCGGCGCAGTCATTCGCGCCGTGGCGTCCGTACCTGGACGTGGAGCGTTGCGTGAGCCGATGGAGTCGCGCCGTGGCGGAAAGCCTGCGCTGGATCGACGATCCTCGTCATCGACTGGTGCGCTACGAGGACGTGGCGGCCTCGCCCAAGCTGGCGTTGCACAAGGTGCTGGACTTCCTGGGCTGCGCGGACGATGCACGGCTGTGGGAGCGACACGCCAGTGCGGCGTCGGAACTGATCCTGCCGGACGAACCATGGAAGCTGGGGAACCTGGAGCCCATCGCGATGCGGCGCCGCTTCGAGGCGACCTTCGATCCCGCGCAGCAGCGCCGCATCCGCGAGCGTCTGTCCGATGCCGCCCAGCGCGCGCTGCCCATGGCGTTGCCGGTGCGTTGAATGCGCGATGAACCTTGCCATGCATGTGGCGCGCACGACACAGGCCGGCAATCGCACGCAACGTCGCACGCGCACTCTGGCCACGTTCCCGATGAGGACGCATCGCTCTCCCCCTTTGGCGATGCGTTCACCCGGACACGCGGAACCCGTGATGAGCGTGCCGGGAATCGACGGGAACAGCCGGTGGTGGGGGCAGGAAGGCGAAGCCGGATGCCCGAGGTTCTCTCTCTCTCCACTTCGTTACTTCGCTTCGTCTTTCTGCCCCTCTTTTACGACCCTGGCCAAGGAGCCGACATGAGCCGACGCAATTTCTCCTTCCGTCGCGACGTGCAGCTGCGTGTCGTTGCGATCGCGCTGCTGTCCATCAGCGGCGTCGCATCCGCGTATCAGTGGGACGACGAGCCCGCGCCGCCACGCGAAGACACGGCCTTCCGGGCCGCACTGGCCGCCTGCGCGGCGGAGCAGGGCCTGCCGCCGCCGGACGCCGAGGGCAAGCCGCGCAAGCCGGCCAAGGGCGAAGCGCCGCCCAAGCGTCCCGACCGGGACAAGATGGATGCCTGCCTGCGCGGCAAGGGCTTCGAGCCGCCGCACATGCGCGGTCGCGGCGAACCGCCGCCGCCGCCGGAAGGCGAGGATGACTGACCGCCCGGCATCGCGGCGCCGTCGCGGGTAGGATCGGCGCATCCGTGCCGGGAGTCCGCCCATGCGTCGCAGCATCCGTGGTCTGTGTCTGGTCGTTGCACTGGTTGCGTCCGCCGATGCCTTCGCGATCACCGCGCTGGTCGGTGGCACGCTGGTGGATGGCACGCTGCGCGAGCCCATCCGCGACAGCGTGATCCTCATCGACGGCGAGCGCATCACCGCCGTCGGCACCGTGGATACGCTGCCGGTGCCGGCTGGCGCGACGGTCGTGTCCACCGAGGGCATGACCGTGCTGCCCGGCCTGTGGGACATGCACGTGCACCTGATGATCAACGGCCACGCCGACTACGATCATTGGGACAGGACCTATCCGCCACGCCTGCGCGACACGATCATGCCGGCCTCCGCCCTGCAGCTGCTGCATGCGGGCGTGACCGGTGCACGCGACCTGGGTGGCCCGCTGGAAGACAGCATCGCGGTTCGCGATGCGATCAACGCCGGGAAGATCGACGGACCCACGCTGTTCGTCTCCGGCCCCTTCATCCAGAAGAAGCCCTACCCCGGCACCGAGCTGTTCCGCTGGGGCGTGGACTCGCCCGGTGATGCGCGTGCGAAGGTGCGCCGGCTGGCGGATGCGGGCGTGGACGTCATCAAGCTCATCGACCAGGACCAGATGAGCGAAGCCGAAGTGCAGGCCGTCGTCGACGAGGCGCACAGGCACGGCTTGCCCGTGGTGGCGCACTCGCATCGACCGGAGGAGATCCGGCGTGGCCTGAGAGCCGGCGTGGACTGCTTCGAGCACACCGGCCTGGCTGCATCGCCCGAGTACCCGGACGACATCATCGCGACGCTGCGCGAGCGCACGGCCAACATGGCGGCCGGCCCGCTGTTCTGGACGCCGACGATCGAAGGCCTCTACAACTTCCCCTACACGGTGAAGAACCACGAGTTCATCGACAGCGACGCGTGGCACGAAGGCCTGCCGCCTGACATCGTCGCCGACATCCAGCATTCGCTCGAACATCCCGAGCGCATCTCCTATTTCCAGCAGACGCCGCAACGGTGGCCCACGCTCAAGCGCAAGTTCCAGCAGCTGCGCGAGGCCGGCGTGCTGATGCTGGTGGGCACCGATTCGGGCATCCCGATGAAATTCCACAGCGGCAGCACCTGGAACGAGCTGGACGTGTGGGT
>NZ_JASGBI010000001.1:0-280000 GCF_030053425.1 Lysobacter stagni | reverse complement strand
ATCCGGTGGTTCTGTATGGAAGGGCCATCGCTCAACGGATAAAAGGTACTCCGGGGATAACAGGCTGATACCGCCCAAGAGTTCATATCGACGGCGGTGTTTGGCACCTCGATGTCGGCTCATCACATCCTGGGGCTGTAGTCGGTCCCAAGGGTATGGCTGTTCGCCATTTAAAGTGGTACGCGAGCTGGGTTCAGAACGTCGTGAGACAGTTCGGTCCCTATCTGTCGTGGGCGTTGGAGATTTGAGAGGGGCTGCTCCTAGTACGAGAGGACCGGAGTGGACGAACCTCTGGTGTTCCGGTTGTCACGCCAGTGGCACTGCCGGGTAGCTATGTTCGGAAGCGATAACCGCTGAAAGCATCTAAGCGGGAAGCGCGCCTCAAGATGAGATCTCCCGGGAGCTTGACTCCCCTAAAGGAACCATCAAGACCAGGTGGTTGATAGGCAGGGTGTGTAAGTGCAGCAATGCATTGAGCTAACCTGTACTAATGATCCGTGTGGCTTGACCATATAACCTCAAGTGGCCTTGGTCTCGACGATACGTCGACGACATTCGCCTCATTCGCTACTTTTCCAACCCATGCAAGCTGGCGCTCCAAGCGCCGCTTCACCCCCTTGTCCAGTGACCATAGCGGTGTGGTCCCACCCGATCCCTTTCCGAACTCGGAAGTGAAACGCACCCGCGCCGATGGTAGTGTGGCTTAAGCCATGCAAGAGTAGGTCATCGCTGGACATTTACACCGAAGGCCCGTCCGCAAGGACGGGCCTTCTTCTTTTTGCGCTTCACAAAGCGCTTTGATGTTCGCCCGACGCGCCAATCCAGTGGGGCCGCCGTCGTGTGCCGCGCCGTGGGACGGTACTTTTCGAGATTCCCGTGCAAGCGTCTCTCCGACGCCGCGCTGTGGCTAGTGCGCGCTATTGATGTGCCCAGGGGGCTGGCTGCGGACGATCGAATCGCTCTGATGACGGCGAGCTCCGTCCGGGCTTGCGCGTCCGCCGTTCCCATCGCAAGTGACGCACACGCAATCTACCGGAGGTGCCAGCGCATCGAGCCGGTGTCCATGACTCCAACGGTCAGGCAGCAAACGAGGCCGCGCGCGGCGCGGCTCGTCGGACATCACAGAACCAGCGGCGGCTCCCCGCCCACGATCACCACGTCCGCCGCTCGGCGGGCGAACAGGCCCACCGACACCACTCCGGGAATCTGGTTGATCGCCTGCTCCAAGCCGACCGGATCGACGATGGAAAGGCCGTGGATGTCCAGGATCACATTGCCGTTGTCGGTGACGACACCCGCGCCATCCGCAGTCTGGCGCCATACCGGTTGGGCGCGTGTCATCGCCTGGATCTCGCGCGCGACGAGGCTGCGTGCCATCGGGATGACCTCGACCGGGAGCGGGAAACGGCCCAGCACGTCCACGCGCTTGCTCGGATCCACCACACACACGAACGTCTGGCTGGCCTCGGCGATGATCTTCTCGCGCGTGAGCGCCGCACCGCCGCCCTTGATCAGCCGCTTGTGCGGATCGCATTCGTCCGCGCCATCGACATACAGCGACAGCGGGCCCGTAGCGTTCAGGTCCAGCACTTCGATGCCGTGCTTGCGCAGGCGCTCGGTGCTCTGATCTGAGCTGGAGACAGCGCCCTTGATGCGGTCCTGGATCCGCGCCAGTGCGTCAATGAAGTAGGCGACGGTGGATCCCGTGCCGACGCCGACGATCATGCCGTCTTCCACGTACTCGATGGCCTTCTCGGCGGCCAGGCGCTTGGCTTCACTCATGGGACTTCGGACTTCCGGTATGGGGAAATGGGGGGCGCGCTCACTCGAGCGACAGCAGGTACTTCCATTGCGCGGCTGACACCGGCAGCACGGAAAGGCGGTTGCCGCGTCGGACCAGGGCGAAATCCTCGCCCAGCTTCCCGGCATGCTGCTTGATCTCGTCGAGCGGGATAGTGCGCGAAAGCTTGCGGTCGAAGGCCACGTCCACCAGGAACCAGCGTGGCTCCTCGCGCGTGCTCTTGGGATCGAAATAGTCGGACTTCGCATCGAACTGCGATTCGTCCGGGTATGCCTTGCTGGCCACCGTGGCGGTGCCGACGATGCCGGGCACGTCCGTATTGGAGTGATAGAACAGCACGCCGTCGCCGACCTGCATGCCGTCGCGCATGAAGTTGCGTGCCTGGTAGTTGCGCACGCCATTCCAGGGCTCGGTGCGGACGCGCTCCAGATCGTCGATCGAGAAGGTGTCCGGCTCGGTCTTCATCAGCCAGTAGCGGCGGCGGGCGCTCATGCGGTTGTCCTGCTGCAGTCGAGCGTGATCGTTTCGGTGCAGACCGCGTCCAACGCCACGTCCCAGTCGGCCCGATCGAGCAGATCGACGCGTTGCGCATCGAACGCCGCGCCGACCAGCCAGGGCGGAGCGACCTGACGTTGGCGGAATGCGAAGCTGCGATCGTACCAGCCGCCTCCCATGCCGAGGCGGTGCCCGCGTTCATCGAAGCCCACCAGCGGCGCGACCACGAGTCCCATCTGTTCGGGCTCGAGCAGCGATACCGGCGCGAGATCGGGCTCGGGAATGCCGTGACGATTGCTTACCAGCGGATCGCCCGGACGCCAGGGGCCGAAACGCAGACGGCCGTCGTCATGCAGGACGGGCAGGCAATAGATGCATTCCCGCGGCAGGCGCAGTTGCCAGGCATGGAGTGCGATCTCACCGTCGCTAGCCCAGTAGCCGGCGACGTAGCCTTCCTGCGGCGCGAACGGCAGCGCCAGCAGATGCGCCGCCAACCGGTCGGCGGCCTCGATGCGTCGTGCGGCCGGCAGGGCGCGGCGGCGGTCGCGAAGTTCACGGCGCAATGCCGTGCGGTCAGCCGTCATGCGACGCGAATCCTGTTGAGCGGCGGCGGAGCCGGCCGATGGGCGGGTTCATCGTGCGGAGCAAAAAAATTCGGGCGCGAATCCGCGCCCGAATCTGGGCCCGGCCTGATGGCCGCGGCCGTGTGAATGAGAAGTCCTCCGCCGATGGCGATGCTTGCGAAACGACCTTGAACCCGAGGTTCAAGTGGGAACGCTTGGATGCCTTCGGGCTTCCCGCTACAAGGCGGACTTGCACTCCGGGCCTCCGCCGCGCCCCCGTGGTCGTCAATAAGGGACAAGGCGAATGTTTGCGCACGCTGTCGCGTACAGCAGAGGACGAAGACGGAGTATAGCGCGACGTCCGCATATGCGCTCCCCGCTCGTCGGCACAGACATTGGCACGATTCAGCACAGCACCGCATCGCGATCCGGCTTTGGAAGCGCGCACGATACGCGCGCTTCCGGGCGTTTCGCTCAGCGCGCAGGCGTGTCGAACAGATCGTCGAGACGGCGGTGCAGATCGGTCAGCGTGCGCGAGAGTTCGCGATCGCGCGAAGCATGCTCGTCGCGCGACTGCTGCAGGTCGTGCGCAAGATTCAGCGCCGCAAGCACCGCGACACGATCGAGCGCCGCCATCCGGTTGTTGCCGCGGATCTCGCGCATCTTGCTGTCGAGCAGCTTCGCCGCGGTCAGCAGGCTGTCGCGCTCGCCCGGCTCGCAACCCACGGTGTATTCGCGATCGAGCACACGGATGCTCACCACTTCGCTGGTGCTGCTCATTGCATGCTCACGTGTGCTGTTCCAGCGATTTCAGTCGGGCGATCATCGCCTCGACGCGGGTGCGTGCCTGTTCGTTCTTTGCCAGCAGCGAGGAACGTTCGCCCATCAGCTGTTCCTGTTGCTGGCGAAGGCTGCGGTTCTCCTCGCTGAGCCGGCGCGAACGCTCGGCCAACTGCTCGACACGGTCGACCAGCGACTGCAGTTGGGCAAGGAGATGGGCCTGTTCCATGGCGGGCACGATAGCAGGGCCCCGTGTCGGGTCAAGCAGGCCGCGGGCTGGGCCGGTCCGGGACGGAACCGGCTTCCTCAGGGCATCGTGCCGACCGTCCCACCACCGACCGGCACCGTGTGGGGTGCCCAGGCGCGGATGAAGGACAGGCAGCTGGGCGCCTCGAGCGGGCGCGAGAGCCAGTAGCCCTGGATTTCATCGCAGCCGCGTCCGCGCAGGAACTGCATCTGCGCCTCGGTTTCCACGCCTTCTGCGATGACCGTCAGGCCCAGCGAATGGGCCATCGCGATCACCGTGGTGGTGATGGCCTCATCGTCCGCGTCGCGGGTGAGGTCACCGATGAACTCCTTGTCGATCTTCAGCGTGTTGATCGGCAGGCGTTTGAGGTAGGCCAACGACGAATACCCCGTGCCGAAGTCGTCGATGGCCAGGCCCACGCCCAGCGCGCGCAGGGCGTCCAGCGTCGCCGAGGTCTGCCCGGCGTTGGCCATGATCACGCTTTCGGTCAGCTCCAGCTGCAGCATCTCCGGAGGGACGCCGCTCTCGACCAGTGCACGCGCCACCTGCTTGGGCAGGTTGCCGCGCAGCAGCTGCAACGAAGAGACGTTCACCGCCATCGTCAGCTGGTCCAGGCCGTTGAGGCGCCAGCGCTTGAGCACGCTGCACGCTTCGCGCAGCGCCCACTCGCCGATGTCGAGGATCAGGCCGCTCTCTTCGGCCAGCGGAATGAACTGCGCCGGCGAGATGTCGCCCAGTTCCGGGCTGGTCCAGCGCAGCAGCGCTTCCACGCCGGTGATGCGCGACTGGTCCAGCGACAGCTTGGGCTGGAACACCAGGCGCAGCTCGTTGCGGTCCAGCACGCCGCGCAGCGCGGCGGAAATGGTCGCGCGGCCGCGGATCTCCACATCCATCGCTTCGGTGTAACGCATGAACGTGCGACGTCCAGCGGCCTTGGCCTGGTACATCGCGGTATCGGCGTGCTTGAGCAGGTCGGTCGGTACCAGCGCATGGTCGGGATACAGGCTGATGCCGATCGAGGGCGAGATCACCACGTCGTGGCGCTGGTCCAGATCGAGCGGTGCTTCGAACGCCAGCAGCACGTCGCGCGCGACCTGTTCCGCCTGCTCGACGTGCTCCAGGTTCTCCAGCAGCACGGTGAACTCATCACCGCCAAGGCGCGCAACGGTGTGCTGCGCTCCCACCGCATGCTGCAGGCGGATCGCTGCCGCGCGCAGGATGCGGTCGCCGGCCGCGTGGCCGAGCGAGTCGTTGATGTCCTTGAAGCGGTCCAGGTCCAGGAACAGCATCGCGATGCGGCTGTTCTGGCGACGCGCGCGCACGATGGCGCGCGACAGGCGCTCCGACAGCAGTGCGCGATTGGGCAGGCTGGTCAGCGTGTCGTAATTGGCCAGGTAACGCAGTTCCTGCTCGGCACGCTTCTGGTCGGTGATATCGCTCAGGACCGCCACGTAGTGGCCGTGCTGGCCGCCGGCGTCGAGCACCTCGCTGCCCTGGAACCAGCACAGGAACTCATCGCCATTCTTGCGCTGCTGCCAGATCTCGCCGGACCAGCGACCGTTGCGGCGCAGTTCGCCGCGCACGTGCTGGTAGAACGCCGGGTCGTGCTGGTCGCTGTCGAGCAGGCGCGTGGGACGGCCGATCACTTCCGCATCGGTGTAACCGGTGATGCGGGTGAAGGCGGGGTTGACCGAGACGAAGCGGAACTCCTGGTCGAACACCGCCACCGCCTCGATCATGCTGTTGAGCACCTGGCCGGCGATGCGGCGGTCGCGCTCGGCGCTGCGGTTGGCGGTGATGTCGCGCGCGGTACCCGCCACGCGCAGCGCACGCCCGTCGGGTCCACGTTCGACCACGCGACCGCGCGCGCGCATCCAGACCCAGCGACCGTCGGTGTCGCGCACGCGGTGTTCGGACAGATACAGCGCGGCGTCTCCGCGCAGGTGGCGCTTGAGCTTGGCCAGCGCCAGCGGCAGGTCCTCGGGATGGATCTGGAAGTTGGCGTCGACCAGCGTCTGCACGCCCAGTTCGGGCGTCAGGCCGGCCTGGTCGTCGGCACGCGTGCGACGCAGCACGCGGCGCTGCAGGTCGTAGTCCCAGAACTGTTCGCCCGAGGCCCACAGCGCCAGCTTGAGTCGTTCGTCGCGTTCGCGGATCTGTGCGAAGTAGCCACGCTCACGCCGACGGTCCTGCAGGCGGCGCCACGCAAGCACGCCGACCAGTGCCAGCAGGGTGGTCACACCCGCGGCGATCACCAGCGGATGGCGCCACACCGGCGGCGCCACACGCACCGGGATCTCGAGCGTCTGCGGATTCCACGAACCGTCGCGCCCCGTTGCCTGTGCCTGGAAGGTGTAATTGCCGTACGGCAGGCGCGTGTAGGTGAGGTCGTGCTGGCTGCCGTTGTCGATCCAGTCCTTGTCGAACCCATCCATGCGGTATCGGTAGCGCAGGCCGGCGGACGGCGCGAAATCGAGCGCACCGATGCGCAGGCGCAGCAGGCCCGCACCCTCGTCCAGATCCAGTCGCGTGGGCTGCCACAGCGCGCGTGGGTCGGCGGTGGCCTGGTTGCCCACCCACGCACCGAGCAGACGCAGTGGTGCCGTGTACCCCGATTCCTGCATGCGTCGCGGATCGAACAGATTCAGCCCGCGCACGCCGCCGAACGTAATGCGCCCGTCGTCCAGCTGCGCGACCGAGCCGCCATGGAATTCCAGGTCCTGCAGGCCGTCGGCCAGGCCATAGCTGCGGGTGCGTTGCTGGTGGATGTCGTAGGCGATGATGCCGGCCTGCGTGCTGAGCCACAGCTGCCCCGCAGGGCCTTCGGCGATGGAGAACACCACCGGTACCTGGCTGCCGCCCAGCGAACCGGTCAGCGGATGGGCGAAGCGGATGCGACCGCCGCGCTCCTCCACGATGCGGCTCAGGCCCGCATGCGTGCCGACCCACAGTGAACCGTCATGGGCGACATGCAGTGCACGCACGCGGTTGCCGGACAGACTGTCGGGATTGCGGCTGTCGTGCCGGAAGTGCTGCAGCCGACCCGTGGCGGGATCGAGCATGTCCAGCCCGTCGCCGGTGCCGAACCACACATGGCCGTGCCGGTCCTCGACGATGGCATGCACGACCGGATAGCTCAGCCCGCTCGGGTCGTTCTCGCGATACGGGTAATGCGTGATCTGCCCGCTGTCGGGTCGATAGCGGTACACACCGAAACCATGGCTGCCGATCCACAACGTTCCGTCGCGTCCCACCGCCAGCGTGCGCAGCGGTGTACGCCCGAGGCCGGGTGGCGACAGCGCCTGCGCATGCCGCGCCTGCGGATCCAGCCGATACAGGCCGACATCGGTCGCGACCCAGAGGTCGTCCCCGTCCGCCGGCGCGAAGCCGGTCACGTGCGGCGGCGAGGCGCCGTCGCCCAGCAGCCCGCTGAGGTCTTCGAAGCGGTCGTTGTCCAGCTCGTAGCGCAGCAGGCGCGCGTTGTCGGTGCCCAGCCAGAGGGCGCCGTCGTGTGCCTGCGTGACGGTGCGGACGCTGTCGGCCGAGGCCGGGCTGTCGTTGCGGCGGTGTTCCAGATTGAAGACATAGCGGAAGCGCGTGCCGCGCGGATCGGTGACGGCGATGCCGCGGAACTGCCCACCCACCCACAGCATGCCGCCGCGGTCGACCATCAATGCGTTGATGGAATCGTCGGGCAGGCTCGCGTCGATGCTGGGTTCTTCGCGCACCTGTTCCACGCGACCGGTCGCCGGGTCGAGCCGGCGCAGCCCGTAGCCGTACACCGAGAACCACAGTTGCCGATCCGGTGCCTGCGCGATCGCGCGCACCATCATGCCCCCGCCGCCGGTCTCGCGCGGCCACACGCGCACGAGTTCGCGGCCATTGCTGTGCAGACGGAACAGGCCGTCCTCGCGACCCACCCACAGCTGGCGGGCGTGGTCCTCGAACAGCGCGGTGACCGCCTCGCCCGAACCGATCCGTTCCGGCGCGCCCTGCGCGTCCAGCCGGTACAGGCCGACCGGGCCGCCGTACCAGGCGGTGCCCTCGCGCGTGGCGAGCAGGCTCTGCCGGTTTGCGGCGCCCATCATCTGGCTTTCCAGCGGCAGCACCGTCTCGCGCTTTCCGGTGTCCGGGTCCAGGCGCTCCAGACCCGCCACGGTGCCTACCCATACGCGACCCTTCCACGGCAGCACCGCCATCACCTGCCGGTGCGGGTGGCTCGGCCCGGAGGCGGTGAAGCGGCGGATCTGGCCCGTGCCCAGGTCCAGTCGGCTGAGGTATTCGGAATAGGTGCCGACCCAGAGCGCGCGGCCGCCTTCCAGGGCGATCGCGGTGACGTTGCTGTCCGGCAGGCTGCCGGGGTCGCGCGGGTTGTTGCGGTAGGGCAGGTAGCGCTGGCCGTCGTAGCGGTGCAGGCCGCCCTGCGTGGCCACCCAGACGTAGCCTTCGCTGTCCTGCGCCAGGGCGGTGACGGTGTTCTGGGTGAGCCCGCGCTCGCTGCCCAGCGAAGAGAAGTAGAAGTCCCGTGTCGCGGCCGATGCCGGGGCGGCCATGGCCAGCACCACGGCGAGGACCGGGCCGGCGACCCGGGCGATGGATAACGCGAAGTATGGGTGCGGACGCACGGACATCCATGGCTGGGGCGCGGCAGCGCTCAGTGTAGGCAGGCGTTCGCGCCGGCAACAACCCGCGGGTTGTTACACTGGGGACCATCCCCCCGTTTTTCATGCCCCGGCCCAGGCAACGTGTCCGAAATCGAACTGCCCGACCTGTCCGTGATCGACGCCGAGAGCCGCCAACTGGCACTCGCCGCGACCCCCTTCGAACTGCATGGCGCCCTGTGCGGCTGGCTCGCCGGCGGTGGCCCGTCGGTGCGCGAATGGCCAGCCAAGGTGCTGGCCGACGATGCGCTGCCAACGCCCGCGCCGGGCAGCCCGCTGGACGAACTGCGGCTGGCGAGCGCGGCGCAACTGTCCGACCGCAGTTTCGACTTCTCGCTGCTGCTGCCCGAGTCCGACGCCAGCCTCGCCGAACGCAGCGGCGCGCTGTTCGAGTGGTGCCGTGGTTTCCTCGGCGGTTTCGGCCTGTCCGCCGGCTCGCGTCCGTCGCTGTCCGAGGAAGGCAGCGAGGCGCTCGGCGATCTGGCCAAGCTTGCCGCCGCCCAGGCACAGAGTGATGGCGACGAGGAAGACGAAGAGGCGCTGGTCGAGATCGAGGAATTCGTGCGTGTCGCCGTGCTGCTGCTGCACGGCGATTGCGTACTCGCCGCACAGCATCGCCAGAAACTGAACTGACCGCAGGGTTCGAGTGGGCGGAAGGCGCCGTCGAAGTCTCATCCCCGCGACCGCGGGGCAACGACTTCCGGCGTTCGGGGCCGCATCACGGGTTACCGGAGTTCCGCGTTCGCGGGAATGACGAACGAAGACAGCCGATGCACAAGCCGCTCACCATTCCCGCCAAGGCCTACACCCGCCGTCGTCGGCAACTGATGCGCATGGCCGGCGATGACGCGATCCTCGTATTGCCCGCGGCGCTGGAGCGCATTCGCAGTCGCGACACGCATTACCCGTACCGTCAGGATTCGGACCTGCTCTACCTCACCGGCTTTCCGGAGCCGGAGGCCGTGCTGGTGCTGGTGCCGGGTCGCAAGCACGGCGAAGTGATCCTGTTCTGCCGCGAGCGCGATCCCGAACGTGAAGGCTGGGATGGCCCGCGTTTTGGCCCGGAAGGCGCGGTCGATGCGTTCGGTCTGGACGATGCGTACCCCATCACCGATCTCGACGACATCCTGCCGGGCCTGCTGGAAGGGCGCTCGCGCGTCTACTACCACTTCGGCCGCGACCAGGAGTTCGACCTCAAGCTGATCGGCTGGCTCAACCGTGTGCGCGCGATGGCGCGCCAGGGTGCGCAGCCGCCGCACGAATTCCTGGAACTGGGCCATCTGCTGGACGAGTTGCGCCTGTTCAAGGACCGCGACGAACTGCGCCTGATGCAGCGCGCTGCCGACATCACCGTACTCGCGCACGAAACCGCGATGCGTGCCGCGCGCGCCGGCATCCACGAGTACGAACTGCAGGCCGAGGTGGAGCGCGTGTTCCGCGCGCACCAGGCCGATCCCGCGTACAGCAGCATCGTCGGTGCCGGCGTGAACGCGTGCGTGTTGCACTACCGCGCCAACGCCGCGCAGGCGAAGGACGGCGATCTGGTGCTGATCGACGCCGGCGCCGAATACCGCGGCTACGCGGCGGACATCACGCGTACCTTCCCGGTCAACGGGCGCTTCACGAAAGAGCAGCGCGCATTGCACGACCTTGTCGGCGACGCCCAGGCCGCGGCGCTGGAACAGGCGCGCGCCGGCATCCCCTACGAGGTTGGCCACGTTGCCGCGGTGGAGACGCTGACCGAAGGCCTGTTGCGCCTGGGCCTTCTGAAGGGGCGGCTGGAGAAGAACCTCGCCGACGGCACGTACAAGCGCTTCTATCGGCACAAGACCGGGCACTGGCTTGGGCTGGACGTGCATGACGTCGGCGAATACCGGCTCGACGGCGAATCGCGCCTGCTCGAGCCGGGCATGGTGTTCACCATCGAGCCGGGCCTGTACGTCTCGCCCGACGACACCAGCGTGGACGCGAAGTGGCGCGGCATCGGCATCCGCACCGAGGACGACGTGCTGATCACCAAGGACGGGTGCGAAGTGCTGACCGACAAACTCGCGCGCAGCGCGGACGAGATCGAAGCGCTGATGGCGCAGCGCTGAGCGCGGACGCGCATCGCCCCTTGGCACTCGTCCGAAGGAGCTGCGTCGCCGAGCGGAAACGGGCCACCGCGACCCGGCGGTGCCGGGTCGCGGGGCGGGCCGTCAGGCGGCCTGGCTGAAACCGTCGCGCGTCAGGTTGATCGGCGCCGCCTCGGTGCAGACCACGTCGTCCTCGATGCGGATGCCACCAAAGGGCTTGAACGCTTCCACGCGCTTCCAGTCGACGCTGTCGGCGTGGCCGTTCTTCTTCACTTCGTCCAGCAGCATGTCGATGAAGTACAGACCCGGTTCGATGGTCACCGCCATGCCCGGCTCCAGCACGCGCGTCAGGCGCAGGTACGGATGGCCTTCGGGCTTGGCGATCGTGCCGCCTTCGTCGGACGCGGCGAAGCCGGCGACGTCGTGCACCTGCAGACCGATGCCATGGCCGATGCCGTGCGGGAAGAACGCGCTGCTCACACCGGTGGCCAGCGCGGCTTCGGGCGAGACATTGATCACGCCGAAGTCCTTGAGGATGCCCGCCAGCGCGATGTGCGCATCGATGTGGATCTGCTTGTAGTCCGTACCGGCGCGCACCTGGTCGCACATCTTCAGCTGCGCGGCGTCGACGGCGTCGATCATCGCCTGGAACTCGCTGCCGGCATCGTGCGCGTAGGAGCGGGTGATGTCGCAGGCGTAGCCGTTGTGCGCCGCGCCAGCGTCGATGAGGAAGCTGCGCGCGGAGGTCGGCGCGACGAGGTCGCGGTCGGTGTAGTGCAGCACCGCGCTGTGTTCGTTGAGCGCGATGATGTTGCTGTACGGAAGGTCGTTGGCATCCTGGCCGGCCGCCTGGCAGTACACCAGGTGGATGCCGAACTCGCTGGCCCCGGCGCGGAACGCGCGCTCGGCCGCATGGTGCGCGCGCACGCCGCGGCGCGTGGCCTCGCGCATCATCTCGACTTCGTATGGCGTCTTGTAGGCGCGGTGGTATTCCAGATAATTCACCACCGCCGGCGGATTGTTCGGCACGAATGCGCCGACCGCGCTCTGCGCTTCGCCCAGGACCGCGCAGCGGGCAACGTCCGACGGCAAGTGCTGAAGCGCTTCTTCCGGCTTGCGGATCACGACGATGTCGAAGTGCTCCACCCAGTAGCCGCTGGGCGCGGACGGCACCACGTGCCAGTAGTCGAACGGCTGCAGGAAGACCAGCTTGGGCTTCTGGCCCGGCGTGACCACCAGCCAGCTGCCGGGTGCGCGCGTCAGCGGCAGCCAGGCTTTGAACTGCGGGTTCACCGCATAGGGATAGTCGCGATCGTCGAACACCTGGTAGTGCGAAGTGCCGCTGGGCACGACGAGGTGGTCGAAGCCGCCACGGGCCAGGGCCTGTTCAGTGCGGTGTTGCAGCGTTGCGAGGTGGTGCGTGTACAGCTCGGCGACAGTGCTCATGCGTATGCAGGGTGGGGCGAAGAAGCCCTATTTTGCCGCAAAGGACCGTACGATCCTGTGCGCGACCGGCCCTGCTCACATGGCCCGGCTGTGGCTGGAGTCCAGCCAGTTCCGCAGCTGCTGCAGCTCGCTCTCGAGCATGGTGATGAACCGGAAGCCCGTCCAGGTCTGCCCGGGCGTGCTGGTCTTGTCCTGCCAGAGCAGGTGCGCGCCCACCTCGATCGGCGAGCTCTGGTGCGGCGAGCCGCGCAGGTTGAAGCGCAGCTGGTACAGGCCGTCCTCCACCAGCGGTGCGGTGGCGATCAGCAGCATGCCGGTTTCGGAGAGGTTGCTGAGTTGGCCGATCACCGTGTCGGTCATGGTGTCGACCACCTGCACGGGTTCCTGGACGGCGCGGCGGCGGGCACGGCGGAACTCTTCCATCATGCGTGGACCTCGGGGGACGGCGTGTTGTTGCCGACGAGATGACCCAGCGCGCCCATCACCGCGCTCCAGGCGCGGTCGACCAGGCGGCTCTTCTCGACGGTGACGATGCGGGCGTGGCCGGCCGACATCTGCCGTGCCAGGCTGTCCAGCGACTGCTCGGCCACGCGTTGCCCGCGCTGGTTCACGAACAGCGCGTTGTCGGTGACGGGGCTGAACCAGGACAGTCGACGGCGCACGACTTCGGTGGTCTCGCCGATGTCGAATTCGAACCACGTGCCGAACGGCAGCGTACGCAGGTGGCGCCAGCATTCCTGTTCCTGCGGATTGCGCGGCGGTTGTTCCGGTGCGGCCGTTTCCTCTTCGCTGCCCAGGCGCGTGCGCGCCTTCAGCTTGAGGGCCAGTTCCGTGCGCGAGGCGGCATCGTCGTTGGCGGCGGTGCCGGTGACCAGTTGGCGCGTGATCGCGCCGGCGTCCTCGACGTGGTAGCCGACCTGCGTCAGCGCCGCCTCGATGTCCTCGCCCATGGCGTTGGACACCTGCCCGCGCTGGCCTGCCGCATTCGCCGCCACGATCGCCTGTGTGGCCTCCAGCTGGCGTTGCCATTCCTCCGAGTCCTCGCCGCTGCGCAGCAGCGTGAGGGTGAGCACGTCGGTCCAGGCCTGGCTGAGCAGCGTGTGGACGAACTTCGGCAGCTTCTGGCCCTGCACGATGTTCTCGATCGCTTCGCCGGCCTGGCGCTTGGCCATCACCAGCTTTTCCTTGCCGCGCGCGGCCTCGACATGACGGCGCTCGGCAACTTCGGCCTTGCGCGCCATCCCGCGCAGGTGATCCTGCAGCTGGCGGTTGGCCGACTCGAACACGCCTGCGTCGCCGTCGTAGTTGTCGACCACGTGGTCGACGGCGCGGCGGAGTTGTTCGTTGAGGTGCGGGTCGCTTTCGTCCTTCGGCACCCAGTGTGCGCCGGCCTCGGCGACGGCGTTGAGCAGCTGGCGCGCCGGGTGTTCGTTGCGGACGAAGAAGCCGCGGTCCTCCAGCGCCAGCCGTACCAGCGGCACCTGCAGGCGGCTGAGCAGGTTCGAGACGGCCGCATCGGTGCGAAGCTCGCGGCCGATCTCGTTGTAGAACAGTTCGAGCAGTTCGAACGCGTCGCTGTCCTCGCGCGAAAGGAACGTGGCTTCGCCGCGCTGCTGACGCGCCTGCGCGAGCAGCGTCTGGCGGACGTCGGTCAGGTTGCGCGGCGGCGTCTTGTGCAGTGGCAGCGACTGCAGCGTCGACAGCGCGTTGGTGAGTTCGTCGCGTGTCAGCGTCGGCCGCGGGGTGTTGTCGTTGTTGCCGCCGGGGCGCAGCTTGCCCATGAGGTCGCGGCGCGCGGACAGCAGTTGCTGCAGCAGGCCGAAGGCTTCCTCGTCCAATGCCGGGCCGGCGTTGCCCGCGTCGGACTGGCCGGGCCAGGCGGTGGTCGGCCGCTGCCGCGCGGCGTCCGGATCGACCGGCTCGCTGCGGCGCGGCACCGGTTCATCGCGCTGACCGCCGGTGCGGCTGCGGATGGGAACGAAGGACAGGCCCGGCAGCACGTTCTCGCGCGCGAGCAGGGAGTTCATCGTCTCCACCAGCTGCGCATAACCCGACATGACGTGCTGGTCGTACACCTTGTACAGGTGCAGGCGCCCCTCCGGGCTGATCTGCAGCGCATGCGCGGCTTCGGACAGGATGCGGCCCAACGCGTAGGGGCCGACCGGCAGGCGCTCGGCGTCGAACGCCGGTGCGCCGGCGAGCACGCCGAAGCGTTGACCGAGCAGCAACAGCGGCAGGTTCGCCCGCGATTCCTGCCGCGCGGCGATGCTGCGCAGCAGGTTGGCCTCGTCGATCTCGCCATGGTCCACCAGGCGCATGTCCTGGAAGGCCGGCAACCCGTCGGTTGTTTCGACCACATGCGACGGGTCGCGGATGGTGGTCAGTTCGCTTTCGACCAGTGCCAGGAAGCGAGGCACCAGATCGGTCCGGTTGAGCCGGGTCGTGCGCAGGGTCTCCAGGTGAGTGGCCTGCGCGGCGGCATTGCGCGCCTGGTCTGCGTGCTTGAACAACTGCTGCTCGAATTCGCCGAGCATGTGTTCCAGCTGCCGCGACATTTCGTCGGACACCAGGGCGTAGAGGTGTTCGAGCACGCGCCGCACGCGCCGGGGCAATGCCGCGGACGCCAGGGTAGGACGAGGGATCGAACTGCCGAGGGGTTCGAAGGTTGCGGACATTCTGGGATCACCGTCTCAATAGCGACGATCATGCATGGACCCAACCGTGCCCGCCAGCCCATGTCGCTCCAGCGGTCCCCAGGGAGGGCGACCACTCCATGAAACGGTGCAAGGCCTTCACAGCGGCCAGTCAGTGTTTGCGATGGCAATGACGTGTCGTCTGTCCTGTGGACATTCCGCGCGCTGCGGAACTCAGACGATGGTGTAACCGGCCACTTCGTGTGCACCCGCAGCATGGGATGCGCTGTCGTCGAGGAACAGTTCGATCACGTCGTTGGTGAAACGACGGCCCAGTTCGGTGGGCCGCACACGGTCCCCGTCGATGGCCAGCCAACCCGCCGAGACGGCCTGTGCCAGTTGCATCGCGATGGTCTGGCGGTCCAGTCCGGTGCGTGCCTCGAAGGCAGTCAGTGAGAACCCGTCGACCAGACGCAGGGTGTTGAGCATGTATTCGAACGGGCGGCGTGCCGGGTCGATGCGGTCGTCGCCACCGATGGCCTCGGCATGACCGGCACGGGCGAGGTACTGGGTGGGATGCTTGACCTTCCAGCGGCGCAGGATCGTCTGCTCGGCGCCGAGCGTGATCTTGCCGTGTGCGCCGGCGCCGATGCCCAGATAGTCGCCGAACTGCCAGTAGTTGAGGTTGTGCAGGCACTGGCGCCCGGCGCGCGCGTAGGCGCTGACCTCGTACTGACCGTAGCCGGCCTGCGCCAGCATGGCCTGGCAGTGCTCCTGGATGTCCCAGCTGGCGTCGTCGTCGGGAATGTCGCGCGGCGGTCGCGCGGCGAACACCGTGTTGGGTTCCAGCGTCAGCTGGTAATGGCTGATGTGCGCCGGTTGCAGCGCGAAGGCGCGCTCGAGGTCGCGTTCTGCCATCGCCAGGGTCTGGCCGGGCAGGGCGTACATCAGGTCGAGGTTGAAATTGTCGAAGCCGGCATCCTGCGCCAGCTTCACCGCCGCCTCGGCCTCACCGCTGTCGTGGATGCGCCCCAGTCGCTTGAGGCAATCGTCGTCGAAGCTCTGGATGCCGAAGCTCAGGCGGTTCACACCGGCAGCGCGGTAGAGCTCGAAGCGGCCGTGCTCGGCCGTGCCGGGGTTGGTTTCCAGCGTGATCTCGCAGCCGGGCGCAAAGCGCAGCCGGCTGCTGGCGCCCTGCAGGAAGCGGTCGATGAACTCCGGCGGAAACAGGCTGGGCGTGCCCCCGCCGAAGAACACCGAGTGGATGGTGCGGCCCCATGCCAGCGGCAGGTCGAAGTCCAGGTCCGCCAGCAAGGCATCCACGTATGCATCGAACGGCAGCGCGCCACGGCCTTCGTGCGAATTGAAATCGCAGTACGGGCACTTGCGCACGCACCAGGGCAGGTGGACGTAGAGCGACAGGGGCGGAGTGGTAAGGGACACAGGATGCATTCGGTGGAACGGAAGGGACGTCAGGTATCGGTGACGTCGAATTCGCCGACATGGCGTTCGGCCAGCGTCAGGGCATCGCCTTGCGCATCGAGCTCGGAATAGCGCGGTGGAAGCTGTCCGTGGAAGGCAGTGTAGTCCTGTGCGCTGCGCCAGTGGTCGAGTGTGAGGTAACGCCCGGTGCGCGCGTCACGCAGCAGCTCGGTGCGCAGGTAACCGGGGTATTCGGCGAACAGACGGGCCCAGGGGCCGGACGCACCGTACAGGGCCTCGAACGCCGCCTCGGCGCCGGGACGCACTTCGTATTCCCAGACGGTCACGAACACGGTGATTACCGCACCGCGTCCAGCAGCTTCTGCCGCAACGCCGCCAATGCCAGGCCGCGATGACTGATGCGGTTCTTCAGTTCGGGATCCAGCTGTGCCGCCGAGAGGCCCTGTTCCGGGTCCAGAAACACCGGGTCGTAACCGAACCCGCCGTCGCCACGGCGTTCGTGCAGCACGCGTCCGTTCCAGATGCCCTCGGCGATCAGCGGCTGCGGATCCTCGGCGTGGCGCACCAGCACGATCACCGCATAGAAGTGCGCCGTGCGCTGTGCATCGGGGACGTCGCGCAGCGCATGCAGCAGCTTGTCGATGTTGGCTTGTGCGTTGCCGTGCTCGCCGGCGTAGCGCGCCGAGTACAGGCCCGGCGCGCCGCCCAGTGCGTCCACGCACAGGCCCGAATCGTCGCCCAGCGCGGGCATGCCGGTCTCGCGCGCGGCCTTGCGTGCCTTGAGCAGTGCGTTCTCGACGAACGTCAGGCCGGTTTCGTCCGCGTCGCCCACGCCCATCTCGCCCTGCGTGACGAACTCGATACCGCTACCGCCCAGAAGCTCGCGGAACTCACGCAGCTTGCCGGCGTTGCTGCTGGCAATGACCCACTTCATCGTTCGCGTCATGCCTTGGGCTCCAGCAGGTCCCAGCGATTGCCGTACAGGTCTTCGAACACCGCGACGATGCCGTAAGGCTCATGACGCGGCGCCTCCAGGAAGCGCACGCCGTGCGCCTGCATCGAGGCATGGTCGCGAACGAAATCATCGGTGTGCAGGAAGAAACCCACGCGCCCACCGGTCTGGTGGCCGATGCTCGCGCGCTGTGCGTCGCCATCGGCCTGCGCCAGCAGTAGTGCCGTCTGCGCGCCCCGCGGGGCCACGCGCACCCAGCGCTTGCCGCCGCCCAGGTCGGTGTCTTCCAGCAGGTCGAAGCCCAGCGCGCGCGTGTAGAACGCGATCGCCTCGTCGTAGTCGCCCACGACGAGGGTGATGTTGGCGATGAACCGCGACATGGCGTCAGAGCGCGAGCGCTTCGCGCTGCCTGGCGACCAGTTCGGCGATGCCGGCTTCGGCCAGCGACGTCAGCGCGTTCAGTTCGTCGCGACGGAACGCGTGGCCTTCGGCCGTACCCTGCAACTCGATGAAACCGCCACCGTCGTTCATCACGACGTTCATGTCGGTGTCGCAGTCGCTGTCCTCGGCGTAGTCCAGGTCCAGCACCGGCACGCCGCGGTAGATGCCCACCGACACGGCGGCCACGGCACCGAAGATGGGATCGCGCGTGATCTCGCGACGCGCCAGCAACCAGCGCACCGCATCGACCATCGCCACGTAGGCGCCGGTGATGGCGGCCGTGCGCGTGCCGCCATCGGCCTGCAGCACATCGCAGTCCAGCGTGATGGTGCGCTCGCCGAGCAGCTTGCGGTCGACGCACGCACGCAGTGAACGACCGATCAGTCGCTGGATTTCCAGCGTGCGGCCACCCTGCTTGCCGCGTGCGGCTTCACGGTCGGAGCGCGAGTGCGTGGCGCGCGGCAGCATGCCGTACTCGGCAGTGACCCAGCCTTCGCCCTTGCCGCGCAGGAACGCAGGCGCCTTGTTCTCGACGCTCGCGGTGCACAGCACGCGCGTCTCGCCGAAGCACACCAGCACCGAGCCTTCGGCGTGGCGGGTGAAGCCGCGTTCGATGCGGACCTCGCGCATCTGGGACGGTGCGCGGCCGCTGGGGCGGGTAACGGTGGCCGGGAGGCCGGCGGAAGGGGCGACAGGCGTGCCGGACATGACCGAATTACCGTTTGGAGGGCGCGCGAGTTTACCATTCGCTCCCTGTTGGCCTTGGGTACACGCCAGATGATCCGCAGCATGACCGCCTTCGCCGGCGGCGAACGCACCACTCCGTGGGGCACGCTGGGTTGCGAGCTGCGCTCGGTGAACCACCGGTTCCTCGAGCTGGGCGTGCGCCTGCCGGACGAGCTGCGCGCGCTCGAACCGGCCCTGCGCGAGCGCGTCTCCGGACGCGTCGCGCGCGGCAAGGTCGACCTGACCGTGCGCCTGCGCGCACCGGAAGGCGAGAGCGCGCTGCAGCTCAATCCCACCCGCCTGCGTGAACTGAGCGAGCTGGCGCTGGACCTGGATTCGCGCTTTCCGCGTCTGCACACCGATCTGACCGACCTGCTGCAGTTCCCCGGTGTGCTGCAGGCACAGGCGAACGATCCCGCCGCGCTGCACGCGCAGGCGCTGGAGCTGCTGGACGAAGTGCTGGACGAGTTCGTCCGCGCGCGCGAGCGCGAAGGCGCCAAGCTCGCCGCGGTCATCACCGAGCGCATCGACGGCATCGCGACGCTGGCCGCCGAAGTGCGTACGTTCATGCCGCTGATCCGTGCGGGCCAGCGCACCAAGCTGGAGGCGCGCGTGGCCGACCTGGCCCAGCCGCTCGACAGCGGCCGGCTCGAGCAGGAACTGGTGCTGTGGTTGCAGAAGCTGGACGTGGACGAGGAGCTGGATCGCCTTGATTCCCATGTCGCCGAAGCGCGCCGCGTGCTCAAGCTGAAGGAAGCCGTCGGCCGTCGCCTCGACTTCCTGCTGCAGGAATTCAACCGCGAGGCCAACACCCTGGGGTCCAAGTCCGTCGATGCGCGCAGCTCGGCCGCGGCGGTGGAGCTGAAGGTGCTGATCGACCAGGTCCGCGAACAGATCCAGAACATCGAATGACCATGCGCGGAACCCTCTTCATCGTCGCTGCGCCGTCGGGCGCTGGAAAGTCCAGCATCGTCAACGCCGTGCTGGCGCGTGATCCGAACATCTGCCTGTCGATCTCGTTCACCTCGCGCCAGCCGCGACCGGGCGAACGCCACGCCGAGCATTACCACTTCGTCAGCAAGCAGGCGTTCGAGGACATGGTCGCCGCGGGCGACTTCTTCGAGCACGCGCTGGTGCATGGCGACTGGAAGGGATCGGCGCGACAGTCGGTCGAGCCGCAGTTGGCGGCAGGCAAGGACGTCCTGCTGGAAATCGACTGGCAGGGCGCGCGGCAGGTGCGTGCGAAGGTGCCCGACGCGGTGAGCGTGTTCATCCTCCCGCCCTCGCGCCAGGCGCTGGAGCAGCGCATGCGCAGCCGGGGGCAGGACTCCGAGGCGGTCATCGCGCAACGCCTGGATGCCGCCCGCGAGGAGATGTCCCACTACGGCGAATTCGACTTCGTCATCGTCAACGAGCACTTCGACACCGCCGTGGACGAGATGTGCGCGATCTTCCTCGCCAGCCGCGTCCGCAAGGACCAGCAGGTGGCCCGGCATTCCCGGCTGATCACGACCCTGCTGGCGGACGATCCGGGCACCTGAAGCCCGCATGCCGGCCTCACGGGCGGGTTTTTGACCGCCCGGGTGCCGTAACTGGCTGATTCTCAAGGCGGTGCTTGCCTGCGGGGCGGCCCGCGGATACACTCTGCGGTCCCTTAAAGCCTGTATGGACGGCCCGCCGGCCGCCAGGAGCCCCATGGCCCGCATCACCGTTGAAGATTGCCTGGAAGTGGTCAACAACCGCTTCGAACTCGTCATGATGGCCGCCAAGCGCGCGCGCCAGCTGTCCAACGGCGTGGAACCGCAGCTGGACAACAGCGAGGCCAACGACAAGCCGACCGTGCTGGCGCTGCGTGAGATCGCCGCGCGCCGCATCGACACGGACTACATCGACGCCGTCGAGAAGTCCGAGCGCGAGCGCAAGGAGCGCGAGGCGCTGGAATGGGCCGCGGCCGAAGTGGTGGCCGACGACGACCTGTCCAAGGGCGACGACTGATACGCACCCGCGCCGCTGAGGCGGCGCGCTGGAGCCCGCACGGCCCCGCTTCGGCGGGGCCGTTCGTTTTTCCGGACCGATGTCGCGTTGTGGCCGCGCCCGAGGGGTTTTCCGGGAAAGAATCGCCGCCATATTCAGCTTGAACCCGCATTTCGTTGCGCAGCGCGCTGCGGCGCGCGTAGATTCCCTCCATGGCCCCAGAATCCGCGCTCAGCCTGCATCCGTCACACGTCGCCGACGACGTCGACGTGCCGGATTACGTGCGTGAACTGGAGCAGTCCGCCGACTACCTGCCCGAAGAACAGCGCCACCAGCTGCGCCGTGCATGGGCGGTGGGCGCGGCGGCGCACGCCGGGCAGACGCGCAAGTCCGGCGAGCCGTACATCACCCATCCGGTCGCGGTGGCCAAGGTCCTGGCCGACCAGGGCCTGGACGTGGAAACGCTGATCGCGGCGATCCTTCACGACACCATCGAGGACACGCCGCTCACCTACGACGGCCTGGTCAGCGAGTTCGGGCAGACCGTGGCGGAACTGGTCGACGGCGTCACCAAGCTGGACAAGATCCAGTTCCGCGACCGCCAGGAAGCGGCCGCGGAGAGTTTCCGCAAGATGCTGCTGGCGATGTCGCGCGACCTGCGCGTCATCCTCATCAAGCTGGCCGACCGCTTGCACAACATGCGCACGCTGGGTGCGCAGAGCATGGAAGCGCGCCATCGCATCGCACGCGAGACGCTGGAGATCTACGCGCCCATCGCGCAGCGCCTGGGCATGAACCTGATCAAGGCGGAGCTGCAGGACCTGGGCTTCCGCGCGCTGCATCCGTGGCGTCACGCGGTGATCGAGAAACGCCTGCGCACGCAGCCGGTGGTGCGGCGCGAATCGCTGGTGCAGATCGAAGCGCAGCTGGCGCAGCGACTGGCGAAAGAGAAGCTCGCGCACCGGCTGGTGAGCCGCGTGAAGTCGCCGTGGAGCATCTACACCAAGATGCGCGCCGAGCACAAAACCTTCGCGCAGGTGATGGACGTGTTCGGGTTTCGCGTCGTCGTGCGATCCGTGCCGGACTGCTATCACGCGCTGGGCGTCGTGCACGCCTCGTACAAGCCACTGGATTCGCGCTTCCGCGATTTCATCGCCATTCCCAAGGCCAACGGTTACCAGTCGCTGCACACGGTGCTGTTCGGCCCGTATGGATCGCCCATCGAGGTGCAGATCCGCACCGAGGAAATGGACCTGATCGCCGAGCGCGGCATCGCGGCGCACTGGTCCTACAAGCACGGCGGCGATGGTCCCAACAGCGCGCAGAGCCGCGCGCACAGCTGGATCGCCAACCTCGTCGAATCCCAGCGCGCCACCGGTTCGTCGCTGGAATTCCTCGAAAACGTGAAGGTCGACCTGTTCCCGGACGAGGTCTACCTGTTCACGCCGAAGGGCGACATCATGTCGCTGCCGCGCAATTCCACCGCGCTCGACTTCGCCTATGCCGTGCACACCGATGTCGGCAACAAGGCGGTGGCCGCGCGCGTGGATGGCAAGCTGGTACCGCTGCGCACCAAGCTGGCCAGCGGTCAGCGCGTGGAGATCATCACCGCCAAGTCGTCCTCGCCGAAGCCGCAATGGCTGGAATTCGTCGTGTCGGGCAAGGCGCGTACGTCGATCCGCCAGCAGCTCAAGCAGCTCGAGCACGAGGACGCCGTGCAGCTGGGCCATCGCATGCTCGACCGCGCGCTGGAAGCGCTGGGCATCTCGCTGGACCGCGTGCCGACGGTGCGCATGGATGCCTACCTCAGCGAGTTCCGTTACCCGCGTCTGGAAGCCCTGCTGGCCGACATCGCACTGGGCAACCGCATGCCGCAGCAGGTGGCGCTGGCGCTGGCGCGCGAAGCGCCGGGCAAGCCGCTGCGCGACCCGGTGGCCGAACAACTGCCGATGTCGCAGGACAAGATCCTGATCACCGGCTCCGAACGCGGCGTGATCAGTTTCGCCAACTGCTGTCTGCCGATTCCCGGCGACGAGATCATGGGCTACCACACCGCGGGCAGGGGCATCGTGGTGCACCGGCTCGATTGCCCGAACGTCGCCGACTACCGCAAGTCGCCGGACCGCTGGGTCCCGATCGGCTGGGACCGTCAGGTCACCGGCGACTTCGCCGCGGCGCTGCGCATCGAGGTGGACAACCGGCCGGGCTCGCTCGCGCAGGTGGCCGCCGCCATCGCCGAAGCGGAATCCAACATCGACCGGGTGGAGTACCTGGACCGCGACGCCAACATCGCGGTGATGCGTTTCGCCATCGAAGTGAGCGACCGGCGCCATCTGGCCGACGTGATGCGCCGCGTGCGGCGGCTCAATGTCGTGCTGGGCGTGCAGCGGATGTGAGTGTGGCGCAACGGGCCGCGTGGCCCATGCGCGTGGCGAGGCATCCGGGGTAATCTCCAGCCCCAGTTCCCCACCTGCGAGTCCTTCCTCCATGTCCCGCCACATCATCCAGACCGACAAGGCACCGGCCGCGATCGGCCCGTACTCGCAGGCCGTGCGCGCCGGCGACACTGTCTACCTGTCCGGCCAGATTCCGCTGGATCCCAGCACCGGCCTGCTGGTCGAAGGCGACATCGGCGCACAGGCGCGTCGTTCGTTCGAGAACCTCAAGGCGGTGTGCGAAGCCGCGGGCGGTTCGCTGTCGGACATCGTGCGACTGGGCCTCTACCTCACCGACCTGGACAATTTCGCCGCCGTCAACGCGGTGATGGGCGAGTTCTTCAAGGCGCCGTACCCGGCACGTTCGACCGTCGAAGTCTCGGGCCTGCCGCGCGGCGCGGGCTTCGAAGTCGATGCGGTGATGGTGCTGGACTGACCTGGCCGACCCGCCTCCCGGGTTAGCCGAAAGCCGCACCCGGGAGGTTCATGGACTGGCGTTCGCAGCGGTGCTGAGCACGTGCCTCAGAGGGCCCGCAAGGCCTCCATGAGCGTGCTGGCCTCCGGCGTGAAGTGCCAAGCGAGCCCGCCGAGTGCCGCGAAGAATGTCAGCACGCCAGTGAACGGCCAGAAGGTGTGGCGCACGCACAGCCACCACCAGCCCTGCGATTGCAGGCCGCGTATGCGTCGATACAGGCCGCCGGCGATTGCAGCGTCGACGACCAGCTCGGCCATCAGTGAAGGTGCCGTCCAGATGATCCAGCTCGTGGCGAACACGCAGACGAGGGCGACCGCGGACAGAGCCAGCACCGCGATCAACGGCAAGTCCGCATCAGCGTCGACGACGTCCAGCACGGATCCATCGGCGGACATACCTGAGGAAGCCGGGTCGCTGCCCGCTGGCAGCCACGACGCCGAACCGCCGCCGCCGCCGGATCCGCCGCCACTGCCGGCCCAGCCGTCGCTGCCCGTGCTGTGCGTCTCCGGTGCATCGATCGCTTGCGCCAAGTCGATAGGTGAATCGTCCCTCCAGCGCATCCACAGCCACATTTGCGCCAGAAACGCGCCATAGGCAATCGTCACCGTCAGCGGGTAGCGCAGCAGCATCGACTCGATGCCCGCGTGCAACAGCACGAAGGACGACAGGAATCCCACCGCGCCCGTCACCATCACGATCAAGGACATCTGAAGGCGCGGCCAACCGTCGCGTTCCAGCCGCCTGCGCTCCTTATCCACTTCGTCCACCCGATACTGCGGCTGTTGCAGTTTCATCCCGTTTGCCCCCGGTGACCCGCCTTCCGCTGCGCCCCGCTCACGCGTCCGCCTTCTCGGCCGAGCGCATCTCCCGCGGCGCCACGCCCGTCCAACGCTTGAACGCGCGGCGGAATTCGCGTGCGTCCCGGAAGCCCACCGCGGCACCGACGTGCGCGATGCTCATGCGCGAATCGGCCAGCATTGCGCGTGCCGATTCGCTGCGGACGCGGTCGTGCAGTTCGCTGAAGCTGGTGCTGGCACCCTGCAGCTGGCGACGCAGCGTCCGTTCGGTGAGGTGAAGTTCCGAAGCGACGTCGACCAAGCGGGGGTTGTCGGCCAGGCGCAGTCGCAGCAGGCGTTCGACCACGGCCACTATTTCGCTGCGCGGCTGGCCCGCGGGCATCTGGTCCTCGCACAGCGCGATGATCTGCTGTGCGCTGGCCGCATTGCCCGCGGGCATCGCGGTGCGCAGCCAGCGTGCGTCGATCACAACGCGGTTGCGCGGCGCCTCGAAACGCACCTCGCAGCCGAACATCCGTGCGTAGTCGTCGCTGTAGTCCGGCGCGGGGTAGGCCAGTTCCAGCACGCGCGGCGTGAATCCCGGGCCCAGCAGTCCGCGGCACAACATCAGCGAACTGGCGAACAGCTCCTCGCACAGGAACGGTTCCAGCTCCGCATCGGCGCTGCGCATGCGTGCGACCACGCCCATCGCACCGTCGTCGTATTCGTCCAGTTCCATTTCCATCATCGCGCCGGTGATCGGTGCGTAACGGATGCCCAGCTGCAGTGCCTGCGCGAAATGCGGCGCGGTCAGCATCGCCAGGCCAAGCAGGCCGAAATGACCGATGTTCTGGTTCTCGCCCAGGACCAGCCCCACGCCGCGCACGGGCAGATCGCGCATCGCGCGGCGGATGATCTGGCAGGTCTGACGGTACGACAGATACACCGGCATCTCGCCGTCGAACTCTGCCGGGCCCAGGCGCAGGCCGGAGAACCAGTTGTCGCAGCCCACCGCGTGCTCGCGTGCCATCGCAATCAAGCCAGCGACGATGCTGCTCTTGATGGTGGCCAGGCTCAGTCGGGGGTCGTCGTGGTCGTAGGCTGACATACGCTGGGGTAGCTTGTCCGGTTTGCCCCCCTGAGTATGCCGGCTTTGCCCTCCACCCGTGCAGCCCGAAGGTCACAGACTTCGGGAGGGGCCGGGGGGCCGGCGTGTCGCACTGCGGCATGGCCGCCGTCCGGTGAATATCGCGGCCAGGCCGCGCACGACAGGACGGACGGATGAAGCGGATCATTCTCGGCACGGCGATCGCCACGGGCCTGGCCATGCTGGCCGGTTGCCAGCAACAGCAGGCACCTGCGCCGGCGGCCAACACCGATTACCAGAAAGTGCTGATCGGGCGACTGCTCGACGCCAAGCCGGGCGATGTCATCGAGATTCCCGCCGGGCGCTATGCGTTCGATCGCAGCCTGAGCCTGCGGGTGAACGGCGTGACGATCCGCGGCGCCGGTCCGGACAAGACCATCCTCAGCTTCAAGGATCAGAAGGCCGGTGCCGAAGGCCTGCTGGTCAATGCCGGCGACTTCACGCTGGAGAACCTGGCCATCGAGGACACCAAGGGCGACGGCCTGAAGATCAACGAGGGCGAGAACATCACCATCCGCGGCGTGCGCGTGGAATGGACCGGCGGCCCGAAGACCACCAACGGCGCCTACGGCATCTACCCGGTGCAGACCACCAACGTGCTGATCGAGGATTCGGTGGCGATCGGCGCATCGGATGCCGGCATCTACGTGGGCCAGTCGAAGAACGTGGTCGTGCGCCGCAACCGCGCCGAGCGCAACGTGGCCGGCATCGAGATCGAGAACACCATCGGCGCCGACGTCTACGAGAACACCGCTACCGAAAACACCGGCGGCATCCTCGTGTTCAACATGCCCAACCTGCCGCAACCGGGCCACACCACGCGCGTTTACCGCAACAAGGTGATCGCCAACAACACCGACAACTTCGCCGCCAAGGGCGCGGCGGTGGCGAGCGTGCCGGCCGGATCGGGCGTGGTGATCAACTCCAACGACCAGGTCGAGATCTTCGACAACGACATCGCCGACAACCAGACGGCCAACGTCATCGTTTCCAGCTATTTCTCGACCGGCTACATGAACGAGCGCGGCGTCTCCAAGGCGTTCGATCCGTACCCGGAGGAGATCGCCATCCACGGCAACCGTTTCAAGGGCGGTGGCGACAAGCCCGATGGCCTGGACCTGAAGGCATTGAAGGTGGCGATGTTCGGCCTCAGCGGCCGCCTGCCCGACGTGCTGTGGGACGGCTACGTCAACGCGCAACGCGATGGCGGCCCGCAGGTGTGCGTCGACAACGGCGAGGCACAGACGCTCAACGCCGACGGCCCGAACAAGTACAAGAACCCGAGCGTGGTCACCGACCAGGTGCGCTGCACGCTGGCGCCGCTGCCGGTGGTGACGTTGCCCGGCGACAGCGCCGCGACCGCAGCGAAGGCGGCTCCGGCGGCATGAAGCGTTCGTTCGTGATCGGCGCGGCCCTGGCACTGGCCGCGATGTCCCTGGTGGGCTGCATGCGGAGCAAGGCTCCGGTGCAGTTCCACGCACAGGGCCAGCCGGAGAAGCTGAGCGACTGGCATGTCGTCGAATCCGACGGCAAGCGGCTCCACCTCAACCACGAGGTGGAGCCGTATGCACTCAACACCACGCTGTTCAGCGATTACGCGCACAAGCTGCGCACGATCTGGATGCCGAAGGGCAAGCCGGCGAAGTACGACGCGACCGAAGCCCTCGATTTCCCGGTGGGCACCATCATCAGCAAGACGTTCTACTACCCGCGCGCCGGCGACGCCGTCGTGCGCGTGGCCGAGAGCGCGGGCGAGACGCTGGACGGCCTGGACCTGACGAAGGTGCGCCTGATCGAGACGCGCCTGCTGGTGCGACGCGAAAGCGGTTGGGTCGCGCTGCCTTACGTGTGGAATGCCGAACAGACCGAGGCCACGCTGGCGCGCGCCGGCGAGACCATCCCGCTCACGCTGCAGAAGCCGGACGGCAGCGCGAAGCAGTCGTTCGCGTACATGGTGCCCGACGAGAACCAGTGCGCCGGCTGCCATGGCACCAACAACACCACGCGCGAACTGCATCCGATCGGACCGAAGGCGCGTCATCTCAACCGCGAGAATCCGTGGCATCCGGGCGAGAACCAGCTTGTGCGGATGGTCGCACTGGGACGACTGGAAGGCTTGCCGAAGGACAACGTGCCCTACAACGCGCGCTTCGACGATGCCAGCGCTTCGGTCGAGGATCGCGCGCGTGCGTACCTCGACATCAACTGTGGCCATTGCCATAACAAGGTCGGTCCGGCGGATACCTCGGGCCTGTGGCTCGATGCCGGCACCGATGACGCGCGTCGCCTGGGGCTGTGCAAGCCGCCGGTGGCGGCGGGGCAGGGCACGGGTGATCACATGTTCGACATCGTGCCGGGACGCCCTCAGGATTCGATCCTGGTGTACCGCATGAACAGCCTCGACCCGGGCGCGATGATGCCCGAGCTGGGGCGCAGCACCGTGCATGAGGAAGGCGTGAGCCTGATCCGCGACTGGATCGCCGCGTGGCTGGGAAGCTGCAGCAGCGAAGCGGTCGCGGCGCAGGAGAGCGTCGCCGCAAAGTAAGCATGCACCGCGCGGGCAGGGGCCGCGCGGTTCCAAACACAACAAGAAATGCCATTGGGAGGGGAGTTCCGATGTCGCCACGCAAGAGCAGGCTCGCCATCAGTCTGGGCCGCGCACTGTCCGGTCTCGCATTCACCGCGGCCATGCCGCTGGCCATGGCGCAACAGACGCCGGCCACGGGTGCGCAGACCGCCGTCCAGCTGGACACCATCACCGTCACCGCGCAGAGCCGCGAGCAGGAACTGCAGGACGTTCCGATCGCGCTGCAGGTGGTCACCGAGCAACTGCTCGACGACGTCGCCGCCGAAAACCTGGGCGACATCGACAGCTTCGTTCCCGGTCTGCAGATCAACAGCCTGCAGCCCACGCAGCCCAGCTTCCAGCTGCGCGGCATCGCGACCGACGACTTCGGCATCGGTACCGATCCGGCCGTCGGCGTCTACGTGGACGGCGTGTATGCCGGTCGCGGCGGTGGCGTGCTGCTGCCCTTCACCGACGTGCAGCGCATCGAAGTGCTGAAGGGGCCGCAGGGCACGCTGTTCGGTCGCAACACGGCCGCCGGCGCGATCTCGATCATCACCAACCGCCCCGACGCCAGCGGCAACGCCGCGCGCGGCAAGCTGCGCCTGGGCAACGACAACAAGACCTACTTCGAAGGCATGGCCAACGTCGCGGTGAGCGACGACTCGGCCTTCCGCTTCAACGGCATCTTCAACACCAGCGACGGCTGGGTGCGCGATGCCGTGACCGGCGAAGACCTGGCGCCCCAGGACAACTGGGCCACGCGTGCCGCGTTCCAGACGCGCTTCGGCGACAACACGCGCGCCTACATCGCCTGGGACCACGAGAACCTGGATCAGCGCGGACAGGCCACCGTCGGCGTGGTGCCGGTGCCCGCGCTGCCGGCGCTGCCGACCGCGCCGGCCGATCCGGATTCGTTCCTGGATCCGCTCAGCCAGCCGTACATGACCGACGCGCCCGACGCCGAATGGCGCACCTTCGACGGCGCCACGCTCATCGTCGACCACAACTTCGGCTGGGGCAGCCTGACGTCCACCACTGCGTGGCACGACTACGACTCGCTCAACCGCGTCGAGGAAGACGGCACCAACCGCAGCTACCTGTACGTCGATTCCACCAACACCGAGAGCAACACGAACTTCTACCAGGAGTTCAAGTTCACCGGTTCGACCGACCGCGTCGACTGGGTCGCCGGCGCCAGCTATTTCCAGGAAGAGGCCGACCAGACCAGTGAGGTCAACGCGCTCACCGATTCGGTCGACACCATCGCCAACAACCTTGGCCTCGCACCCGGTGGCCTGTTCGGTCCGCTCACCGCGGTGGCCAACATGTTCGACATCCCGGTGGACCTCACCGGCCTTCCGTGGAACGAGAAGTTCGTCAACACGCTGGACACCAAGGCCTACGCCGCGTTCGGCGATGCCATCTGGCACGTCAACGACAAGTTGAACCTGACCTTCGGCCTGCGTTACACGCGCGACGAGAAGGACTTCACCTGGTTCAACGACCTGCGCAGCGCGCCGGAGCTGGACGCGCAGCTGGCGTTGCTGGATCGGATCGGCTTCCTCGACGCGATCGGCGTGCCGCTGGAGTCGCTGGTGTTCGACGTGGCCTTCATCGATCCGCCGGCCGTGATGAACAAGGGCGTGCTCAACCGCGCCAAGAAGTCGTGGGACGACTGGAGCCCGCGCTTCGTCGTGGACTATCACTTCACCGATGACCTGATGGGCTTCGCCTCGCTGGCCAAGGGCTACAAGGCCGGCGGCTTCAACGCGCTGCAGATCGGCAGCGAGTTCGAGAACGAGGACGTGTGGAACTTCGAGTCGGGCTTCAAGCATTCGCTGCCCGAGTACCGCCTGGCCTACAACGCCTCGGTGTTCTATTACGCCTACGACAACCGCCAGGCCGTCACCCTGGACATGACCACGGAGATCCCGCGTTTCGTGGTCAACACCTCCGACCAGGAAGCCTGGGGCGTGGACTTCGACGTGCGCTGGCAGGCCACCGACGGCCTGGGCTTCGACTTCAACGCCGAGTACCTGGATTCGACGTACAAGAAGTACGTCAACCCGCAGGGCGTGGATCTGGGCGGCCAGCCGACCGGTGCGCCGGAGTGGTCGTTCGCGGGCGGCGTCAACTACGTGTGGCGCATGGCCGATGCCGGCGACGTCCGCGCGGCGATGCGCTACGCCTACGTCGGCGGATGCCGCTCGAACGATGAGTCGGTGTCCGTGCTGGGTTGCGGCCGCTTCGGCCAGGTGGAAGCGGGCGAGGCGCAGGAACTGCTCGATGCACGCATCGGCTGGACGTCGGCGGCCGGTCACTGGGGCGTTGCGGTGTACGGCAACAACCTGCTCGACAACCAGTACGTGAACACCTTCGGTACCTACGGCATGACCGTGCTCGGCACCGTCGGCGCGCGCATGACCCAGCCGCGCACCTACGGCGTGGAGCTCAGCGCCAACTTCTGACGGATCGTTGCGTCGGACTCCCGACCCCGGCACGAACGTGCCGGGGTTTTTGTTTGCGTCCTTTCGCGTCATCCTTGCGCGATGCCGATTCGCAAGGGCGGGGCATCCGTCGATCTCCAGCAGCAACCGATCAGCAGCCTGCACGGGGTCGGCCCGCGCGTGGCCGAGAAGCTGGCGGCGCGCGGCCTGGCGACGCTGCAGGACCTGTGGCTGCAACTGCCCCGGCAATACGAGGACCGCACGGCGATCACGCCCGTGGGCCTCCTCCAGCCCGGCGTGGCCGCGCAGGTGGAAGGCCGCGTGGAGGCGGTCGAACGCGGCTTCCGTTACCGACCGATGCTGCGCGTGGCCATCGGCGACGATTCGCACGGCACGCTGGTGCTGCGTTTCTTCCACTTCCGCGCCGCGCAGGTCGCGCAGTTCCAGGTGGGCACGCGCGTGCGCTGTTACGGTACGCCGCGGCCCGGTCAGCACGGGTTGGAGATCGTGCACCCCAGCTACCGCGTCATCGGCGATGCCGACGATGCGTCGCTGGGATCGTCGCTGGATCCGGTGTACCCGGCGATCGAAGGCCTGGGCCCGGCTTCGCTGCGACGCCTGATCGGCCAGGCCCTGGACCGGCTGCCCGACGAGGAAGCGCTCGAGCTGCTTCCGCGCGATCTGCGCGCCGCGTTCCGCCTGCCCGGTGGCGGCGAGCTGCCCTCATTGCGCGAGGCGTTGCTGACCGTGCACCGGCCAGCCCAGGACGCCGACGTCGCCGCGTTGCTGGCCGGACGCCATCCCGCGCAGCGCCGGCTGGCGCTGGAAGAACTGCTCGCGCATCACCTCAGCCTGCGCCGTCAGCGCATCGCGCAACAGGCGCATGCGGCGCCCGTGCTCGAAGGGATGGTTCTGGCCGAACGCCTGCGCGAGCGTCTGCCGTTCGCGCTGACCGGCGCGCAGCAGCGTGTGTTCGAACAGATCCGCGTCGACCTGGCCAAGCCGCATCCCATGCTGCGGCTCGTCCAGGGCGATGTGGGCAGCGGCAAGACCGTGGTCGCGGCCATGGCGGCGATGCTGGCGGTCGAAGCCGGAAAGCAGGCCGCGTTGATGGCGCCGACCGAACTGCTGGCCGAACAGCACCTCAACAACCTGCGTGGCTGGCTGGAGCCACTGGGCGTGCGCGTGGCCTGGCTGGCGGGCAAGGTCACCGGCAAGGCGCGCGCGAAGGTGCTGGAGGAGGTGGCCTCAGGCGAAGCGCAGGTGGTCGTCGGCACGCACGCGCTGATGCAGGAAGGCGTGGCGTTCCGCGATCTCGCGCTGGCCATCGTCGACGAACAGCACCGCTTCGGCGTGCACCAGCGCCTGGCGCTGCGCGACAAGGGCACCGGCGGAAGCGGGAATGGTGATGCCATTGTCCCGCATCAGCTGGTGATGACCGCCACGCCCATTCCGCGCACGCTGGCGATGGCCGCCTACGCAGATCTGGATGTGTCCGCCATCGACGAACTGCCGCCCGGACGCACGCCGGTGCAGACGGTTGCGTTGAGTGCGGAACGTCGCCCGGAGCTGGTCGAGCGCATCCGCAAGGCCTGCGCGGAAGGGCGACAGGCGTACTGGGTATGCACGCTGATCGACGACAGCGACGAAGTCGTCGCGCAGGCGGCGCAGTCCACGTTCGAGGACCTGTGCAAGCGGTTGCCGGAGTTGCGCGTCGGGCTGGTGCACGGGCGCATGAAGGCCTCCGACAAGCAGTCCACGATGCGCGCGTTCAAGCAGGGCGAGATCGGCCTGCTGGTGGCGACGACGGTGATCGAAGTCGGCGTGGACGTGCCCAACGCGTCGCTGATGATCATCGAGAACGCCGAGCGCCTGGGCCTGGCCCAGCTGCACCAGTTGCGCGGGCGCGTCGGGCGCGGCAGCGCGGCGTCCAGCTGCGTGCTGCTCTACCAGACGCCGCTGTCGCAGATGGCGCGCCAGCGCCTGGAAACCATGCGCGAGACCAACGACGGCTTCGTGATCGCCGAGAAGGACCTGGAGCTGCGCGGGCCGGGCGAGCTGCTGGGCACCCGCCAGACCGGCCTGGCGCAGTTCCGCGTGGCCGACCTGGGGCGCGATGCGGACCTGCTGCCGCAGGTGCAGGCGCTGGGCGAACAGCTGCTGGGGCAGGCCCCCGAGCTGGCCGAGCGGGTGGTCGCGCGCTGGGTTGGCGGGGCCGTGCGCTTCGCCGCCGCGTGAGCCGTTCTGCGACGCCGGGCTGCAGGCGCCCGCCGGAATTGGGCATCATGGACGCCCGCCGTCGCTGTCCACACCATCCCCCGTGATCTCCGCCCCGATCGAAAGCCCTCCCGTCCGGCACGGCTCGCCGCCGTTCATCGCCGCCGACGTGGGCGGCACGCATGCGCGCCTGGGCCTGGTCCAGGTGCGTCCGGGAGGCAAGGTGGATGTCCTCGACTATCGCCGCTATGCCTGCGCCGAGTACGCCAGTCTGGCGGCCATCCTCGACGACTTCGCCGCCGCCTTCGACGCCGACCGCACGCATGCGGTCGTGGCCATCGCCGGGCGCCTGGAAGGCGACACGCTGATCAACGCCAACCTGCCGTGGGCCGTTTCGGTGGAAAGCACGCGGCGCGAAGCGGGCATCGCCTATCTGGCGCTGCTCAACGATTTCGAAGCGGTCGCCTGCGCGATGCCCTACATCGACGTCGGTGCGATGACGCGCGTATGCGGCCCGCTGCAGGCCGGCGAGGGTCCGGCGCTGGTGCTCGGTCCCGGCACCGGCTTCGGCGCATCGCTGTGCCTGCCGCGCACGCTGCAGCAGGGCGCATCGCGACGCGTGCTGGCCAGCGAGGCCGGGCACGCATCGCTCGCGGTTGGTACGCCGCGCGAGCTTGCGTTGATGGAACGCCTGCTCCGGCGTTGGCCGCATGTGGACAACGAGCGCGTGCTGTCGGGGCCCGGGCTGGTCAACACGTATCAGGCGTTGTGCGATCTCGACGGCGCCGCGCCCGTGTTCGATACGCCCGAGGCCATCGCCGCCGCCGCTCAGTCGACCAGCGACGCACAGGCGCGAGAAGCGCTGGGCCTGTTCTGCGCGCTGCTCGGCAGTCTGGCGGGCGACCTCGCGCTCACCTTCGGTGCCGATGCGGTCTACCTGGCTGGAGGCATTCCCGCGCAGATCCGCCCGTTCCTGCTGCAGAGCGATTTCGCCGCCCGTTTCACCAACAAGGGCGTGCTGGGCGAAGTGCTCGCCCGCGTGCCGGTGTGGCTGGTGGACCACGGCCAGCTGGGGCTGGTTGGCGCGGCGGCGTGGTACTACGAGCGCCATTCCGGCTACTGACGCACCTCAAGGGGCGCAACGCATGACCGATCGACGTCGATTCCTGCAGGCCTCGCTGCTCGCGGCGGGAGCTGCGGCCGTACCGCGTCTGCGAGCCGCTTCGGCGTCGAACGGCGCGCGCGTGGTGTCGACCTGGGACTTCGGCGTGGGCGCGAACCGCGCGGCGTGGAAGGTGCTCGGCAGTGGCGGCAGCGCGCTCGACGCGGTCGAGGCCGGCGCCCGCTGGGCAGAGTCGGACCTGTGCAATCCGACGGTGGGTCGCTGCGGCAACCCGGACCGCGACGGCGTGCTGACGCTCGATGCCAGCATCATGGACGGCGACGGACGTTGCGGTGCGGTGGCCGCGCTGGAGGACATCGCGCATCCGGTTTCGGTGGCGCGCGCGGTGATGGAGAAGACCCCGCACGTGATGCTGGTGGGCGCCGGCGCGCAGCAGTTCGCCGTGGCGCAGGGCTTCGAGAAGACACCACTGCTCACCGACCAGGCGCGCCAGGCGTGGCGCGAGTGGCTCAAGACCTCGCGGTACGCGCCGCAGATCAACGCTGAGCGCCAGGCCCGGCCGGGCGACAAGACCAACCACGACACGCTGGGCATCCTCGCGATCGATGCGAACGGCCGGCTCGCCGGTGCATGCACCACGAGCGGCATGGCGTGGAAACTGCACGGCCGCGTCGGCGACAGTCCCATCGTCGGTGCGGGCCTGTACGTGGATAACGAGGTGGGTGCGGCCACCGCGTCGGGCGTCGGCGAGGAAATGGTGCGCAACGCGGCCAGCTTCCTGGTGGTCGAACTGATGCGGCAGGGGCGCTCGCCGGCCGATGCCTGCCGCGAAGCCATCGACCGCGTCGTGCGCAAGCGGCCCGAGGCCAGCAAGACGCTGCAGGTGTGCTTCCTGGCGATGAACAAGGCCGGTGAAGTCGGCGCCTTCGCGCTGCATCGCGGCTTCGTCTATGCGATGCAGGATGGCTCGCCGGGTCCGCATGATCGCCTGCACGACTCGGCCTCGGTGTACCAGACCGAACAGACATGATCGCCGCGAACGTCCGCGTGACGCTGGAGATCGCGGCCAATTCGCTCGCCTCCGCGCTGGCGTCACAGGAGGGCGGCGCCGATCGCGTCGAGTTGTGCGAGAACCTGGGCGAGGGCGGCTGCACGCCTTCGTACGGCACGCTGGCGATGGCGCGCGAACGCCTGCGCATTCCGCTGTACGTGCTGATCCGTCCTCGCGCGGGCGATTTCCTCTACGACACGCTGGAGCGCGAAACGATGCTGCGCGACATCGCCATGTGCGCGCGGCTGGGGTGCGACGGCGTGGTGATCGGTGCGCTGGATGCCGACGGCGCAGTCGATCTCACCACCTGCCGCGAGCTCATCGAAGCCGCGGGCCCGTTGGGGGTGACCTTTCATCGCGCGTTCGATGTGGCGCACGACCTCGACGACGCGCTGGAGGCGGTGATCGCGCTGGGCTGCGAACGTGTGCTCACCTCCGGTGGGCGAGCGAGCGCGCCCGAGGGTGTCGACCGGCTCGCCGCGCTGGCGCAGCGCGCGCAGGGGCGCATTGGCATCATGGCGGGGGCAGGCATCACGCCGGACAACGTGGCGCCGTTCGTGCAGCGCAGCGGGGTGCGCGAAGTGCATGCGTCGGCGAAGGCGGTGCGTGTCTCGCGCATGCGCCATCGCCACGACCTGCCGGGGCTGGACGGCGATCGCCTGGAAAGCGATGCCTCGATCGTGCGCGCGCTGCGCGAAGCGCTCGAATTCCGTCACGTGGGGCCGGCATAATCGGTCGATGGATACCATCCCCCTGCTGATCGACACCGACCCGGGCGTGGACGACGCGCTCGCACTGCTCATGGCCTTCAACGACACGCGCCACCGCGTGGTCGGGCTGACCATTGCCGCCGGCAACGTGGGCCTGGGTCACACCGTGCGCAATGCGCTGAAGTTGTGCGAAGTCGCGGGCGTCGACGTGCCCGTGTTCGCCGGCTGCCCCGGCCCGCTGCTGCACCCGGCGCCGGACGCCGGCTACGTGCACGGCGAGAACGGCTTCGGCGACATCGATTACGGCACGCCGTCGCGCCAGGTCGAAACCGAACATGCGGCGCAGGCCATCCTGCGGCTCTCGCACGAGCACGCCGGCAAGCTGTTGCTGGTCGCGTTGGGGCCGCTGACCAACGTCGCGCTGGCGCTCAAGCTGGATCCGACGCTGCCGCAGCGCGTTGCGCGCTTCGTGGTGATGGGCGGTGCGGTCACCGCGCACGGCAACATCACGCCCGCCGCGGAATTCAACGTCTACTTCGATCCGGAAGCGGCGCACATCGTGTTCGAAGCCTTCCCGCAGGTCGAGCTGGCGGACTGGGAGGCCACCATCGCGCACGGCCTGCTGCACGAGCGCGTGCTCGAATGGCTTGCGGCCGATTCCGAGCGCGCCCGTTTCTACGATCGCATCTCGAAGAAGACCCGCGAATGGTCCGCCGATCGCCGCGGCGATCACTGGTTCGCCGCCGACGCGCTGGGCATGGCGTTCGCACTGGAACCCGAAGGCGTGGTCGAGGAAGAAACACGGCCGCTGGAAGTGGAACTGGGACATGGCCCGGCCCGCGGCATGACCGTGGTCGACTGGCGGCGTGAAAGCGGTCGCCCGGACCGGTTCCGGATCCTGTTGCGCTACGACCAGGCCCGTTTCGAAGGCCTGATCCAGCGGGCCCTGGCGGCCCGCTGAGTCAGGCGTGGCCCGGGCTTGCACAGGGCTGGGGTCGGCCGCTATACTGCCGCGCTTTCCCCGAATGATTTGGTGAGTGCCATGAAGGCCGGCATCCATCCCGACTACCGCGAAGTCGTTTTCCAGGACGTCACCACTGACTTCCAGTTCCTCACCCGTTCGACCCTTGGCAGCAAGGAGACGATCAAGTGGGAAGACGGCAACGAGTACCCCCTGATCAAGGTCGACATCAGCTCGGCGTCGCACCCGTTCTATACGGGCAAGCACAAGATCATGGATACCAGCGGTCGCGTCGACAAGTTCCGCAAGCGCTACGCGCAGAAGTGAGGTCCGGTGCTGCGCTGATGGCGCGGCCCTGACCCACTGCACCCGTTCCGGTTCGCCGAGGCAGGGTGTGATCACTGTATCCACGACGGCTGCCGGAAGGTGGCCGTCGTCGTTTGCGTGTTCGTGATGAAGGCGGGTCTTCGCCAGGTCGATCACGCGAGCATCGCGCTCCCTTGGGATGCCGCCCTTGGCGGCGTGCGCCCGTCTCCGAAGTGCCGGCCCCGCCGTCCGTGGGCAGGGCGTTCGGCAGGCCGCGCGGCACTGCCTATCCCACCAAAGTCCGAGTCAGTGCTCGGGGACGTTGTGCGATAATTCATGGATCGCGGTGCCGTCTGCACCGTGACCCCCGTCCCCGCTCCGTGCCGCGTCTGTGGCGGCATGCAGACTTGAGGAGTGCTTTCGTGTCCGATTCGACCAAACCCGGTTTCGACCAGGTCACCCTGACCGCCGGCGACAAGACCGTGACCCTGCCGGTCCACCATCCGGTGCTCGGCCAGCCGTGCATCGACATCGCCAAGCTGCCGAAGGAAACCGGCGCTTTCACCTACGACAATGGCTTCACGGCGACCGCCAGCTGCAAGTCGGCCGTGACCTACATCGATGGCGATGCCGGCGTGCTGCTGTACCGCGGTTACCCGATCGAGCAGCTGGCGCAGCACTCGAGCTTCCTCGAGGTCGCCTACCTGCTCATGAACGGCGAACTGCCCAGCAAGGGCGAGTTCGACAAGTTCGAGCACGAGGTCACGCATCACACGATGATGCACGAGGCCTTCCGCACCTTCCTGTACGGTTTCCGCCACGACGCCCATCCGATGGCGATGCTGACCGGCATGCTCGGTTCGCTGGCGAGCTTCTACCACAACGATCTCGACCTCGAAGATCCGGAACAGCGCCGCCTGGCCGCGATCCGCCTGATCGCCAAGGTGCCGACGATCGCCGCCGCGTGCTACCGCTATTCCATCGGCTGGCCGATCCGCTACCCGCGCAACAACCTCGAATACACCACGCGCTTCCTGCACATGCTGAAGGAAGTGCCGAGCGAGCCGCTGGAGCTCAGCCCGGTCGCCGCCAAGGCGATGGACCTGCTCTTCATCCTGCACGCCGATCACGAGCAGAACGCGTCGACCTCGACCGTGCGCCTGGTCGGTTCCACCGGTGCCAACCCGTACGTGAGCGTCGCCGCCGGCGTCGCCGCGTTGTGGGGGCCGGCGCATGGCGGTGCGAACGAAGCCGTGCTCAAGATGCTGGAAGAGATCGGCCGTCCGGAGAACGTCGGTTCCGCCGTCGCCAAGGCGAAGGACAAGGAATCGGGCTTCCGCCTGATGGGCTTCGGCCACCGCGTCTACAAGAACTTCGACCCGCGCGCCAAGATCATCCGCGAGATGACCCACAAGGTGCTGGGCGAGCTGGGCGTCAACGATCCGCTGCTGGAAGTGGCGATGAAGCTGGAAGAGGCCGCGCTGAAGGACGAGTACTTCGTGCAGCGCAAGCTCTACCCGAACGTCGATTTCTACTCCGGCATCATCTACAAGGCGCTGGGCATTCCGGTGGAGATGTTCACCGTCATGTTCGCCATCGCCCGCACCGCGGGCTGGGTCGCACACTGGCTGGAGCAGCAGAACGATCCGGAGAACAAGATCGGCCGTCCGCGCCAGATCTACATCGGTTCTCCGCAGCGCGATTACGTCGAATTCGGCAAGCGCTGAGCAACGTGTCCGGCGTTCGCGCCGACGACGCCCCGAAGCCGCGGCACCGCCGCGGCTTCGTCGTTTTCAAATGGCTGATCTACGCCCTGCTGGCGATGGATGTCGTCCTGTACGCGCTGTACGGGCGGCTCACCGAGCTCATCGACACAGCGGCGTGGCTGGTCCTGCTGTTGCTGTTCGAATGGGAAACCGGCGGCTGGCGGTTGCCCGCGCGCTGGCTGCCCGTGCTGCATGGCGTGCGCCTGCTGGCGGCAGTGGCCGTCGTGGTCGCGGTGGTCGGTTACGCGCTGGAACGCGTGTGGCTGGATTTCGCCAACGAGACGGTCTGGCTGGGCGTGATCGCGCTGCTCGAACTGGAAGTGCGATTGCCCGCGTCCGCCGTGCGCCTGCATCGCGTTCGCCGCTTCATGGCCGCCGGGCTGTACCTGGCGTTGATCGGCTTCCTGCTGACCTGGACGGTCATGGGATTCGGCGAACAGGATCCTCACGCCGCCTGGCTGGACAGCTGGGACGCACTGCTCTGGCTCACCGCGTTCGTGGTGATCGAACTCAACGTTTTCGGCTTCGATGCGCGTCGTGTCGCGCAGCAGCGCACGGCGGCGTGATTCTGCGTCAGTCCGTTTCGCTGCCGCGTTCGTAACCCAGGATTTCCTCGTCGGCCAGCAGTTGCCGCACCTGCGCGATGCCCGCACGCTTCATCGGCTTCTCATCGACGCTCGACAACGGCGCCTGGCGCAACAGGTCCAGCGGAAGCACCGTAAGGTCGAACGACAGCTCTTCCGCGCTGAACACCCACACCGGGAAGTCGGCCATGCGTTCGCGGTCCAGGCGCAGGCGGCGACTGCGCGATTCGACCGGGATGCGATGCTGTTCGAGGAAGCGCGGTGCAGCGTCGGGATCGTCGTGGAACAGCTGCAGCGATACCGGGCTGCGCGTGTCCGCGGTGCCGTCGAGCACCGGCCCGACCAGTCGCGGCTGGAACGCATGGAAGAACTCCATCGCGCGCAATGCTGCCTCGCGACGTTGTCGCAGTGCGGGCACGTTCTCGCGCTGGAACAGACGCTGGTATTCGCGCAGCGCGTCCTCGATTTCCCGATTCCGCGGCAGCGATGCATCGTCGAAGATGCCCAGGCGTTCGGCGGCCTTGAGCTTGGCCTGGTGGTAATCGCGGATGCCGCTTTCCGCCATGAGGCGCGCGGCTTCGTGTGCGAGGCGGTGGCGGCGCTCACGGGTGCGCGTCTGCGCATGCTGATGAGCGTGCTGTCGGGCGTGCGACATGGTCACCTCCGCGGCTGGCACGACACGGCGCTGGTTCGCCGCGACCGGGGCACCGGCAGGCGAACGCTAACATGTTTTATCGCGCCGGGACGTTACCGTGCGCGGCGTGTGCGAGGTGTCGACAGGTGGCGTCCAGCATGAACGCCAACCGTCCGCACGAACAAAGAAACGCCGGGCAGGGCCCGGCGTTCCGTTCGGTCACGTGTCCATGCGCGATCAGAAAATGTCGAACTCTTCCTCGGTCGGCGCGGCTTCTTCCGGGCCGTAGTCGACGTAGTTCTGCATCTTGTCCAGATCTTCGGCCTTGACCCATTCGACGATGCCGCCGCCTTCGCCCGGGATCAGCGCGCCACTGGCCGAGACCGACACCTTCACCATGCCCTCGGGCACGTCGTTGGTGGCCAGCGGCTGGTCCTTCAGCGCCACTCGCATGTAGTCGATCCAGATCGGCAGTGCGGCCTTGCCGCCGTACTCGCGGTAGCCCAGCGACTTGTAGTTGTCGCGGCCGACCCAGACCGTGGTCACGTACGGGCCGCCCAGGCCCGAGAACCAGGCGTCGCGGTGGTCATTGGTCGAACCGGTCTTGCCGCCGATATCGTCGCGCTCGAGCACCTTCGCCGGCGTGCCCGTGCCGCGCTTCACCACGTCGCGCAGCATCGAGACGATCTGGTAGGCGATGCGGCTGTCGATCGCGCGCGGTGCCAGCACCATGTTGCGCGTGTCGATCTCCGGCTTCTTCGGCTCGTCCTTCGGCGCTTCGGTCTGCGCGGGCTGCGCCGGCGCGGCGGTCGGGCCGAGGTTGAAGCCGTCCACGACGGCCGTCTGCTGCACGACGCGGCCCACGCCGCCCGGGTTCTCGCACTGCGGGCAGGCGACCGCGGGCTTCTCCTTGAACACCACCGCGCCCTCGCGGTCCTTCACTTCATCGATGTACCAGGGCGTGATGCGGAAACCGCCGTTGGCGAACGTGGCGAAGCCGCGCGCCACCGACATCGGCGTCAGCGAGGCGGTGCCCAGCGACATCGAGAGGTTGGGCGGGAGTTCGGCTTCGTCGAAGCCGAAGTGGCTGATGTACTTGCGTGCGTAGTCCACGCCGATGGCGTCGAGCAGGCGCACCGAAACCAGGTTGCGCGACTGCACCATCGCCTCGCGCAGGCGCATCGGGCCGGCGAAATTGCCGGTGTCGTTCTGCGGACGCCAGATATGGCCGCGGCGATCCTTGAATACGACCGGTGCGTCCAGCACGACGGACGCCGGGTTGAAGCCGCGCTCGAACGCCGCCGAGTACACGAACGGCTTGAAGCTCGAGCCCGGCTGGCGACGTGCCTGGGTGGCGCGGTTGAACTTGGCGCCCGCGAAGCTGAAGCCACCGGAAAGCGCACGCAGCGCACCGTTGGACGGCTCAAGCGACACCAGCGCGGCCTGCGCCTGCGGGATCTGGTCCAGGCGGTAGACCACCGGGTCCGCCGGCTGGCCGGGCTTGGGCGCCGGCGCCTCGACCGGGCTGACACGCACCACGTCGCCGCGCTTCACCAGGCTGCCGGGCGAGCGCCCGGCGAAGCCGCGATCGGCGGTCAGGCGGACTTCGGTGCCGTCGGCCAGCGCCACGCGCGCGTCGCCGCCTTCCACGCCCAGCACCAGCGCCGGCTGCAGGGTCGCCTGCGGCACGATGTTGCGCAGGCGCGCACGCGCGGTGGTGGCATCCTCGTCGGCGGCCAGGTCGAAATGCTGTTCGGCGCCGTGCCAGCCGTGGCGGCGGTCGTACACGCCCAGGCCGTCGCGGACCGCCTTGTCGGCCGCGGCCTGCAGCACCGGGTCGATGGTGGTGGTGACGTGGTAGCCCTGGGTCAGGGCTTCATTGCCGAAGCGGGCGACCATCTCCTGGCGCACCATTTCGGCCACGTACGGGGCATACACCTCGACCGGACGCTCATGCGGCGTCGCATGCATCGGCACGGCCTTGGCCTGCGCGGCTTCGGCGGCGGTGATGAAGCGCAGCTCGACCATGCGATCGAGGATGTAGTCGCGGCGGTACTTGGCGCGTTCCGGATTGCTCAGCGGGTTGCCGCTGGACGGGAACTTCGGAATGCCGGCCAGCGACGCCATCTCGTCCAGCGCCAGCTCGTTGAGCTTCTTGCCGTAATAGAATTCCGCCGCGGCCGCCACGCCATAGGCGCGATTGCCGAAGAAGCTCTTGTTGAGGTAGAGCTCGAAGATCTCGTCCTTGCTCAGCTCGCGCTCCATGCGCATCGCCGTCAGCATCTCGGCCAGCTTGCGCGTGTAGCTGTACTCGTTGCTGAGGAAGAACTGGCGCGCGACCTGCTGCGTGATCGTCGAGCCGCCCGGCACGCGCTTTGCATCGGTGGTGGCGATGAGCCAAACCGCGCGTGCCACGCCCTTGAAGTCGACGCCATGGTGCTTGTAGAAGCGCGCGTCCTCGATCGCCAGGAAGGCCTGCTTGAGGCGTTCGGGCACGTCCTGGATGGAGACCGGGTAGCGACGGGTCTCGCCGAACAGCGCCATGAGGCGCCCGTCCTTGGCGTAGACGTACATCGGCTCCTGCATCTCGACGGTCCGCAGGGTCTCCACGTCGGGGAGTTTGGGAGCCACCAGGTAGTACAGGGTGCCCAGGGCGATGGCGCCAAGCAGGGCCAGGCCGGCAAGCGCGAACAGCGCCCAGCGCAGCAGGCGGCGTATACGGGGCATCAAGCAGATTCCGATTGCGGGTGTAGTGGGCGTGGAGTATAGAGGAGCAGGGGACGGGGATTTTTAAGCCATCCAGACCGCGCGGCCCGGGTCCCGGGACGTGGGTCAAGGCACGCCGTAAGAGGGTGGAAAGTGACGCAGTAAGGCAATTCCGCACGAAACGGTTGCCAGTCTGTGCAAACTTGGTTATTTAAAGCGGGGTCACACGAAGCGCACGTAAGCGCCTGTGACAAGGGGAGAATACCGTGGGGATCGTCACAAAAAGCCAGCCGGCACTCGTCGGCGTGGACATCAGTTCGACTGCCGTAAAGCTGTTGCAGCTCTCCCGGGCCGGCAACCGCTACCGCGTCGAGCATTACGCGGTCGAGCCGCTGCCGCCCAATGCCGTCGTCGAGAAGAACATCGTCGAGGTCGAGGCGGTGGGCGAGGCCATCCGGCGCGCAGTCGCGCGTTCGGGCACGCGCATCAAGCATGCGGCCGCGGCCGTGGCCGGCTCTTCGGTGATCACCAAGGTCATCCCGATGCCGGCCGACCTCGATGAGGACGACCTGGAATCGCAGGTCGAACTTGAAGCGGTCAACTACGTGCCGTACCCCATCGAAGAAGTCAGCCACGACTTCGAAGTGCTGGGTCCGATGCCCGGCAGCCCGGACACGCTGCAGGTGCTGCTGGCCGCGTCGCGTTCGGAGAACGTCGAGGTCCGCGCTTCGGCGCTGGAGATCGGCGGCCTCACCCCGAAGGTGATGGACGTGGAAGCCTTCGCGCTGGAGAACGCCTTCGCGCTGGTCGCCGACCAGCTGGGCGGTCCGCGCGACGGCCTGGTCGCCCTGGTCGACTCGGGCGCCACCATGACCACCCTCAACGTCCTGCGCCAGGGCCGCAGCCTGTACGCACGCGAGCAGGTCTTCGGCGGCAAGCAGCTCACCGACGAGGTGATGCGCCGCTACGGACTGAGCTACGAGGAAGCCGGTCTGGCCAAGCGCCAGGGCGGTCTGCCGGAAAGCTACGAAGCCGAGGTGCTGGAGCCCTTCAAGGAGGCGATGGTCCAGCAGATCAGCCGTCTGCTGCAGTTCTTCTACGCCGGCAGCGAGCACAACCGCGTCGACCAGATCGTCCTCGCCGGCGGTTGCGCCTCCATCGCCGGCATCGCCGAGATGGTCGAGGAGCAGCTCGGCGTGCCGACCACCATCGCCAACCCGCTCGCCCACATGACCCTTGGGCCGCGCGTGCAGGCGCATGCACTGGCCCAGGACGCGCCGGCGCTGATGATCGCCTGCGGCCTCGCCCTGAGGAGCTTCGACTGATGGCACGCATCAACCTCCTCCCGTGGCGCGAAGAGCGCCGCAAGCAACGGCAGAAGGAATTCGCCGTGATGTTCGGCTGCTTCGCGCTTGGCGCGGTGATCCTGTCGTTCATCATCGCCAGCTACTACAGCGGCCAGATCGACGGGCAGAACGAACGCAACGCGTACGTCCAGCAGCAGATCGACGAGGTCAAGGCCAAGAACGAAGAGATCAAGCTGCTTGAGGCGAAGAAAGCCAAGCTGCTGGCCCGCAAGGAAGTGATCGAGAAGCTGCAGGCCAATCGCTCGCAGATGGTGCACCTGTTCGATTCGCTGGTGCGCACGATCCCCGACGGCGCGGTGCTGACCTCGATCAAGCAGGACAACGAGACGCTCACTCTGGAAGGCCGCGCGCAGTCCAACGCACGCGTCAGTACCTACATGCGCAACCTCGAAGGCTCGGGCTGGATGACCAGCCCTGACCTGTCGATCATCGAGGCCAAGGGCGCGGACAAGGGCCTGCCGTACCAGTTCAAGCTGCAGGTCAAGCTGGCCAACCCGAACGCGCCGAAGGACGAGGACGGCGACGGCGTGCCGGACGCTCCGACGCCTGCCGCGCAGATCGCCCAGTCCACCGGCGCCGCCGCCACCGCGGGTGCTGCCCCGGCAGCGGGTGCCGCGACGCCGGCTCCGGGTACCACGCCGGAAGGCGCCGCCACGCAGCCGGCAGCGGCTCCGGGTGCGCCGGCCGCCACTGATGCCACCGCGCCGACGGCGCCGAATGCCACGCCGGCCAAGGGAGCGGCGTCATGAGCAAGAAGAAGCAGATCAAGCTCAACGAACTGGACTTCAACAACATCGGCTTGTGGCCGCAGCAGGCGAAGATCGTCTTCTGCACGCTCGTCTCGCTCGTGATCGTGCTGGCCGCCTGGTATTTCCTCATCAGCGACAAGCGCACCGAGCTGGAAGGCCTGGAGTCCCGTGAATCGGAACTGCGCACCGAGTTCGAGAAGGAACAGGGCAAGGCCGCGAACCTGGAACCGCTCAAGCAGCAGCTCGCCCAGATGGAGCAGCAGCTGCAGCAGATGCTGCGCCAGCTGCCGAGCAAGACCGAGATGCCCGACCTGATCGTCGACATCTCGCAGACCGCGCTGGCCACCGGCATCACCAACGAACTGTTCCAGCCGGGTCCGGAGCAGCCGAAGGAGTTCTACGCCGAGAAGCCGATCGCGCTGCGCATGATCGGCAGCTACCACCAGTTCGGTGGGTTCGTCAGCGGTGTGGCCTCGCTGCCGCGCGTGGTCATCATGACCATGCACGACATCTCGCTGAAGCCGCGCGCGAAGGACGGCCAGGGCATCACGCCCAACAGCCCGCTCGAGCTGGCCGGTACGGTCAAGACCTACCGCTACCTGGACGAGGACGAAGTCGCCAAGCAGGAAGCGGCCAGCACGGCCGGCAAGAAGGGGGGTACCTGAGATGCGCGCAATCTCCATCCGTGACGGCGCCCGCCTGCGGGCCCTGGCGGCGATCGCGCTGGCGCTCGGGTTGGTCGGCTGCTCGCGCGGCGTGACCAGCACGCCCGGCGAGGCGCCGAACCTCGAGAAGTGGATCGCCGAAGTGAAGGCGCGGCCCGCGCCGCCGCTGGATCCGCTGCCGGTGATGCAGCAGTTCGAGACGTTCGAATACAACGCGTACGCGATGCGCGATCCGTTCAGCACGGCATTCACCGACGAAGGCGGTGGCAACGGTCCGAGACCGGACGCCGCACGCCGCAAGCAGACGCTGGAGCAGTTCCCGCTCGACAGCCTCGACATGGTCGGCACGCTGGGCGGTGGCGACAAGGTTATTGCACTGGTGATGGCACCGGACAAGGTGACCTACCGCGTGCAGCCGGGGAATTACTTGGGGCAGAGCGATGGCCGCGTCACTGCGGTGTTCGAAGATCGCATCGAGCTGGTGGAACTGGTGCCGGATGGCGCGGGTGGATGGCTGGAACGTCCGGCCACGGTCGCGTTGGAAGATCAATAGGATTCTGGGGGATAGCACGATGACCGTTTTTGAACCGGGTTGCCTCAAGCCGGCCACCATCCGAACGCAAGCGAACCGTCGCCCCCTGCTGCTGCGCAGCGGGTCCGTGGGCCTGGTGGTCGGTGCGCTTGCCGCCATCAGCGCCGTGCATGCGGCCGCGCCTGCACCGGCCGTCGCGCCGACTGCCGTCGCGCCGACGCCGAACGCCGATCCGGCCAAGCAGCTGCCGGGGGCCGTCGAGGTCTCCAACATCGACTTCAAGCGCGGCAGTGACGGCTCCGGCCGCCTGGTCGTGAAGTTCAGCGGCGATGGCGCCTCTCCGGACCTGCGCAACCAGGGCTCCAGCGTGGTGGTCAACGTCGGCAACGCCAAGTTGCCCGACAACCTGCGCAAGATGCTGAACGTGGTCGATTTCGCCACGCCGGTGCAGCGCATCGACGCACGCACGGCCGGTGCGGGCACGCAGCTGGTGCTCGACACCACCGGCAACTTCGAATCGATGGCCTACCAGACCGGTCGCGAGTACATCGTCGAGATCATCCCGCGCACCGGCGCGGCGAACGGTCGCGCGGTGGGCCAGTCCACGACGGGCAAGCCGGCGGCTGCCGGCTCGCGCGGCTATAGCGGCCGCCCGGTGACCTTCAACTTCCAGGACGTGCCGGTGCGCACCGTCCTGCAGCTGATCGCCGAAGAGTCGGGCCTGAACATCGTGGCCGCCGACACCATCTCGGGCAACGTCACCCTGCGCCTGATGAACGTGCCGTGGGACCAGGCGCTGGACATCGTCCTGCAGGCCAAGGGCCTGGACAAGCGCCGCAGCGGCAACGTCGTGTGGGTCGCCCCGCAGGCCGAGATCGCCAAGTACGAACAGGACAAGGAAGACGCGCGCATCGCGCTCGACAACCGCGTCGACCTGGCCACCGAGTACGTGCAGATCAACTACCACAACGCCGCGCAGATCTATAAGGCGCTGACCGAGGCCAAGGGCATCGGCGGTGGTGGCGGCGGTGGCGGCTCGAGCAACCTCGACGGCGGCTTCCTCTCGCCGCGCGGCCGCCTGGTCGCCGACGAGCGCACCAACACCCTGATGATCAGTGACATTCCGAAGAAGGTCACGCAGATGAAGGAACTGATCCACGTGATCGACCGTCCGGTCGACCAGGTGCTGATCGAGGGCCGCGTCGTGATCGCCCAGGACACCTTCGCCCGTGAACTGGGTGCGCGCTTCGGCATCGCCGGCCAGAAGGACGGCAAGTACTTCTTCAACGACACCATCGAGAACAACGACGCGACCCGCGGTTCGTTCGTCGAGGCCGCTGCCGCCGGCAACGCCACCTACGAGCTGACCAAGGGCGCGATGAGCAACCTGCCGGTGGTCAACCCGGCCGGCTCGATGGCGCTGCAGATCCTCAACGCCGGCTACGCGCTCGACATCGAGCTGTCGGCGATGCAGGAAGAGGGTCGCGGCGAAGTGATCTCCAACCCGCGCATCGTCACCAGCAACCAGCGCGAGGCGGTCATCCGCCAGGGCCAGGAAGTGGGCTACGTGACGATCTCGCCGTCGCAGGGCAGCACCACGATTCCGATCCCGAACGTGCAGTTCAAGGACGTGCTGCTGGAGCTGAAGGTCACCCCGACCATCACCCACGACGGCCGCGTGTTCCTGAACATGAACGTCAAGAAGGACGAGGTCGAAGGTTTCGTCGACACCTCCATCGGCCAGGTGCCGACCATCGCCAAGCGCGAGGTCAACACCGCGGTGCTGGTCGAGGACGGCCAGACGGTCGTGGTCGGCGGCGTGTACGAGTTCCGCGACCGCAGCGACGTCCAGAAGGTGCCGTTCCTGGGCGACATCCCCTTCCTGGGCAACCTGTTCAAGAAGAAGGGCCGCAACAAGGACAAGGCCGAGCTGCTGATCATGATCACCCCGAAGGTGATGAAGGTCGAACAGCGGGGGTGAGGCAGGCCGCTACGCGGCACTGCCGCGTGGCCTGCCGAACGACCGGCCATGGATGGTCGGGCCGGGCGCTCCGGAGCCAGTAGCGCCGCGCCATGGATGGCTGCGACATCGCTACAGAATCCGGTGCCACGCGGCACTCCCGCGTGACCTGTAGAAGCGCAATGAATCCGCGTCCGCGCGGACTCCAGAGAGGGCCTTCGGGCCCTCTTTGCGTTTCCGGGGTGGTCCGTTTCGGCCCGCTGAATGGGTGACGAAGGCGTTGAACCTGCGGCGCCCAGTTCGGTCAAACTGCACCCGATCCCCCATCGAGACCGACATGGATTCCCGCAGCGACGACCTCTCCCGCCTGCACGACGCCTTCCGCGGCCTGCGTGAGGCGCTCTCGGCCGAGATCGTCGGCCAGGCGGCGCTGATCGACCGCCTGCTGATCGCCCTGCTTGCCGATGGCCATCTGCTGGTCGAGGGCGCGCCCGGTCTGGCCAAGACGAGCGCGATCCGTGCCCTGGCAGGGCGGCTGGAGGCCGACTTCGCGCGCGTCCAGTTCACCCCTGACCTGCTTCCGGCCGACCTCACCGGCACCGAGGTCTGGCGCCCGCAGGAAGGGCGCTTCGAATTCCAGGCGGGTCCGATCTTCCATCCCATCCTGCTGGCCGACGAGATCAACCGCGCGCCCGCCAAGGTCCAGTCGGCGTTGCTCGAAGCGATGGGCGAGCGCCAGGTCACGGTCGGCCGTGCCACCTACGCGCTGCCGAAGCTGTTCCTGGCGATGGCCACGCAGAACCCGATCGAGCAGGAGGGCACCTTCCCGCTGCCCGAAGCACAGCTCGACCGCTTCCTCATGTACGTGCGCATCGGCTACCCGCAGGCCGCCGCCGAGGCGGAAATCCTGCGTCTGGCGCGCGAACGCGCGCGACAGGAGATGCGCGACGCGCCGCCGCCGGTGGCACGCCTGCCCATGGAGGATGTATTCGCCGCGCGCCAGGCGGTTCTCTCGCTGCACGTGGCGCCGGCGGTGGAACGCTATCTGATCGAACTGGTGCTCGCCTCGCGCGACGCCGCACGCTACGACGCCACGCTGGCGCGGCGCATCGCCTGGGGCGCGAGCCCGCGCGGTTCGATCGCGCTGGAACGTTGCGCCCGCGCGCACGCCTGGCTGGCGGGCCGCGACTTCGTCACGCCCGACGACGTGCGCGCGGTAGCGCCGGACGTCCTGCGCCACCGCATCCTGCCCAGCTATGAGGCGACGGCCGAAGGCTGGGATGGCGAACGGCTCGTCGCCGAACTCCTGCAGCGCGTGCCGCTGCCGTAAGGCACCGTCGCCTCCGCCCACGCGCTGGTTCCGCATGTCCACGCCGCCACCCATTCCTGCTGGAACACCCGGCTCCCACGGCATCCGGGGCGACGGCGTCACGCCTTCGCTGGAGGAACTGCTGGCGCTGCGTGCCGTGGTGCTCGCGCGCGGACAGGCACGCCGTGGGCGCCATGGCGTCAGTGGTCACGCGCTGTCGCCGTTGCGCGGACGCGGCATGGAGTACGCAGAATCGCGCGAATACGTGGCCGGCGACGACGCGCGCCACATCGACTGGCGGCTCACCGCGCGCACGGGACGCGCCCACACGAAGCTGTTCCAGGCAGAACGCGAACGGCTGAGTCTGATCGTCGCCGACACTGCGCCGGCGATGTACTTCGGCACCCGCGTGCGTTTCAAATCGGTCCAGGCCGCGCGAGCTGGCGCGATCGCCGCGTGGGCCGCCGTGCGCGATGGCGACCGCATCGCCGCCCTTCGCGGCAGCGCGCGGGAAGCGCCCATCGCCCCGGCCTCGGGCGCACGTGGCGCGCTGCGCGTACTCGATGCGCTGGTTCGCTGGTATGCGAGGCCGCCGGAGGAAGACGCCGGCCTGGGCATCGCACTGGATCACGCGCAACGACTGCTGCGTCCCGGCTCGCGCCTGGTCGTACTGGCCGACCCCGGCAGCGTCGCCATGATTCCGATCCAGCGCTGGACGGCGCTGGCGCACCATCACGAAGTAATCGTGCTGTTGCTGACCGATCCGCTGGAGAGTTCACCGCCGCGGGCAGCACTGCCGTTCCAGGCGGACGCGCACCGCGTCGATGTGGATCTCTCGGTCGCCACGCAGCGGCAGGCGTGGCGCAATGAATTCGCACGCCCGGTGGAGCTGGCCCTGGCGCAGCTGCCCGCGCGCGGCGTGCGGGCACAGCCGCTGTCCACCGACGCCGCGAGCGAGTCGTGGCTGCCGCTGCTCGGGCGCAACCCGCCGCTGGTGGCGTGATGAACACCGACGCTCTCGTCCTGCGCGACATCCACATGCCCCCCGCGCCGTCGTGGTGGCCGCCCGCACCGGGCTGGTGGCTCGTGGCGGCGCTGGTGATCGCCGCGCTGGTGATCACGGTCGCGTGGCGCGCGCGCGAAAGCCGTCGCAAGCGCCGCATCGCACAGTGGTTCGATCGCCAGCTCGATGCCGCCGGGACGCCCACGGCGCAGGTCGCGGCCATGTCCGAGTTGCTGCGCCGCGCCAGTCGACGGCAGGACCCGCTCGCCGACCGGCTTGAAGGTGAGGACTGGCTGACGTTCCTTGATGACGCACCGCGCGTTGCCGGACGAAGCAAGCGCAAGCGTGTGGTGCCGGTGTCGCGCCCGTTCTCCGAAGGGGCCGGTCGACTGCTGCTGGATGGCGCGTACCGCCGTGAGGTCGATGGCGCTCAGGTGGACGCGCTGCGTCGCCTCGCGCGCGAGCGCTTCCTGAAATGGATGGGGGCCTGGTGATCGACTCGATGCTGGCGCCGCTGCTGTCCCTGCGCGACGGCTTTGCGTGGCCGTGGATGCTGCTTGCGCTGCCGCTGCCCCTGCTCGCGCGCTGGGCATTGCCGCCGGTGCGACAGACGGCGTCGGCTGCGCTGCGCGCGCCGTTCGGGGATCGCCTGGACCGCATCGCCAGGGCCGGTGGGCGCACCGCGTTCGGAGGCGGCGTGAACTGGCTCGCGTGGCTGGGCTGGCTGTTGCTCGTCGTCGCCGCGGCACGTCCGCAACAACTCGGCGATGCCGTGCAACCGCCGCAGGTGGGACGCGACCTGATGCTCGCGCTCGACCTCTCCGGCAGCATGCGCGAACCCGACATGGACCTGGGTGGCCGCACGGTGGATCGCCTGACGGCCGCCAAGGCGGTGCTCGCGGATTTCCTCGATCGGCGCGGCGGAGATCGCGTCGGTCTGATCGTGTTCGGACGACGCGCTTACGCGCTCACGCCGCTGACGCAGGACCTCGCCTCGGTACGGCAGCAACTGGAAGACAGCGTGATCGGTCTGGCCGGACAGGAAACGGCCATCGGCGACACCATCGCGCTGGCCGTCAAACGCCTTCGCGCGCAGCCGGCCGAACAGCGGGTGCTGGTGCTGCTCACCGACGGCGTCAACACCGCAGGCCTGCTCGAACCGAAGAAGGCCGCCGAGATCGCCAAGGCCGAAGGCGTGCGCATCCACACCATCGCCTTCGGCGGGGAAGGTTCGCTGTCGCTTTTCGGCCTCAACGTGCCGATGCCCGGTGCGGGCGATGAAATCGATGAGGCCACGCTGCGCGACATCGCGCGCAGCACCGGCGGCCGCTTCTTCCGGGCGCGCGACACGTCGCAGCTGGTGGGCATCTACGCCGAGATCGACCGCCTCGAGCCGGTCGAACAGCCGGGACAGGCCGTGCGTCCGCGCATCGAACGCTACGTATGGCCGCTCGCCGGTGCGTTCGCCTGCGCGTTGCTGGCGTTCGCCTGGCCCCGGCGGAGGCGCGCATGAACCTGGGCGCATTCGACCTGTCCGCCTTCCACCTGCTCAGGCCGCACTGGCTGTGGGCGCTGCTCGCGTTGCCGTTGCTGGCGATGTGGTGGCGCGTGCGCAGGCGTCGTGCCAGCGTGTGGCGCGACACGGTCGATCCGCACCTGCTACCGCATCTGCTGGTGGAGCGCGGCGATGCGCGGGTGCGCGCCGCGTGGGCGGTTGCGGCGCTGGCATACGTGTTGGCGGTGGTCGCGCTGGCCGGCCCGAGCTGGCGGCAGGTGGAACAGCCGCTGTGGCAGACGCGCACGCCGCTGGTGATCGCCATCGATCTGTCCAGCGCGGCGCTTGCGGCGGACCTTCCACCGTCGCGACTGGCGCAGGCGCGTGCGAAGACCAGCACGCTGCTGCGCGAACGCATGGGCGGGCAGGTCGCGCTGCTGGCGTTCGCCGACGACGCGTTCACGGTGGCTCCCCTCACCGAGGACGCGGCCAACGTTGCGCTGTTCCTGGATGCGCTGGCGCCGGACGTGATGCCGGTGGACGGACAGCGCGTCGATCGCGCCATCGAGGCCTCGGAGAAATTGTTGCGGCAATCCGGTTTCGATCGAGGCGTGATCCTGCTGATGACCGACCACGCCGATGCCGCCGCGCGCGATGCTGCCGCGGCCGCGAACCGTCAGGGCTACCGCATCAACGTGCTCGGACTGGGCGCGGAAGCGGGTGCCACGTACCGTCGCGCGGATGGCAGTTTCGCCCAGGCGCGACTGGATGAAGCGTCGTTGCGGCGGCTGGCATCCGCGGGCGGTGGCGACTACGCGTCCATCGATGCCGGCGATGCCGACCTGCGCGCGCTCGGCGTGCTCGATCCGGCGTCCGCTTCCGACGACGCCCGGCAGGTGCGCGATGCGCGTGGCCACACGTGGCAGGACGACGGTTACTGGCTGCTGCCGCCGCTGATGCTGTTGTCGCTGCTCGCGTTCCGCCGCCGTGCCGCCCTGGCCGTGGTGGTGTTGTGCATCGCATGGCCGCAGGCACATGCCGCCGACTGGTGGCAGCGCGTCGACCAGGCCGAGCACGCGCGCATGGAAGAAGGCCACGAGGCCTACCGTCGCGGCGACTTCGCCGGCGCGACACAGCGGTACCAGTCGCTCGACAGTGCCGATGCGCATTACAACCGCGGCAATGCACTTGCCAAGGCCGGACAGTACCCGCAGGCGATCGACGCGTACGACGAGGCGCTCAAGCGCCAGCCCGGCATGCCCGACGCCATCGCCAACAAGGCCACGGTGCAGGCAGCGATGAAGCGCAAGCCGCCGTCGGGTGACGGAGGCGGAGGGCAGTCGAAGTCGCCGAAGGATTCCAACGCGTCGAAGCAGCCGCAGGACGCACCTTCGCAACAGCAACAGACGTCGAAGGCGCCGTCGCAGGCAAAGCCGCACGAGAGCCCATCGCAGGCGCCGCCGAAGCCGTCGGATTCCAACGCGCAGCGCGATGCCGACGCGGCGCAGCGCGAACGCATGCAGCGCGCGCTGGAACAGCAGCAGAAATCGCCCGAGCAGGCGCGCCGCGAACAGGCCCTCGCACGCGAGACACCCGAACAACGCGAGCAGCGCCTGGCCAACGAGGCCTGGTTGCGTCGCGTGCCGGACGACCCGGGCGGCCTGCTGCGCGAGAAGTTCCGTATCGAACACGAACGCCGCCAGTCGCAGGGCGGGAACAACGAATGAAGTCGATGAAGACACCTGTGCTGCATCACGCCTGGGCGCGGATCGCGGTCCTGCTGCTGGCTTTCGTATGCCTGGACGCCACGGCGCAGGTTCGCACCTGGCTCGACCGCGACCGCATCGCTGCCGGCGAGACGGTGACGCTCAACATCGAGACGACCTCGGCCTCCAACGCGGAACCCGACTACGCGCCGCTGCTCACCGACTTCTTCCTCAGCGGCCACACCAGCCGGCGCGAGTTCGTGATGAGCGGCGGCCGCAGCACGATGCGCACGCTGTACGCGGTGGCGCTGCGGCCGCGGCGCGACGGCGTGCTGACCGTGCCGGCGCTGTACGTGGGCAGCCTGCAGACGCAACCGATCACGCTGACCGTCGCGCCCTCGGCCGCGCCGTCGGCCTCGCGTGCGGGCGAAGAAGTGTTCATCGAAAGCGAGCCCGACGATCCCGACCCCTACGTGCAGCAATCCGTGGGTTGGGTGGTGCGGCTGTATTCGGCCACGCCCCTGATTTCCGGCCAGCTCGACCAGGCCGCGCCCGACGGCGCATCGATGCAGCGCGTCGGCGACGATGCGCAGTACCAGCGTGACGTCGGCGGACGCCGTTACAACGTGGTCGAACGCCGCTATCTGCTGGTGCCCGAACGCAGTGGGCCGCTCACCATTCCGCCTGCGCATTTCGAGGGACGCGGCGCGGGCGGATTCTTCGATGACCTGCTGGGCAACAACGGCGGGGCGCTGGAAGCCAACGCTGCTCCGCGCGTGCTGCAGGTGCAGCCGGTGCCGGCGAACGCGCCGCAGCCGTGGCTGCCCCTGCAGAGCCTGCAGTTGCGGTATCAGTCCACCCCGCAGGAGCTGCGCGTGGGTGCGGCTTCCACCGTGGTGATCGAAGCGGTCGCCGACGGCGCGACCGCGGCGCAGATGCCGGAGCTGCAACTGCCGACGATCGACGGCGTGCAGGTGTTCGCCGAACCGGTGCAGGCCGATGAGCGTTTCACCGACGGTCGCCCGCGCGTGAAGCTCACGCGGCGCTTCTCGCTGGTGCCTTCGCGCGATGGTGGGGTGCGGCTGGATGGCGTGCGCATGAGCTGGTGGGACGTGCGTGCCGGTGGCGCGCGCACCGCCGATCTGCCCCCGCTGTCGTGGACCGTGCGGCCCGCGGCCCCCGGCGCACCCCCAGCGGGTCCGGGCCAGGCGGTGCGTCCGTCCGCGTCGCCGGCCATCGTCGGCAACGCGCAACCCGGGCAGTCGTTGGGCGATTTCGGCGGCGCCAACCGCATCTGGATCCTCGCCGCGCTGCTGTTCGCCGCGCTGTGGTTGTTCACGCTGGTGTGGGGGCTGCACCGCGGCGATGCGCGTACCGCAGCGGCTCCCAGGCCCGCGCGTGACGAGGCGCATCCGTCCTCGAACCCGGACCTGAAGCGCCTGATCGACCGGGGCGACTTCGGCGACGTGGCCGACGCGCTGTGCGCGATGGCGCGCCCGCCCGTGCACGACCTGGATGCCCTGCGCGCGCGCCTGGACGATCCGCGCCAGCGCGAGGCCATCGATGCCCTTCAGCGCGCCCGCTGGGGCGGTGGTGACGGGGTGTCCGCGCGCGAGTTGCTGCGCCATGCCTTCGCCAAGGGGCCGCGCTGGCGGCAGTCCACCCCGGCGGACGCACCGCCCGTGCCGCCGCTGTACCCCGGCGCACGGTCGGGCCGGGAAGGCTGAACCGCTGGGGCTGGTGTAATCTCGCCGGCTGATTTTGCCGAGAGAACCGCATGAGCCACGTCAGCCTGCCCGAAGCCAGGATGCCCGCGAAGGGAATGCCCCTCCACATCAAGGTGATGCTCGGTTTCATCGCAGGCGCGGTGCTGGGCCTGTTCGCCCACTTCGTCGCGCCGGGGTCGCCCGTCGTGCTCGGCGCGGTCACCTACGTGGCGCAGCCGGTGGGCCAGTTGTTCCTGGCGCTGCTCTTCATGCTGGTGCTGCCGCTGATGTTCTCGGCGCTGGTGCTGGGCGTGGCCGAACTGGGTGACGTCGCCAGCCTCGGCCGGCTGGGCTGGCGCACGCTGATCTACACCGCGGTGGTCACCCTGATCGCGGTCGCCATCGGCCTGCTGATGGTCAACCTGATCGGCCCGGGTCACGGTCTGGACCGCGGGATGCTCGACCAGGCCATGGCGCAGGGCGCGCAGAAGGCCGGCGAGATCGCCGCCACCGGCCAGCAGCTGGACTTCATGAAGATGCTGCTGGGCATCGTCCCGAAGAACGTGCTGGCCGCCGCCGTCGACGACAAGCAGAAGCTCGGCGTGATGTTCTTCGCGCTGATGCTCGGCATCGGCCTGGTGATGACGCCCAGCCCGCACACGCAGGCGTTCAAGAACGCGGTGCAGGGCCTGTTCGAGATCTGCATGCGCCTGATCGGCATGATCATCAAGCTCGCGCCGTACGCGGTGGCGTGCCTGATGTTCGCGCTGTGCGCGCAGTTCGGCTGGGAACTGTTGCTGGTGCTGGGCAAGTTCGCGCTGACCGTGGTGCTGGCCATCGGCGTGCACATGTTCATCGTGCTGCCGCTGTGGGTGAAGTTCGCCGGCGGCATGAGCCCGCGCGCGTTCTTCCGCGGCAGCCAGGAGGCGCTGCTGACCGCCTTCGCCACCGCATCGTCCACCGGCACGCTGCCGGTCACGCTGCGCGTGGCCGAGCAGAACCTGAAGCTGCCGCGCAAGGTCTCGCGCTTCGTGCTCACGGTGGGCGCCTCGGCCAACCACCACGGCACGGCGCTGTTCGAAGGCATCACGGTGCTGTTCCTGGCGCAGGCCTTCGGCGTGGAGCTGACCCTGGCGCACCAGGTGATGGTGCTGGGTCTGTGCCTGCTCGGCGGTATCGGCACGGCCGGCGTCCCTGCGGGCTCGCTGCCGGTGATCGCGATGATCTGCGCCGTGCTCGGCATTCCGGCCGAAGGCGTGGGCATCATCCTCGGCGTCGACCGCTTCCTCGACATGTGCCGCACCGCGCTCAACGTAACCGGCGACCTGGCCACCGCGGTGGTGGTCTCGCATCGCACGGGCGAGGTGGAGGAAGCCGAAGCCGCCGTGGTGCTGGAAGGCGAGCAGGCGACCGAGGGCGCCGCCTAAGCGCGCTGCGCCGGCATTGCCGTTCCCGCGCACGCGGCGCGGGACGGCATTGCATCACCATCGCCAGGAAAAAACGGTGGCGCGCGCGTACTGCACGCGCGCATGAAGACCCTCTCTACGCTGCGTCCTGCATCATCAGCGGGGATTCCGTACGCGGAGTGCCACGATGGCGCAGACGAACCACGGCACCGGCAAGGCCGGCATGCCCCTGCACTGGAAGATGGCGATCGGCTTCATGGCCGGTCTCGTCCTGGGGCTGGTCGTCCATTACGGCGCGGGCGCCGATGCGGGCTGGGTGAAAACGTTCACCACCTACGTGACCCAGCCCCTGGGCACGTTGTTCCTGCGCCTGATCTTCATGCTGGTGATCCCGCTGCTGTTCTCTGCGCTGGTGATGGGCGTGGCGGAAATGGGCGATGTGCGCGCACTGGGCCGCATCGGCTGGCGCACGCTGGCCTACACCGTGGTCGTGTCCGGCATCGCGGTGGTGCTCGGCCTGGTGCTGGTGAACTGGCTGCAGCCTGGCGCGGGCGTCGACCCGGCGCGCGCGCAGCAACTGCTTACTGAGGGTTCCGAGCGCGCCAGCGCCATCGTCAGCAGTACGCGCAGCCAGCCGCGCGGCCTGGACATGCTGCTCACCATCGTCCCCGACAACGTGGTCAAGGCCGCGGCCGAGAACACCATCCTGGCGGTCATGTTCTTCGCGCTGATGCTCGGCATCGGCCTGGTGCTCACCCGCACGCGTGGCACGGAAGTCCTGATGCGCGGCATCGAAGGGCTTTTCGATGTGTCGATGACGCTGATCGGGCTGGTCATCCGCCTGGCGCCGTATGCGGTGTTCTGCTTCATGTTCAACCTCGCCGCGCTGTTCGGCTGGGAGTTGCTGCGCAGCCTCGGGGCCTACGTGGGCGTGGTGGTGCTGGCGCTGGCGCTCCACCTGTTCGTGGTCTATTCGCTGGTGCTGAAGCTCGCCGCCGGGTACTCGCCCCGCAAGTTCTTCAAGGGCGTGCAGGAGGCGATGGTGATGGCGTTCTCCACGGCCTCGTCCAACGCCACACTGCCCACCGCGCTGCGCGTGGCCGACGAGAAGCTCGGTCTGCCCAACCGTGTCTCGCGCTTCGTGCTGACGGTGGGCGCCACCGCCAACCAGAACGGCACCGCCTTGTTCGAAGGCGTGACGGTGCTGTTCCTCGCGCAGTTCTTCGGCGTCGATCTCACGCTGACGCAGCAGGTCACGGTGATGTTCGTCTGCATCCTGGGCGGCATCGGCACCGCGGGCGTGCCGGCCGGTTCGCTGCCGGTGGTGGCGCTGATCTGCGGCATGGTCGGCGTGCCGCCCGAGGGTATCGGCCTGATCCTGGGCGTGGACCGCTTCCTCGACATGTGCCGCACCACGCTCAACGTCACCGGCGATCTGATGCTCGCCACGGTGGTGTCGAAGGGCGAGAAGGACGTGCCGGCGCCGGAAGGGGAATCGGACTGATCCCTCGGCGGCGCATGGCGAGGACGCCAACCCCGGCACCGGTCGCATCGTTGGACTGAATGCCCCGACCCTCACTCAATCCCTCGCCCGCACGGAGAGGGGCTGGAAGCGGGGCGACATCCCGCGCCCGCGGTGGGACAATGGGCGTCCGCCCGGCCCGGCACATGCCCGTCGTCCGCGCGCCCCCTCCCCGCAGCCGAAGACCGCCCTCGACGCCATGACGACGCCCAGCCGCCGCGACCTCGCCAACGCCATCCGATTCCTCGCCATCGACGCGGTGCAGGCCGCCAACTCCGGTCACCCGGGCATGCCGATGGGCATGGCCGACATCGCCGAAGTGCTCTGGAACGATTACCTGCGCCACAACCCGTCCAATCCGGACTGGTTCAACCGCGACCGCTTCGTGCTCTCCAACGGCCACGGCTCGATGCTGCAGTACGCGCTGCTGCACCTGGCCGGCTACGACCTGCCGATCGAGGAGCTGAAGAACTTCCGCCAGCTCAACTCGAAGACGCCGGGCCATCCGGAAAACTTCATGACCCCTGGCATCGAGACCACCACCGGTCCGCTCGGCCAGGGCTTCGCCAACTCGGTCGGCATGGCGCTGGCCGAGAAGCTGCTGGCGCAGCGCTTCAACAAGCCGGAGTTCGCTGTCGTCGACAGCCGCACCTGGGTGTTCATGGGCGACGGCTGCCTGATGGAAGGCATCTCGCACGAAGCCGCTTCGCTGGCCGGCACCTGGGGCCTGCACAAGCTGGTCGCGTTCTGGGACGACAACAAGATCTCCATCGACGGCAACACCGACGGCTGGTTCACCGACGACACGCCCAAGCGTTTCGAGGCCTACGGCTGGAACGTGATCCGTGGCGTCAACGGCCATGACGCGGTCGAGATCAAGACCGCCATCGAGACCGCGCTGAAGTCCACCGACAAGCCGACGCTGATCTGCTGCCGCACCACCATCGGTTTCGGTTCGCCGGCCAAGGCAGGCAAGGAATCCTCGCACGGCGCGCCGCTGGGCAAGGACGAAGTGGCTGCCACGCGCCAGGCGCTGGGCTGGGAGTCGGCGCCGTTCGAGATCCCGCAGGCCATCTACGACGGTTGGCGCAAGCGCGACCACCAGGCGCAGGAGAAGGAATGGAACCGCCTGTTCGACGCCTATGCCAAGCAGCACCCGGAACTGGCCGCCGAACTCAACCGCCGTTCGCGCGGTGAACTGCCGGCCGGTTTCGTCGAGGCCGCCGATGCCTACATCGCAAAGCTGCAGGCCGAAGGCCCGACGATCGCTTCGCGCAAGGCCTCGCAGAACGCCATCGAGACCTTCGCGCCGCTGCTGCCGGAACTGATCGGCGGTTCGGCCGACCTGGCGCATTCCAACCTGACCCTGTGGAAGGGCAGCAAGTCCGTGGCCACCGATGATCCCAACGCCAACTACGTGCACTACGGCGTGCGCGAGTTCGGCATGAGCGCGATCAGCAACGGCCTGGGCCTGCACGAGTGCTTCATCCCGTACGACGCGACGTTCCTGGTGTTCAGCGACTACGCGCGCAACGCCGTGCGCATGAGCGCACTGATGGGCGCGCACGCCATCCACGTCTACACGCACGACTCCATCGGCCTGGGCGAGGACGGCCCGACGCACCAGCCGATCGAGCACCTGGCTTCGCTGCGCTACATCCCGCACAACGACGTGTGGCGCCCGTGCGACGCGGTGGAATCGGCGGTGTGCTGGAAGGCCGCCATCGTGCGCTACGACGGTCCCAGCTGCCTGGTGTTCTCGCGCCAGAACCTCGCCCACCAGCCGCGCAGCGCGCAGCAGGTCGCCGACATCGAGCGCGGCGGCTACGTGCTGAAGGATTCGGTCGGCGCGCCGGAGATCATCCTGATCGCGACCGGTTCGGAAGTGGGGCTGGCCACGCAGGCGGCCGAGCAGCTGGGCGACAAGGTGCGCGTGGTGTCGATGCCCTCGACCGACGTGTTCGACCGCCAGGACGCGAAGTACCGCGAATCCGTGCTGCCCAAGGCCTGCCGCAAGCGAGTGGCCATCGAGGCCGGCATCACCGATTTCTGGCGCAAGTACGTGGGCCTGGACGGCGCGGTGATCGGCATCGACGACTTCGGCGCATCCGCGCCGGCCGAGAAGCTGTTCCCGCACTTCGGCTTCACGGTGGAGAAGGTGGTCGAGGCGGCGAAGTCGCTCTGATCCACGCTCCCTGCTGGCGATTGCACGAAGCGGCCTCGGCCGCTTCGTGCGTTTCGGGGTGGCGCCGGCGCGATGCGCGGCCAGCCTCTACACTGCCTGCGCCATGAACAGCATCGCCATTCCCGTCCTCGGCCTGGCCGTGGTCGACAGCATCAATCCGTCGGCGCTCGTCGTCGTGCTGTGGTGGCTGGCGCGACCCGGCGCCACGCCGCGCCTGCTGTCGTACATCACCGGCATCCTTGTCGCCTATCTGTCGCTGGGCATCGCTTTGATGCTCGGTGCCGGCGCGGTGGTAAGGCGCTTCGGCGATTCGCTCGATCATCCGGTGGTGTTGGCGCTGCAGCTCGCCATCGGCCTATCGCTGCTTGCATACGGCGTGTTCGCGCCCAAGCCGAAGGTCGCGGCCGACGACCACCAGCGCGAACCCCGGGTGGGTGGGCTGCTCGGCATGATGCTGCTCGGCATGACCATCACCGTGGTCGAGCTGACCACGGCGCTGCCGTACTTCGCGGCGATCGCCCTGATGACCTCCGCTGCCGTGCCGGCATCGCAGTGGCTGCCCCTGTTGTTGATCTACAACCTGATCTTCATCGCGCCGCCGCTGCTACTGGTGGCGCTGAACGCCGCGTTCGGCCGCCATCTGCAGGGACGCTTCGTGCACTGGCGCGTGCGTCTGCAGGCTGGCGCGCGCGAAGCGGGGCTGTGGGTGATCGCGATCGCCGGCTTCGCGCTCACCGGCGATGCGGTGTCGCGCTACCTCGGGCAGCGTGCGCAGGCGGAGCAGGCGTTGCCTGCGGCTACTTCGTCTGCGACAGCGCAAGGCTGAGCAGCCGCGCTTCCAGGCGTTCGCCGATGCCACGCGGCGATGCCAGCTCCATGCGCTGCAATGCCTCGGCATCGAGCGGATGCGACCCCAGCGCCTGCAGCACGGTACGCAGCTTGCCGCCACGCGTGCCGGTGTTCGCCTTCAGCCATCCCAATGCCTTCACCAGACGCTGCTCCACCGGCGTGAAGTCGCTGCCGAGCGGGTAGTCGGGCAGTGCGCCATTGCGATGGAACGGCGCGAGCGCCTTGCTCAGCACTTCGGGCGTGTTGCGCGCCGCGCGTGCCGGAAGCGAGAAGTCCGCGCGCAGCTTGCCATTGCGCTTGGCACTGTCCAGCAGGCCCTGCTGGAAGCGGGCATCGGCGATGCCCGCCATCGCAATCACGCAGTCTTCGTCGGCGCGGCCGTGGATGTCGGCGATGCCGTACTCGCTGATGTACACATCGCGCAGGTGGCGCGGGATGGTGGCATGGCCGTAGTTCCATACCAGGTTGGAGGTGACCACTCCGCCGGACTCGCGGCTGGCACGCAGCATCAGTGCGGAGCGTGCATCGGGCAACGCGTGCGACATCGCCACGAAGTTGTATTGCCCGCCCACGCCAGACACCACGCGCCCGTCTTCCAGTGCGTCCGACACCGCCGCGCCCAGTGCGGTGGCCATCATGCAGGTGTTGAAGAAGCGCGCGTCGCGACGTTGCAGGCGCTGCAGGCCTTCGTCATCGCCGAGAAGGTCGTTGACCTCGCCCACGCGCTTCATGCCGATGGCACGGCGTACGTCGGGCGCGAGGTTGCGCAGCCACTCGTAGAAGTCCGGCGATCCCAGGTAGAACGCGCCATGCAGGAACTGCCCCTGCTGCTCCAGCAGCGCCAGATCGTGCGCACTGGCGGCGCCGGCGTTGATGCGGCGCATCGCGGCGGCATCGTCGACCACGCGGCGACGGATCACGCCGGTTTCCACCAGTCGGCGGAAGCCTTCGTTGATCATTTCGCTGGAGCCGAACAGACCCTGCGCGAAGGGCCCCAGCGCGGGGTCCTCGGCGGTCGGCACGCCGAGCGCGCGCAGCACCGCGCGATAGCCGGCATTGTCGGTGTGGCGCAGCACCAGTGCGTGGCAGAGCGCGTCGGCCAGCGCACCGATGCCGATCTGCAACGTGCCGCCGTCCAGGACGAGCGTGCTGGCGTGGAAGCCGATGGCGTAGTCGACATCGTTCACCGGCTGGCGTGGAAGGCCGAACAGCTTCGGGTGCGGACCCGGCGGCGTCACGATCGCGTCGAACCAGTCCGAATCGACACAGGCGCTGCCTTCGAGCCACGGCAGCTCCGGATCCACCTCGGCGATGAGCAGCGGTCGCGGCAGGCCGCGCGCGGTGACGGCATCGACGGTGTCGAAGGTGAGGTCGGTGTTGCACGACAACGACAGTCGACGTCCGTCCGGTGAGCGTGCGACGCGCTGCACGATGGCATTGAGCCCGCGATCGGCCAGTGCGCGCGCCACATGCGTGTAGTTCAGGCTGGCATAGCGGCGCTGCACCGGCGCCGAGCCCAGCATCGCGCCGGACTGCAGGTAGAACTCCTCGATCTCGATGTGCGCCGGCAGTGCATTGCGCTTGAGCGCTTGGACGTACGCCAGGCGCGGGAAGTCGTCGCCGAAATGACGTTGCACGAAGGGTTTGACGAAACGCGCTTCCAGACCCTTGCCACCGCCGGGCGGATCGAGCGACAGCGCGGTGTACAGGTGCAGGGGGCGCGATGCGTCGGCCTCGGCGCGCGCATACAGCGCATTGAGCAGCCGGTGCGGCTTGCCCAGCCCCAGCGGTGCGCCGATGCGCAGTGGGCCGCGCAGGCGCGAAAGGAGCAGGTCGACGGCGGCGTCGACGGAATCGAGCAGGACGGGAGCGGGGCGGTCGGTCATGGCGCAAGCATATGCGTTCGCGGCTCAGCCGATGGCATGGACGTCGTAGGCGGCGATGCGGCGGACTTCGTCCGGGTAGTGGCTGACGTAGATCATCGGCAGCGCGATCTCGTCGCGCACGCGCTGCAGGTACGGGAGCAGGTCCTCGCGACGGTTCATGTCGAGCATGGACAGCGGCTCGTCCAGCAGGAGGATGCGCGGTTGCGACATCAGCGCGCGGCCCAGCGCGACGCGCTGCAGCTCGCCGCCCGACAGGCCGGCGGTGCGCCGGTCCAGCAATGCACCGATGCCCAGCAGGTCGACGATGGCCGGCAACGCGAAGCGCGGTTGCTCGCGGGCGATGCCGCGGTAGCCGTAGAGCAGGTTGCGGCGCACGTCCAGGTGGGGGAACAGTCGCGCGTCCTGGAACACGTAGCCGATGCGGCGCCGGTGCGCAGGCACGTCGATGCCGCGTGCGGCGTCGAACAGGCGCTGGCCACCGATCTCGATGTGCCCGCGCTGCGGGCGCACCAGGCCGGCGATGGCCTGCAGGATCGAGGTCTTGCCCGCACCGGATTCGCCCACCAGCGCGATCACGCGCGCGCTGCTTTCGATGTGCACGGCGCGCTCGAAGCTGCCGCGACGCAGCGCGATGTCGATGGAGAAGACCGGCGCGGCACGATCGCCGCTCATGTTTCGCTCCCGCGGCGCTGGCGTTGCACCAGCCATTCCGAGGCGAGCACCGCGGCGAACGAGATCGCCACCGCCACCGCCGTGAGCCGCCAGATGCCTGCTTCGCCGCCGGGCACCTGCATCAGCCCGTAGATGGCCGACGATAGCGTCTGCGTTTCGCCCGGAATGTTCGATACGAAGGTGATGGTGGCGCCGAACTCGCCCAGCGCCTTGGCGAAGGCGAGCACCGCACCGGCGATGACGCCCGGCCAGGCCAGCGGCAGCGTCATGCTGTAGAAGACGCGCCACGGATTCGCGCCCAGCGTGGCGGCGGCGTGTTCCAGCCGGCGGTCGACGCTTTCGATCGACAGACGGATCGCACGCACCATCAGCGGGAAACCCATGATCGCGCTAGCCAGCGCAGCGCCCGTCCAGCGGAACGCGAAGGTGAAGCCCAGATGCTCGTGCAGGAACGCACCGATGGCTCCCTGTGTGCCGAGCAACACCAGCAGCACGTAGCCGGTGACGACCGGCGGGAGCACCAGCGGCATCACCAGCAACGTGTCGAGCAGCAGCTTGCCGGGGAACGAGGCGCGCGCCATCAGCCAGCCCAGTGCGATGCCGAACGGCAGGCTGCACAGCACGGCCACCGAGGCCACCTTCAGGCTCAGCAGGATCGCGGTGATTTCGGCCGCGCTGAATTCCGGCATGCGATCAGTCGGCCAGCATGAAACCGCGATGGCGGAAGATCGCGTCGGCCTGCGGGCTCTGCAACCAGCGAAGGAACGCATCGGCCTGCGGATGCCGGCTGCCCTTCAGGCGGGCGACCGGATAGACGATCGGTGGGTGCGAGCTGGCGGGGAACGTCGCCAGCACGCGCACGCGCGGCTCGGCCTTCGCATCGCTGCCGTACACCACGCCCAGTGGCGACTCGCCACGCGCGACCAGCATCAGCGCGGCGCGCACGTTCTCGGCCTCGGCCACGCGCGGCTCCAGCGACGGCCACACACCGAGTGAGGTGAACGCTGCCTTCGCGTACTTGCCGGCGGGCACGCTGGCGGTCAGTGCGAGTGCGATGCGTCCGTCGCCAAGCAGCGGCAACAGATCGACACCGGGCTTCAGCGCGACGCTGTGGGCCTTGCTGGTCGACGGTGCGATCAGCACCAGCGTGTTTCCGAGCAGATTGCGGCGCGTGGCGTCGTCGAGCAGGTGGCGCTCCTGCAGGTAGTCCATCCAGTCCAGGTCGGCGGAGACGAACAGATCGGCCGGTGCGCCCTGTTCGATCTGGCGCGCCAGCGCGGAGCTGGCCGCGTAGGACACGCGCACGCTCTGCCCAGTCTTGGCCTGGTAGGCGGCCGCGACTTCGTCGAGCGACTCCTTCATGCTCGCCGCGGCGAACACGGTGACCGGTTCGTCCGACGTCGCGGGCGGTGCGGCGACGGCAAGGTGGGCGAACGCGAACGAAGCGGCCAGCAGCAGGGTGCGACGGAAACGGTTCATGGGGCGTCCTTCACGTCGACGACATGGATCGATTCTATCTGGCGGAGCCAGCGTGCCGGCCGCGACTCGCCGGAGACGATGAGGCGCCATGGACCATCCTCCGCCTCCAGCGGCGCGCCATTGCAGCGGTTGGTCAGCACGACGTTGCGTGCACCCAGTGAAGGGTCCAGCTCCGCCAGTGAGAACACCACGCGGTAACCATCGCGCGCGGTGACGAGCACCGCGCTCGCCAGTTGCGCACCGCGCAGCGGTTCGGTCGGCATCGCCTTCGCCGCCTGCAGCAGCGAGGCGAGCGTGACGCCTTCGCAATCCAGCGCCTTGCCGTGCACGCTTCCGCCCGCGCGCACCGTGGGTAGCGTCGCGATCAGGGCCGGATCGAGCGGTACGTCGGTCGCCGCCGCGGGCGTGACGAAAGCCAGCAGAAGCAGCAGCGCAGGTGCGTGAGGACTCACGGGCGATCCTTGTCGATGAAGCGAACCAGTTGCGAGCCTGCCAGCATCGCGGCGACCAGCACAACCGCTTCGGACAGCCCATGCGCGAGACTGGCGATGGCCGGGCCCGGGCAATATCCCGCCAGTCCCCAACCTACGCCGAACAACGCGCTGCCCAGCAGCAATCTGCGGTCCACCGCGCTCGAGGGCGGTGAGGGCAGGGCACCGCCGTCCAGCGTGCACCCGCGCCGTCGCAGTAACGCAAACCCCGGCACGGACACCGCGAGCGCGGCACCCATCACCAGCGCGAGTGATGGGTCCCAGGTGCCGGCGACATCCAGGAAGTTCAGCACCTTGTCCGGGTTGGTCATGCCCGAGATCGCCAGTCCGAAACCGAACAGCGTGCCGGCGATGGCGCCTTGGACGATGCGGTTCATGCGAGACCTCCGAACACGTGGCGCACCGTGTACACGGTCAGCATCGCGACACCCACGAACACCAGCACCGCCCACAGCGAACGGCGCGACAGGCGTGCCAGACCGCAGATGCCGTGTCCGCTGGTGCAGCCGTTGCCCACGCGCGTGCCCGCACCCACCAGCAGGCCCGCGGCGACAAGCGCGATCCACGGGAATCCCGTGCGTGCCTGCGCACCGGTGAACGCGAACCACAGGCCCGCGGCCGCGATCATCGCGAGCAGGAACGCCCATCGCCAGCCGCGCTCCTCGCGTGCATCGATGGCGCGGTTGACGATGCCGCTGACGCCGGCGATGCGGCCGATCGTGGCCAGCAGCCACGCGGCGCCCAGGCCGATCAGCGCGCCGCCGATCAGCGCGGACAGAGGAGTGAAAGCAGTGGGCATGGCGGTCAGAGCCTGTCGACGGGGATCTTGAGATAGCGCACGCCGTTGTCCTCGGGTGGAGGCAGTGCGCCGGCGCGGATGTTGGTCTGCACCGCCGGCAGCATCAGCGCGGGCATCGCGAGGGTCGCATCGCGCGCTTCGCGCAACGCGACGTACTCGTCCTCGCCCACGCCCTCGTGCACGTGGATGTTGTCGCGCTTCTGCGCGCCCAGCGTGGTTTCGCAGGCCATCGGGCGCCCGTTCGGACCGTAGTCGTGGCAGACGAACACGCGGGTGTCGTCGGGCAGCAGTGCGAACAGCCGATGGATCGAACGGAACAGCACGCGTGCGCTTCCGCCCGGGAAATCGCAGCGCGCGGTGCCGCCGTCGGGCATGAACAGCGAGTCGCCGGTGAACAGTGCATCGCCGATGACATACGCGCAGCTGTCGCTGGTATGTCCGGGGACGGCGATGACGTGCGCGTCCAATGCACCGACGCGAAAGGCGTCTCCATCGGCGAAGAGGCGGTCGAACTGCGAGCCGTCGGTGGGGAAGTGCTCGCCCAGGTTGAAGATCGGCACGAACGCCTTCTGCACGTCGCGGATGCCCTCGCCGATGGCCAGCATGGCCTGCGGCCAGTGCGACTTCAGCCAATGCCCGGCGCTGAGGTGGTCGGCGTGTGCGTGGGTTTCGATGATCCACTCCACGCGCAGGCCGCGTTCGCGCACGAAGTCGAGCAGCGCCTGGGCCGAATGCGTGGATGTGCGCGCCGACTTTGCGTCGAAATCGAGTACGGGGTCGACGACAGCCGCGGCGTCGCCGGCCGGGTCGCGCACGACGTAGCTCCACGTGTTGCTGTCGGCGTGGAAGAAGGGATGGACGTCGGGGTGCATCGCAGCCTCCGCAAACGGTCGTCTATATTAGGCATTGCTAATTTAGAAATGTCGAATAAAATGGCGGCGACCCATCCCGGACCGGATCCGCCCGGACACCTTGCCCCCTTCCAGCCGCCCGCTCAAATCCGCCCCCGACCTGGCCCGCATGCAGCAGCATGCCGGCGAGGCCGCCGCGCTGTTGCGCAGCCTGGGCAACGAACAGCGCCTGCTGGTGCTGTGCCACCTCGTGGAAGGCGAGCTCGGTGTGGGCGCGCTGCTGTCGCGCATCGCACTGTCGCAGTCGGCGTTGTCCCAGCACCTGGGCGTGCTTCGCGAAGCCGGCCTGGTGCAGACGCGGCGCGAAGGCCAGCAGGTGTTCTATTCGCTGGTGCCGGGGCCCGCGCAAGCGGTCATGGCCACGCTGCATGCGATCTATTGCGGAGACGACTCATGAAGCACGCTGCTTCCATCGCCTTGGCGACGACGCTCGCGCTGGCGTCCTTCGTTCCTTCACTGTCCGCCGCGCCGCCGGCGCCATCGAACGTTCCCATGTCCACGCACGACACCCTCCCGAACCTGCGCCAGCCGCGCGAACACCTGCTCACCGGCGGGCAGCCCGATGCTGCGGCGTGGACCGCGCTGGCCGCGCAGGGCGTGGGCACCGTCATCAACCTTCGTCCCGAAGCGGAAATGGCCGGGCGCGATGAAGCCGGCGAAGTGGCGGCGGCCGGCATGGCGTACGTGTCGATTCCGATCGCCGGTGCGGCCGACCTCACCCCGGCGAATGCGCACGCGCTGTCCCAGGCCATCGCGCAGGCGAAGGGCTCGGTGCTGGTGCATTGCGCGTCGGGCAATCGCGTCGGCGCGCTGCTTGCCCTGGACGCCGCGCGCAACGGCGCGGACGCGGACGACGCATTGCAGTTCGGCAAGGACGCCGGTCTTACCGGCGCCGAGCCGCGCGTGCGCGAACTGCTGGGCCTGCCGCCGGCGAAGTGATCAGCGCGCCAGCGCGGCGTTGAGCGTGGCGGCGAGCTGTGCGCCGCCGCGGCGCAGCTGGATCTCGGCGATCGGGCGCCACGTCTGCACGTAGTCGTCGCCGATCACGGCCTTCGGCGGATACAGGCCGGGGCGCACTGCGATGCGGCACGAATCCTCGGCCCATGCCACCGACGCCGGCGGCAGCGGATCGCGCGCCATCGCCACGGCCAGCGGCATCGCACGCAGGCGTTGCAGCCACTGCGCTTCCTCGAGTCCGGCGGCGTTGATCATGCCGCTGTCCCACAGCGAGTGCAGGTTGGTGCCGCGGCCGTCCAGGTTCACCTGCACGTCGTTGCCGCCCTTGTCGTGTGCGTAACCGGCATGCAGCGGCTGGTGCACGTCGCCGATGAAGTGCACGACGAACTTCAGCGCCTGCAGGCGTTCGGCCTTGGTGCGGGTCTTGTCGGCGAGTATCGCGGTCTGCGTACGGATCGCCTCGACCACGCAGTCGCCGTTGGCGCAGTGCTTGACCTGCTCGTAGTGGCAGTCGTCCTCGGCGATGTTCACGTAGTGCCACTTGCTGGTGCGCTTGCCCAGGTCCGGGTCGTGCTCGCGCAGTTCGTCGGCCCAGCTGGCGATGCCGGGAAGCGTCGGATCGGCTTCGCCTTCCAGCAGTTTGGCGATCTGTGCACGCGCGGTGGGCGTGAGGTCATCCCAGGCCAGTGCGGCGACCAGACGGTGGCCGAGGCGGCCCCAGGCCAGGGCGTCCGCGGGCAGGACGAGGAGGGCGATCAGCAGGGCGCAAAGGAAACGGGTCATGCCGGCAATGCTAGCCGACACGACCCGTCCCCAGAATGTCCGGCCGTGCCCGTTCGCACGGCCGGGACGGCTCAGAACTTCATGACGTAGGCGGCGCCGTACACGATCGGGTCGATGTTGACGGTACCCAGGTCCACGCCTTCCAGCGAGACGTCGGTGTCGATGTCGATCCAGCGTGCGTCGACGCGGATGGCGCTCTTGTCGCTGACGGCGAAATCGATGCCGGCGTGGGCAGCCAGGCCCCAGGAATCGTCCAGCTTCAGCCTGGTGCCTTCCAGCGCACCGCGGGTGTCTTCGCTGAAGAACGCGGTGTAGTTGACGCCCGCGCCGATGAACGGCGAGACCTTGCCCTTGCTGTTGAAGTGGTACTGCAGCGACACGGTCGGCGGCAGCTGCTTGGTGCTGCCCACGGTGCCCAGGCCATCGATGGCGATGTCGTGCTCGAACGGCCACGCGGCGATCACTTCGACGCCCAGGTTGTCGCGCACGAAGTACTCGAAGGTGAGGGTCGGCTTGACGTCGGAGTCGACGTCCACCTTCAGCGCGCCGTCGGCCAGCTTGCCGTTGTCGGACTTGGGGTCGACCGAATGGATGCCCACGCCCAGCGTCCAGTCGCCGGCGGACTGGGCGAAGGCGGGCGCGGCAACGGCGCCCAGGGCAAGCGCGAGGGCGCCGGTCAGCAGGGTCTTTTGCATGGTGAAGCCTCTGTTGGGAAGGGCTTCAGTCTCGGCGTCGCGACATGCCGTTGCCTTGATCATGGTCAATTCACGTCGGCCAGCGTGGTGAGGTGTGGCCGCCGGCCCCTGATAGAATGGCGCTCCCCCGGGTTCTTCCCGTCCACCCGCCGCGCCGGGCGCGGCCGCAGGAGCTTGCAAGTCATGACCATCAAGGTTGGTATCAACGGCTTCGGCCGCATCGGGCGCAACGTGCTGCGTTCGGCCGTGCAGAACTTCGCTGGCGAGATCGAGATCGTCGCCATCAACGACCTTCTGGAGCCGGACTACCTGGCTTACATGCTGAGCTACGACTCGGTCCACGGCCGCTTCAAGGGCGATGTGAAGGTCGAAGGCAACACGCTGATCATCAACGGCAAGAAGATCCGCCTGACGCAGGAACGTGATCCGGCCAACCTGAAGTGGGACGAAGTCGGCGCCGACGTCGTCATCGAATCCACCGGCCTGTTCCTGACCAAGGAAACCTGCCAGAAGCACCTCGACGCGGGCGCGAAGAAGGTCATCCAGTCGGCGCCGTCGAAGGACGACACGCCGATGTTCGTGTACGGCGTGAACCACGCCAAGTACAACGGCGAGGCGATCATCTCCAACGCCTCGTGCACCACCAACTGCCTGGCGCCGCTGGCCAAGGTGCTGAACGACAAGTGGGGCATCAAGCGCGGCCTGATGACCACGGTGCACGCCGCCACCGCCACGCAGAAGACCGTCGATGGCCCGTCCAACAAGGACTGGCGCGGCGGCCGCGGCATCCTGGAGAACATCATTCCGTCCAGCACCGGTGCCGCGAAGGCCGTGGGCGTGGTGATTCCGGAACTCAACAAGAAGCTCACCGGCATGTCGTTCCGCGTGCCGACGTCCGACGTGTCGGTCGTCGACCTGACCGTCGAACTCGAGAAGTCCGCCACCTACGCCGAGATCTGCGCGGAGATGAAGGCGCAGTCGGAAGGCGCGCTGAAGGGCATCCTGGGCTACACCGAAGACAAGGTCGTGGCGACCGATTTCCGCGGCGACGCGCGTACCTCGATCTTCGACGCCGAAGCCGGCATCGCGCTCGACGGCACGTTCGTGAAGCTGGTCAGCTGGTACGACAACGAGTGGGGCTACTCCAACAAGTGCCTCGAAATGGTCAAGGTCGTCGCGAAGTAACCTGCGACGCACCGTGTGATCCAGCAAGGGCCGGCGTATCGCCGGCCCTCTGCTTTTGAGAGTCGCCTCGCCGGCACATCACCGGCCCTTGCTTTTGATGGCTTGCGGCCGCATTCCTGCACCATGAACGACACGCACGACACCCCTTCGGACGACACGCTCACCCAGGCGCACCTGGCGACCCTGGTCGACCGCTTCTACGAGAAGGTGCGCGTGGAGCCGGAGCTTGGCCCCGTGTTCAACGCGGCCATCGATGACTGGCCCGAGCACAAACGCATGCTCACGGAGTTCTGGTCCTCGGTTGCGCTGGGCACGCGTAGTTATCGGGGCAATCCGATGTCGGCGCATCGGCCGCATCCGATCCGTGCCGAACACTTCGACCGTTGGCTGGCGCTGTGGCGCGAGACCGCGCGCGAGGTGCTGCCCGCCGAACACGTCGAGCGCGTGTGCGGCTACGCCGACCGGATCGGCTACAGCCTGCGCTACGGCCTGGGCCTGATGGACAAGACGGGAACGCGACCGCTCGGCCTGCCGACCGTCTGACACCGCGGAACCGGCGCAGTCCTGCGTCCAATGTCTGGCGTCGATTTGTCCAAGACGTCCGATATTGCAAAGCGCGGGTGTTTCGTCGAGGCTGCGGTCCGGAGGGAGCCGGGATGATGGACCGCCAACCGGCGGCGACCCGGCGAGGGGAAACCGCATGGAAGGGCTATTTGTGCTGGTGGCGCTGGCGGTACTGCTGGTGCCGATCCTGCTGATCGTTGCGCTGGTGTCGCTGAGCGGGTTGAAGGCGCGGGTCGCCGCACTCGAAGATCAGCTCGACGCCTTGCACAACGCAGCGCCATCGCTGCGCGAAGAAACCCTCGCACCGCGCGAGCGGCCCATGCCTCCGCAAACGGCGCAGCCTTCGCAGGCGCCCGCACCCGTGCGCATGCCTGCCACGCCGCCGCAGGTCGTGCGCGACGTACCGCCGCCACTCCCGCCGGTCACGCGACCGCCCGAGCCATCGACGACGACGTCCGACCGGGAGCCCTGGTTCGATCACCGTCAGTATCCGGCCTCCACGCCACGCATTCCGGAACCGCGCAGGCCGGCAGCGCCCGCGCGACCCGACCCCATCACGCTGGGCCTGCGCGCGGTGAAGCGCTGGTTCATGACCGGCAACGTGCCGGTGAAGATCGGCGTACTGGTGCTGTTCGCCGGCGTCGCGTCACTGCTGAAGTACGCCAGCGACCAGGGCTGGATGCGCATGCCGATCGAGCTGCGGCTTGCCGGCATCGCCGGTGCCGCACTGGCCGCACTGGTCTTCGCCTGGCGCAAGCGCGAAAGCCATCGCAGCTTCGCACTCAGCCTGCAGGGCGGCGCCATCGGCGTGCTGCTGTTGACCGTGTTCGCCGCGTTCAAACAGTACGGACTGCTCGAGGCCGGGCCCGCCTTCGCGTTGAGCGTGTTGCTGATCGCCGGCGCGGGCATGCTGGCGGTGTTGCAGGATGCGAAGGCATTGGCCGTCTTCGCGCTGCTGGCCGGCTTCCTCGCACCGATCTGGCTGTCCACGGGCAGCGGCAACCATGTCGCGCTGTTCTCGTATTACGCCGTGCTCAACGTCGCCATCGCGGGCGTGGCGTGGTGGAAGTCGTGGCGCATCCTGAACCTGCTGGGCTTCGCCTTCACCTTCGGCATCGGCACGCTGTGGGGCGTGTTCGACTACCGCCCCGAGAAGTTCGACACCACCGAACCCTTCCTGTTGCTGTTCTTCGCGCTGTACCTGGTCATTCCATTGCTGCAGGCGCGGCACCAGCCCATCAGCCGTCGCGGCATCGTCGAAGGTTGCCTGGTGTTCGGCACGCCGCTGGTGGCGTTCTCGCTGCAGGCCGGATTGCTGGCGGGCGATCGCCTGCCGCTCGCGTTCAACGCGCTGGGACTGGCAGCGATCTACGCCGTGATGGCCTGGGCACTGCGCCGGCGCGAGAGCTTCGCTGCACTGTCGCCGCACTATGCGCTGCTGGCCCTGGGCTTCGCGACCCTCGCAGTCCCGCTGGCGCTGTCGGCGCGGGCGACGGCCAGCGTGTTCGCGCTCGAAGGCGCCGCACTGGTGTGGCTGGGCCTGCGCCAGAACCGCCGCTTCCCGCAGTTCAGTGGCGCGTTGCTGCAGGTGCTGGCGGCGGTGGCCTTCTTCAACGGTACGGATGCCGCTGACGACATCGCCATCGCCAACGCGGTGTTCATGAGCGCGTTGCTGATCGCACTGGCCGGTTTCGCCAGCGCGTGGAATTTCCGCCGCAGTTCGGAGGACTCGTCTGCCGTGGCGCTGCCGTTCTACCTCTGGGGTCTGGCGTGGTGGATGGGCAATGCGGTCCACGAGATCGGGCGCTTCGTCGATCCGCAGTACCGCGTCGACGTGCTGTTCGTGGTCATCGCCGTGACCGGATGGCTGGCAGCCGAAGTGCAGCGCCGCCGCCCCGCGACCGCGCTGGCGGCGACGACGCTGGCCGCGCTGGTCGCGGCCGGTCCGATCGCGTTGATGCTGGACAGCGCTCATGGGCAGCCCTTCGGCGGTCGCGCCGCCTGGACGTGGCTCGTGTATGCGGTGCTGGGCGTGCGCAGCCTGGTGTGCCTGCGCCGCAGCGAGCACTCGCTCGCTGGATACGCACAGTTCGCATGGCTGCTCGTGTGGCCACTGGCATTGTCGTTGCTGCTGCAGTGGCTGGGTGTGTATTTCGACCTGGCCGGAGGCTGGCGCATGCTTGGCCTTGCGTTGCCGTGGTGCGCGCTTGCGGCGCTGGGGCTGTTCCGGTGGCCGTGGTTGTCGATGCCACTGGGAGAGCGCTTCGATGGCTTCCGCCCGGCATTGCTGTTCACCGCGTTCGGCGTGCTCGCAGCGGGTTGGGTCGGGGCGCTCTTCATGGCCGATGGCGGCGCGCCGTTGCCGTGGATTCCGCTGTTGAATCCGCTGGAGCTGGCGCAACTGGCGGTGCTGGTGCTGCTGGCCTGCTGGTTGTGGTCGCAACACGCACCCGAAGGCCTGGAACGCAAGCGCTCGCTCGGCATCGCGCTGGCCGGTTTCGCGCTGCTGACGGCCAGCGTGTTGCGCACCGTGCATCACTGGGGCCAGGTGCCGTGGGACGGCCACCTGTTGTCCACCGGCCTGGCACAAACCAGCCTGAGCGTGACGTGGAGCGTCCTGGGCGTGCTGGGCTGGGTGCTGGGCTCGCGTCGCGGCCAACGCGGCCTGTGGCTCGCCGGTGCGGTGCTGATGGGCGTGGTGCTGGCCAAGCTGCTGCTGGTGGATCGCAGCAATCTGGGCAACGTGCTCGGCATCGCGTCGTTCATTGCCTATGGACTGCTGTGCACCGTGGTGGGCTACCTTGCGCCGGTGCCGCCGCGTCGCGACGAGTCCGACGAACCTGCCGTGGAAGGCGAACCTGCATGAGAACACTGCTGCTGCTCGTGATGTTTCCGCTCGCCGCCCACGCCGGTGGCGAATACGCGCGGCAATGGCCGCTGCAGCTGGGCGCGGTCAACGCCGGTGCGTATCGCGTCGAACTGGACGAGGCCGTGTACCGGCAGGCGCGCTCGCGCGCGCTGGCCGACGTGGACGTCGTCGACGCACAGGGCAATCCGGTGCCGGCCGCGCTGTTCGGACCCGACACGCCCGGCCCGCAGGCCGCGACGTTCCTCGAGCTCCCCTGGTTCCCGCTGCCATCCGGCGATCGCGACGGGCGCAACATCGCCTCGATCAGCGAGATCGCCACCGACGGCAGCCTGCGTCGTGTGGAATGGCGTACCGGCGGCGGTGGTTCCGTGGCGGGTAACGGCTTCCTGCTGGATGCCAGCAACGTGACGGTGCCGATCCAGGCGCTGCGCGTGCGCTGGGCCAGCGGGCAGGCGGCATTCGACCTTCCCGTTCGCGTCAGTGCTTCGGACGACCTGCGCGACTGGCGCACCGTGGCAGACGGTGCGCACCTGGTCGAACTCTCCAACGCCGGCCAGCGCATCCTGCGCGATCGCATCGACATCGACGGAACGAAGGCGCGCTATCTGCGCGTGGCGCCACTGGATGCGAACGCGAAGGCGCTGCAGGTGAGTGGCGTCGTCGCCGAACTGCAGGCGACCGCGGCAACACCGCAGTGGCAGTGGCGCGTGCTTCGCGGAAAGCGCGTGCAGGATGCCGACGCCTCGGTGCATTACGAATTCGAACTGGACGGCCGCTTTCCGATGGCGCAGGCCGATGTCGCGCTACCGGGGAACAGCACGGGGCAGTGGCGTTTGCAGGTGCGCGACGATGCCTCCGCACCGTGGCGCGATGCCGCCGCGTCGTGGATGGCGTTCCGACTCGAGCAGGAAGGAAGCAGCGATGCATCGCCGCCGCAACCGCTGTATGGCGTTCATCGCGAGCGCCTGTGGCGTTTGACGCCCCTGGGCAGCGCGAACCACGCCGACGCGCCGCAGTTGCGCCTGGGCTATCGCCCGGAAGCGCTGGTGTTCGTCGCGCAGGGTGCAGGGCCGTTCGCGCTGGTCGCGGGCAGTGCGCGCACCAGCCGCACCGACGCGGAACTGGTGGGCATGATCGAGGCCATGCGCGCACAGCGCGGCGCGCTGTGGCAGCCGGCGATCGCGACGCTGGGCGCTTCCGTCGAGCGCGCCGGCCAGGTTGCGCTCACGCCCGCACCGACGCCGCGCGACTGGAAGACCTGGTTGCTGTGGGGCGTGCTGGTGCTGGGCGCTGTGGTGGTGGCCGGCTTCGCGCTGAGCCTGCTGCGCCGTCCCGCCGCGTGAGGTCCTCGTGCCGCGCCGCGTACGGCGCGGCGCGGCAATGGCACGTCAGAACGCCGCGTCGAACGCCACTTCGCCTTCCACGCCCACCTGGTAGGCCGACACACGACGCTCGAAGAAGTTGGTCACTTCCTGCACGTCCTGCAGGTCCATGAAGGCGAACGGGTTGGTGGCGCCGAAATGCTTCGGCATTCCCAACTGGGTCAGTCGCTGGTCCGCGCAGTACTGCAGGTACTGGCGCATGTCCTTCGGCGACAATCCCGCGACGCCGCCCGACAGCACGTCCTGCGCGAACTGCATCTCGCACTCCACCGCTTCCTCGAGCATGCGCACGACCTGCGCCTTCAGTTCGTCATCGAACAGCTCGGGCTCCTCGCTGCGCGCCGTGTGGATGACTTCGAAGGCGAACGCCATGTGGCAGCTCTCGTCGCGGAACACCCAGTTGGTGCCCGAGGCCAGCCCGTGCAGCAGCCCGCGCGAGCGCAGGTAGTACACGTAGGCGAACGCGGCGAAGAAGAACAGGCCTTCGATGCAGCAGGCGAAGCAGATCAGGTTGAGCAGGAACTGGCGGCGCTGCGCGGTGGTTTCGATGCGCGACAGCCCCTGGATGGAATCGATCCACTTGAAGCAGAACTCCGCCTTGGCGCGGATCGACGGGATGTTCTCCACCGCGTCGAACGCCTTCGCCCGCGCGACCGGGTCGGGCAGGTAGGTGTCCAGCAGGGTGAGGTAGAACTGCACGTGCAGCGCTTCCTCGTACAGCTGGCGCGACAGGTACATGCGCGCCTCGGGCGCGTTGATGTGCTGGTACAGATTCAGCACCAGATTGTTGGCGACGATGCTGTCGCCGGTGGCGAAGAACGCGACCAGGCGTTCGATCAGGTGGCGCTCCGCCGGCCCGAGCTTGTGCTTGAGGTCGTTGACGTCGAGCGAGAAGTCGACCTCTTCGACGGTCCACGTGTTGCGGATGGCGTCGCGGTACATCTCGTAGAACTGCGGATAGCGCATCGGCCGCAGGGTGAGGTCGAAGCCTGGGTCGAGCAGGCGGGGCGGGGTCATGTCGGATCCTTCGGATGGCCCTCTCCCTTCCGGGAGAGGAGGCGCGCAGCGCCAGGAGAGGAGGGCTTCAGGGGAGGGAGAACCGCCCCTCACCCTGGCGCTTTGCGCCTGTCCCCCTTCCGCGAGGGAAGAGGGAGCAACGGGGTTACTGGCAGGCCTCGCAGGCCTCGGGGTTCTCCAGCGAGCACGCAACGGCTTCCGTCGGCGTGTACTCGGGCTTCGGTGCCTGCGCGGTCGCGCCGCTCACCGTGGCCTTGGCGATCTTCGTGGCCGGGCGCGAGCGCAGGTAATACGTGGTCTTCAGGCCCTTCTTCCACGCGTACATGTACATCGACGAGAGCTGGCCGATGTTCGGGCTTTCGATGAACAGGTTGAGCGACTGGCTCTGGTCGATGAACGCGCCGCGCTCGGCGGCCATGTCGATCAGCGAGCGCATCGGCAGTTCCCACGCGGTGCGGTACACGGCGCGCAGCGATTCGGGAATCGCCTCGATGCCCTGGATGGACCCTTCCGCCATCTTGATGCGGTCGCGCAGCTCCGGCGTCCACAGGCCCAGTGCCTTGAGTTCCTCGACGAGGTACTTGTTGACGACCAGGAAGTCGCCCGACAGCGTCTCGCGCTTGAACAGGTTCGACACCTGCGGCTCGATGCATTCGTAGCAGCCGGCGATGGAGGCGATGGTCGCCGTCGGCGCGATGGCGATGAGCAGAGAGTTGCGCAGGCCGTGCTCGGCGATGCGTGCCCGCAAGCCGTCCCAGCGTTCGGCATCTTCCGGCGCCACGCCCCAGGCTTCGAACTGCAGTTCGCCCTGCGCGGCGCGCGTGTCGGCGAACGAGGGGTGCCGTCCGCGCTCCATCGCCAGCTCGTTCGATGCCGACAACGCATGGAAATACACCGCTTCGGCGATCCGCTTCGACAACGCCCGCGCAGCGTCGGAATCGAACGGCAGGCGCAGCTTGAAGAACACGTCCTGCAGGCCCATCACGCCCAGGCCGACCGGGCGCCACTTGAGGTTGGCGCGACGTGCGGTTTCGATCGGATAGAAGTTGAGATCGATCACGCGGTCGAGCTGACGCACCGCCAGTCGCACGGTGTCGGCGAGCTTGTCGAAATCGAAGCGTCCGGACTCGCCGTGGACGGTGCCTTCCTCGAACAGTTCGACGTGGTGCGAAAGATTGATCGAGCCCAGGTTGCACACTGCGGTCTCGTCCTGCGACGTGACCTCCAGGATTTCCGTGCACAGGTTCGACAGGTGCACGACGTTGCCATCGCGCAGGGTCTGGTTGCAGGCGCGGTTGGACTTGTCCTTGAAGTTCATCCAGCCGTTGCCGGTCTGTGCCAGCGTGCGCATCATCCGCGCGTAGAGGTCGCGCGCCTTGACCTTCTTCACGGCAAGGCCTGCGGCTTCGGCGGCGTGGTACGCGCGCTCGAACGCCTCGCCCCACAGGTCGGTCAGCTGCGGCACTTTCGCCGGGTCGAACAGCGACCACTCGCCGTCGGCCTCGACGCGGCGCATGAACTCGTCGGGGATCCAGTTGGCCAGGTTGAGGTTGTGCGTGCGGCGCGCTTCGTCGCCGGTGTTGTCGCGCAGTTCGAGGAATTCCTCGACGTCCGCATGCCACGGCTCCAGGTACACGCAGGCCGCGCCCTTGCGCTTGCCGCCCTGGTTGACCGCCGCGACGGACGCATCCAGCGTCTTCAGCCACGGCACGATGCCGTTGCTCAGGCCGTTGGTGGAACGGATCAGCGAGCCGCGCGAGCGGATGCGCGTGTACGACAGGCCGATGCCGCCGCTGAACTTGCTCAGCTTGGCCACGTCCATGTAGCGCTTGTAGATGCTCTCCAGCGAATCCTCGGGCGAGTCGAGCAGGAAGCAGCTCGACAGCTGCTCGTGCGTGGTGCCGGAGTTGAACAGCGTCGGCGAGGACGGAATGTAGTCCAGCTGCGCCATGCGCCGGTACAGCGCGAGCGCCTCGCCCACGTCCTCGCTCAGCGCACAGGCGATGCGCAGGAAGAACTGTTGCGGGGTCTCGATCACGGTGCGCGCGGTCGGGTGGCGCAGCAGGTAGCGGTCGTACAGCGTGCGCAGGCCGAAGTAGTCGAAACGCAGGTTGAGCGAGGCGTCGATCGCATCGTTGAGCTTGCGCGCGTTGGCCTGCACAAACGTCAGCAGGCGGTCGTTGATCAGGCCCAGTTCGTGGCCGCGCTGCACCGACTGCGAGAACGCATGGATCTCGATGCCCGCCACTTCCTTCTCGATCACGCCGGCCAGCAGGCGCGCTGCAAGGCGACCGTATTCGGGTTCCTCGGCGGTGAGCAGGGCGGCGGTGCGGATGGACAGCTCATCCAGCTCGCGCGTGCTCGCGCCGTCGTACAGGCCGGAGATGGTGCGCGTGGCCACGCGCATGGGATCGACCGCGAACAGGCCTTCGCCGTTGCGCGTCACCGCGCGCACGATCTTGTTCAGGTCCACCGGTTCGCGGCGGCCGCTGCGCTTGGTCACCGTCATGGTGAGGTTGGCGGCGGGCGGCGTCAGCGCGAAGCCGGGCGACGGTTCCGCGTCGCGGTTCGGTGCGGCGACGGGCGCCGCGACGGCGGACGCTTCGGTGATGGCATTCATGGCAGGACTCCGGTGCGTGGGCGCACGGCTGGCCGTCCTCTCCCTCGAAGGACGACGCGGGCGCGGGAGTCATCAGCATGGAAACGGGGTGTCGCGCAGACCGAGACGGCGTGGCGACGGCAGTGCCATCGCCTGCGACACCGACCGTCTTCCCTCCGAAGACTCCGTGGCCGGTCACCGCGCGGTGTGCAACGCGCGGCTGTCGGCAGGTCTTCGGGCTCGGGACGAGACGCGTTGGATCGCGTCGCCTACCGGTGGCCGCTTCCCAGGCTGTGCGCCCAGTGCCATGACCACCTTCGTTTCCCATACCGCTGCGGGGCAGCGCCGGAGTTGGACCTTCGTCCGTACCGGCTTCCCTTTTAATCCGACCCGCGAGGAGTCGGCACCGACGGGCACAACATAGTGGGGGTGCGCGCATCAGTCAACGCAAAATGTTGTGGATAACCGCAGATCCGGAATGTGGGCGCGATTTGCCCGGGCGGGATGCGCGGAGGACAATGGCCGTCTCGGCGACCGCCGGTGACACCGCAGCAGGACCGGTCGCCACACCTCCCGATCACCCCACCGACCCTTCCGCCGAAGGGCCAGCAGAGGAAGCATCCATGTCCATCGTCCGCATGTCCGATCTCGATCTCCAAGGCAAGCGCGTGTTGATCCGCGAAGATCTCAACGTGCCCATCGACGATGGCCGCATCACCTCCGAACAGCGCATCACCGCGGCCCTGCCGACCATGAAGCTGGCGCTGGAGAAGGGCGCGGCGGTGATGGTCACCTCGCACCTGGGTCGTCCGAAGGAAGGCACCTGGACGCAGGAGGATTCGCTCGCGCCCGTGGCGAAGCGTCTGTCGGAACTGCTCGGCATCGAGGTGCCGCTGGTGAAGGACTGGGTCGATGGCGTCGACGTGAAGCCCGGTCAGCTGGTCCTGCTGGAGAACTGCCGCATGAACGTCGGCGAGGGCAAGGACGATGAGGCCCTGTCGAAGAAGTACGCCGCGCTGTGCGACGTGTACGTCATGGATGCCTTCGGCACCGCGCACCGCGCGCAGGCCTCCACGCACGGCGCCATCCGTTTCGCGAAGGTTGCCGCTGGCGGCCCGCTGTTGATGGCCGAACTCGACGCGCTGGGCAAGGCGCTGGACAACCCGGCACGCCCGCTGCTGGCCATCGTCGCCGGCTCGAAGGTGTCGACGAAGCTGGAGCTGCTGTCGTCGCTGGTGAGCAAGGTCGACCAGCTGATCGTCGGCGGCGGCATCGCCAACACCTTCATCGCCGCGATGGGGCATGGCGTGGGCAAGTCGCTGGTCGAGAACGACCTGATCGATACGGCGAAGAAGATCATGGCCGACGCGAAAGGGCGCGGCGCGGACATCCCCGTTCCGACGGACGTGGTCGTCGCACCGGCCTTCGCCGCCGATGCACCGGCCACGGTCAAGGCCGTCGATGCCGTCGGCGCGGACGACATGATCCTCGACATCGGCCCGCAGACCGCCGCGCGCTATGCGGAGCTGATCAAGGCCGCCGGCACCGTGGTGTGGAACGGCCCGGTCGGCGTGTTCGAATTCGACGCGTTCGGCAAGGGCACGGAAACGCTGGCGCGCGCGATCGCCGCGAGCCGCGCGTTCTCCATCGCCGGTGGCGGCGACACGCTGGCAGCGGTCGACAAGTACGGCATCGAGCGCGACGTGTCCTACATCTCCACCGGCGGCGGCGCGTTCCTGGAATTCCTGGAAGGCAAGGAACTGCCGGCGGTGGCGGCGCTGAAGGCGCGGGCGGCGTAACGATCGTCACGCTGTTCCCCCTCTCCCCTTGCGGGAGAGGGACAGGCCGCCAAAGGCGGCCAGGGAGAGGGGCAGGGCCGCCGAACGCCGCTGCGCGGCGCCCCCTCTTCCGGCGCTTCGCGCCACCTTCTCCCGCGAGGGGAGAAGGAAGATCAGGCACTGAGGAAACACACGCATGACCACGCTCTTCTTCGACATGGACGGCACGCTGATCGATTCGGCGGTCGGCATCACGCGTTGTGTCGAACATGCCCTGGTGCAGATGGGCCTGCCCGTGCCGCCGCAGGAGGAACTGCGCCGCTGGATCGGCCCCGCGCTGCGCACCAGCTTCGGTCCGCTGCTCAACGACGATGCGCGCGTGGAGGAAGCGGTGCTGCACTACCGCGATCGCTTCGAGACGCACGGCTGGGCGGAACACGAGGTCTACGCCGGAATCGGCGAGACCATCGAATCGCTGCACGCCGCCGGGCATCGGCTGGCGGTGGTCACCGCGAAGAACGAGCCGCACGCGCGCAAGATCGTCGACCACCTCCCGTTCGGCCACTGCTTCGTGGACGTGATCGGCGCCACGCTGGACGGACGCATCAGCCACAAGGACCAGCTCATCGCCGAGGCGCTGCGACGCTTCGACCTGGTGGCGGACGCGTGCTGGATGATCGGCGATCGCCGCATGGACATCGAAGGCGCGCGTCACCACGGCATGCGCAACGTCGGCGTGCTCTGGGGCTTCGGCGGCGAAACCGAACTGCGCGAGGCCGGCGCGTTGCACCTGGCGTCGTCGCCGCGCGAACTGGCCGCGCTGCTGGCGGCCTGACGCGGCGCCGGCGGGCGCGGAGGCACTCCCCGCCGGTTGTGGTCGCGCTCCCTGAATCCTTAGTATCGGCGGCGGGACAACGAGGGGATCCGCATGCGGGTTTGGTGGGGGTTGCTGGCGCTCGCGCTGGCTGGTGGAGCGTGGGCCGCCGATACGCAGCACGTGCGCGGCGAGTATCGTTTTTCGGTAGGGGGCGAACCGGCCTTCGTCGAGCGCACCGAGATCGCCGCGCAATGGGATCCGGCCGCGCCCGGTGCCAGCGACGCGCCGTGGCGCTTCTGGCTGTACGACCTCCAGATCGACAACCGCCGCGGCCAGGACGCGTACTACGTCGACTACGTCTTCGAGCCCAAGTCCGCGACGCTGCTGGGCGAGGCCGGTCGATACCAGATCTCCTTCAATCCGGAATACCAGCAGTTGAAGATCCATCGCGTGGAGTTGCGCCGCGGTGGTCGCTGGCTGTCGCGGCTGGCGCCCGAGCGGATTTCGCTGGCGCGCCGCGAGACCGACTTCGAGCAGGACCTCGCCGACGGACAGGTCACCGCACTGATCGTGCTCGACGACGTGCGCGTGGACGACGTGGTGAGGGTCAGCTACACGATCACCGGCACCAATCCGGTACTCGCCGGCAACACCGCAACGGCGATGCCAATGGGCTGGCGCAGTCCGACCCTGGACATGCGTTTCCGTTCGATCTTCGATGCGGGCACCGACGTGGCGGTGCACAGCGAGGGCAAGGCCCCGCAACCGCAGGTGCGCTCCTTCGCCGACCGCGTCGAGGCGACTGCACGGGTCCACGCCGTGCCGGCCTATGTCGACGAGAGCGACTACCCGCGCTGGTACCGGTCGTATCCGCACGTGCAGGCAGCTGCCAGGCGCAGCTGGGCGGACGTGGTGGCGTGGGCGCTGCCGCTGTACCCGAAGGTCGATGCGCTGCCGCCGGACCTGGAGGCGCAGATCGCGCGCTGGCACAAGCTCGGCAGCGACGAGCAACGGCTCAAGGCGGCGCTGCGCGCCGTGCAGGAGCAGGTACGCTACTTCGGCGTGGAGATGGGCGACAACACGCACCGTCCGACGCCGCCGGCGGAAACCTGGACGCGACGCTACGGCGACTGCAAGGACAAGGCCTATCTGCTATCGACGGTGCTGGCACGCATGGGCATCCGTGCCGAGCCGGCGCTCGTGTCGGCGGATCGCGGTCAGGCCGTCGCACAGTACCTGCCGGCGGCCTCGCTGTTCGATCACGTGATCGTTCGCGCGAGCGTGGACAACGCGACGGTATGGGTGGACCCGACGCTGACCTCCGAAGGCGGCAATCCGTCCGAAAGCGACCAGAGCGCCTACGGCCATGCCTTGCCCATCGCGGCCGGCATCACCGCGCTGCAGCCGATCGCGCGGCCGCGCAATGCCCACAACAGCGTGACGGTGGAGGAGCTCTATCGCCCCGCTGCCGACGGTCGCGCGGCGTTGCTGGAAGTGCGCACGCTGTACGAAGGCGACAGCGCGAACTACTCGCGCCGCATGATGGCTCGGGAGCGCCTGGAAGACGTCGCGCGCCGCTACGCCGACTTCTACCGCCAGCGTTTCGGCGAGGTCGAGGTGCAGCAGCCGCCGAGGGTGCAGGATGACCTGGACAGCAATCGCCTGACCATGCTCGAGAGCTACCGCCTGCTTGCGCCCTTCGAGAGCGAGGGCGGGGGGCGGGCGCTGGAGGTCATGGCGGAAAGCCTGTCGCGCGCGACCAGCCTGCCGACAACGGTCGAACGCACCGGACCGCTGTACCTGGGCGAACCGAAGCAGTATTCGCACCGGATCCAGGTCGCACTGCCGCCACAGTGGCGACCGGTGTTCGGCAACGAGGACGAACGGTTCGCCTCGCCCGGCTTCGACTACCGGCGCGGCGTACGGGTCGACGGCGCCAGGGTGGACGTGGTCTACGACATGAAGGTGCTGCAGCCGGAACTCACCGCCGAGCAGGTGAGTGCGCACGTGCAGCAGATGCGCAAGGTGCGCGACAGCCTGTCGGCCAAGCTGAGGTTCCAGGTTCCCACGCAGCTGCAGCGCGATGACCGCGAAGCGCGGCTGAAGGCGCTGCTGCGTGGGGTCATCGACGAGGGCTCCACGCCATGAGCGCACGTTTCCACCGCCGGCTAACGATCGCATTCGCCGCGCTGCTGTTCGGTACCCCGGCCTTCGCGGCCGCGCCGCCGAAGTTCGATGCGGACAAGGCCTGGCAGCAGTTCCTGGCGAAGGGCGACCTGAAGAAAGGATTCGACGCCTTCAACGTGCTCGACGAGGTAGGGTACGACGCCATCAAGGTCGATGCGCAGCGGTGCGCGAGCCAGCAGGGCGCGCTGGCAACGGCCGTGCAGGATGCGCCGATCAGCATCGCGATCCGGCGTGTCGCGTTCCTGTGCGCGCAGGCATTGGGCGACGATGCGGGCGCCGACCGCGAACTCGCGGCGCTGGCCGCGCTGTCGCGCCACGCTCTGGAATCATCGGGCGATCCGGCCGTCAGCCACCCGATCCGCATCCTGGCCCCGGCCGACGCGGTCGCACTGCTGGTGACCAGCGGTCTGCAGACCAGCTATTTCTATTACACCGAGCTGTGGCCCAGGCGTTATCTGCCGTTCGTGGCCGCGGCCTGGGATCCGGAAACGAAGACCGAGCGCCACTACGCGTTCGATGCCATCGATACGATCTACACGCTCGACCGCGACAACGAAGTCTTCGGCAACGTCGCCCTGCGCCACTCCTACTCCATCACCATGGTGAAGTCGTGGGCGGAGGCGGGCGACACGTCCGATGTCGACCTGATGGCCGCACGCAAAGCACACGAGGCGGCTGACCCGCGCGCGAAGGTGGCGGCGTTCAAGCCCGCGGCGCAACAGGGCGGCGTCGTGTCGCTGTCGGCCTGGCTGCTCGTCTGTGACAAATCGCCCTTCAAGGGTTGCGCGGACGATCTGGTGGAGCCGCTGTTGTCAGGCGCGGAGAAGGAGGAGGCGATCCCCACCGTGCTCCTCGCACTCGCGTACGCGCGCGGCATCGGGCTGGAGCGTGACGAAGTGGCCGCGATGAAGCTCCTCGATCGCGCCGACCAGTGGTGGCCAGGGGCAGCCGGGCACTACGCGATGACCTGGGATCTGCTGGACGACGGGCCGTATCCGGCCGCACTGCAGACGCGTCTGGATCGCATGCAGGAGCGCGGCAGCCGAGTGCCCCGCCGCCTGGCGCTGTATCGCAAGGTGGACGACCGGAAGGCGGAACTGTCGGCCTCGGACATCGCCTTCCTCGCGGACCCTGCCGAGAATGGGAACGGTGCTGGTTTCTCGGTGCTGGCGCAGTACTTCGGGCAGCGTCAGCAGGCTGACGAGCGCCGCCGCTGGCTCGAGAAGGCGGCCGCGGCGGGCGCGCCACGCGCGCAAGCGCTGCTGGGCTACGACCTGCTCAATGGCGATGCAGCGGATCGCGATCCTGCGCGTGGCGAGCGGCTCATCCTCGAATCCGCGCACGGCGGAGAGCCCTGGGCGATGCGGCACGTGTCGTCAAACGATCGCAGGGCCGGCCGTTGGACCTCGGCGGCCACCTGGCTCTTTGCGGCGACGCAGATCGCCGACATCGAGGCGGCCTTCGACCTGGCGGGCATGTACCTGCTGGACAAGCCCGACATCGGCACACCCAAGGATGCCGTGGGCCTCTATGAGGTGCTCGCGAACTACCACGATTCCGCGCGCGCGCGTCGTGAACTGGCGGCCCTGGCCGTGGATGGCGTGGGCATGGCAAAGAATCCGGCGCAGGCGCAGAAGTGGCTGCTGGGCGACGCGGAGCGCGGCGATGCGCTGTCGCAGACCCAGCTCGCGATGGGCTATTTCCGCGGCGACTTCGGCAAGGTCGATGAGGCCAGGGGGCAGCAGTGGATCCAGCGCGCCCTGGACGCCAAGGAAGAGCGCGCCTACATCGCGTATGGCAGTTGGCTGTACCACGGCAAGCGCACGCCCGAGGCGCGCGCCAGGGCCATAGCGTTGTGGAACCAGAGCATCGAGGCCGGCCACGACGGGGCGTACAACGAGCTGGCCTGGGCGTGGTGCACCTCGCCCTATCCGGATGCACGCGACGCCGCGCGTGGCATGGCCGCGGCCGAGAAGATGGGCGACCCCGCCGGGCTCGACCTGCCGGAGCAGGACACACTGGCCGCCTGCCACGCGGCCGTGGGGCGTTACCAGCAGGCGGCCGACCTGCAAGCGAAGGCCGTGGAGCGCCTGGATGTGCTCGCACGCGCGGATGGCGCGCGCTTCAAGGCCATGGCGGACGGCTTCCGCGACCGGCTGGCGCTTTACCGGTCCGGACGCGTCTACGTCAGTCCGGAGGACGAAGCGGCAGTGCCCTGATCACGCGACGTTCGCGCACGCGCGGCGTCCTTGCGCCCGCGTGCGTGGCCTCGGGACAGGCAATGGTCTGCTTTCGGGCGGGTGATTTCAGACCACTTCGTGCGATGCGCCGCGGTATGGCGGGCTTGCGGATGCGTTCAATCCGAAATGACAGGCAGCTGTGCTAGCGTCGGCGGGTTCTTTGGACTTCGCATCACATGACGACCAGACGCCGCACCAAGATTCTCGCCACCCTCGGCCCGGCCACCGATCCGCCGGGCGTACTGGATGCACTGCTCACCGCCGGCGTCGATGTCGTCCGGCTCAACTTCTCCCACGGCGATCCGTCCTCGCAGGTCGCGCGCGCCGAAGCGGTGCGCGAGGCCGCGCAGCGTGTCGGCGTGGAGGTCGGCATCCTGGCCGACCTGCCCGGCCCGAAGATCCGCATCGAGCGGTTCGCCGAAGGCCGCGTGCTGCTCAAGACCGGCGACCGCTTCGACCTCGTCGCCAGCATCGATGCGCCCCCGGGCAACCTGCGCGAGGTTGGCGTGAGCTACCTCGGCCTGCCCAATGACGTGCGTCCGGGCGATGTGCTGCTGCTCGACGACGGCCTGCTGCAGCTGCGCGTGGGCGCTGTGGACGGCGAACGCATCATCACCACCGTGCTCAACGACGGCGCGCTGTCGGATCGCAAGGGCCTGAACAAGCTCGGCGGCGGTCTCTCGCTGGGCGCGCTGACCGAGCGCGACAAGGAACTGATCAAGGTCGCTGCGGAACTGGGCGCGGACTTCATCGCCGTGTCGTTCTGCCGCAATGCCGCCGACATGAACGAAGCGCGCCGCATCGCCCGCGAGAACGGCAGCGATGCCGCGCTGGTGGCGAAGGTGGAACGCGCCGAGGCGATCGAGAATCTCTCGGAGATCGTCGACGCCAGCGACGTGGTGATGGTGGCGCGCGGCGACCTGGGCGTGGAGATCGGCGATGCCGAACTGCCGGGCCTGCAGAAGAAGATCATCCGCGAGGCGCTGGAGCGCAACAAGGTCGTCATTACCGCCACGCAGATGCTGCAGTCGATGGTCGACAGCCCGATCCCGACACGCGCGGAAGTGCTGGACGTGGCCAACGCCGTCATCGACGGCACCGACGCGGTGATGCTCTCGCAGGAATCCGCGGCCGGCCGTTATCCGGTCCGCGCGGTGGAAGCGATGGCGCGCATCTGCCTGGGTGCCGAACGCCAGTTCAACCACGACACCGATTTCGAAGCCGCGCCGCGCAACCTCGAACGCGCCGACCAGGCCATCGCCATGGCGGCGATGTTCCTGTCCGAGCACATCGGCGTGCGCGGCATCATCGCCATGACCGAGTCGGGCGGCACCGCGCGCTTCCTGTCACGTTTCCGTTCGCAGGTGCCGATCTATGCGCTGTCGCGCCACGACGGCGCGCGTCGCCGCATGGGCCTGATGCGCGACGTGGTGGCCTACAACTTCGACAGCCGCGGCCTGACCTCGCGCGATGCCGCTCGCAAGGCGGTGAAGGAGCTGTTCGGCCAGGACCTGCTGAGCGTCGGCGACCGCGTGATGTTCACCAGCGGCGACCACATGGAGCAGCTGGGCGCCACCAATACGCTGCGCCTGCTGCAGGTGGGCGAGGGCGGCACTGCCGAGGGGCTGGGAGAACTGTAAGCTTCGTCGCACGGACCACGACGCCTGGGGAGGCGCGGATGACAAGGACGAATGCGTACAGCCTGTTGTGCATGATCATCCGCGCGATTGCGGTGTGGTCGCTGGCGAAAGTCGCGATCGCGCTGCCGGGCTCGGTCGTCGGGTATCGGAGCATGGAACCGCAAACTGGCTTCGGGCCGGGGTGGTTCCTTGCCGCGGCCGCTCTCGGGATACTCGCCATCACTGCGCTGTGGCTGTTCGCCGACAAGCTGGCCAAGCTGGCTCTGGTGCGTCCGCAGGACATGACGTTCGAGAGCGACCTGGCGCCGACAACCTGGCTCGGCATCCTGCTTTCGGCCATTGGCGCCTGGCTCTTCTTCGAAGGCGTGGTCTTCTCCGTCTACCGGTTCACACGCTGGATGATCCTGCTGCGATTCGGCCCAGAACTCGATTCGATCCCCGACACGTGGGCGGATATCGCGTCCATCGGTGTGCAACTGATCCTCGGCGCGGTGCTGGTCCTGCGCGGCCAGGGCCTGTCGCGATGGATCCACCGCATGCGCTACGGCGTCGAGCAGGCGGCGGTCCGGCCAACGGAGTGAAACCGCATACATCCCAACTGGTATTGAATTTCGGGGTGTGTGGTCTGCAAGTTGTTGATTTCAGGTTGCGTAGACCGGCCGTAGCCGGACCGCAGCGGCTATAATGCGAGGCTTCCCACCGCTCCCGCAGGACGACCCATGAGCATCGAACAGCTTGCCGAAACCGCCCTGGCCATGGTGGCCCCCGGCAAGGGCATCATCGCCATCGACGAGTCGGGCGCGACCTGCGCCAAGCGTTTCGCCGGCGTCGGCATCGAGAACACCGAAGAAAACCGTCGCCGCTACCGCGAGCTGCTGCTCACCACGCCGAAGCTGAGCGACTACATCTCCGGCGCCATCCTGTTTGACGAGACCATCCGCCAGTCCACCAGCGATGGCGTGCCGTTCGCCAAGTACATGAGCGACAACGGCATGATTCCGGGCATCAAGGTCGACAAGGGCACGCACAACCTGGCCGGTTTCCCGGGCGAGGTGGTGACCGAAGGCCTGGACGGTCTGCGCGCGCGCCTGGAGGAGTACTACAAGCTCGGCGCCCGCTTCGCCAAGTGGCGCGCTGTGATCAACATCGGCGACGACATCCCGTCGGGCACCTGCATCGACGCCAACACCCACGCGCTGGCCCGTTATGCCGCGCTGTGCCAGGAACAGGGCCTGGTGCCGATGGTCGAGCCGGAAGTGATCATGGACGGCAGCCACGACATCGAGACCTGCTTTGAAGTCACCGAAGTCACGCTGCGTTCGCTGTTCGCGTCGTTGTACGAGCACAACGTGCTGCTGGAAGGCACCATCCTGAAGGCCTCGATGGTCGTGCCGGGCACCACCAGCGGCGAAGATGTGTCTTACGAGGACGTCGCCGCGTCCACGCTGCAGTGCCTGAAGTCGACCGTGCCGGCCACGCTGCCGGGCATCGTGTTCCTGTCGGGTGGCCAGTCGGACGAGGCCGCCACGGCGCACCTCAACGCGATGAACCAGATGGGCCCGAACCCGTGGCCGCTGTCGTTCTCCTACGGCCGCGCCATGCAGGCCGCCGCGCTGAAGCTGTGGTCGCAGGATCTGGTGAACAACTTCGCCAAGGCCCAGCAGACCGTGTACGAGCGCGCCCGCGACAACGGCCTGGCCGCACTGGGCCAGTGGAAGCAGGCTGCGTAAGCCACGTTGCACCGTACGAAGAAAAGCCGGCCCCGCGCCGGCTTTTCTTTTCTGTGCGTATGCGGGCACCGCATACGGGCGTGCCCGCGATCACCGACGAAGGCGAGACCGTCACCTTCACGGCATCGGGTCGCACGACAACAGAAGCACGGTGGCGCAACGCATGGGATTCCCTTGCGCGCACTATCCCCTCTGCCCGGACAAGCCGCCGTGAAGCGACTGAATGGTCTTCACGTCGCGTCGTCGCGGTAGACGGCGTACTATCGCCAGCGTACGCCCGGTCCTCGTGCAGCTGTGGAGCAGTCCATGGAATCGCCACACGAGCTTTCCGCAAAACGTCGGGAACGCGTCGCGTTCCTGCTTCTGACGGCGGTGGTGTTTCCACTGCTGACGGTCATGATCGTGGCCGGGTATGGCTTCCTGGTCTGGATCTGGCAGATGTTCGCCGGTCCACCGACGGGTCACTGAGCCGTGTCCGCCGCGCCCGATCCATCCCGTCGTGCGCTGTTGCTCGGGCGCCGTGCGGCCACGCCGCCGCTGCGCCCGCCGTGGGCGCTGGACGAATCCGCCTTCCTCGATGCCTGCACCGCCTGTGGCGCCTGTGTGGAGCGCTGCCCCGAGCGCGTGCTCGTGCGCGGAGCGGGTGGATACGCGGTGTTCGATCCGCATCTGGGCGAATGCACCTTCTGCGGTGATTGCGTGGACGCCTGCGCGCCGCGCGCGCTCGACCGGACACGCGTGACCGATGCCTTCGACACCATCGCCGTTGCCGGCGACACCTGCCTGCCGCGCCGGGGCGTGGTGTGTTCGAGCTGTCGCGACGGCTGCCCCGAACATGCCATCGCGTTTCCGTTGACCTCGCGCGTGCCTGTGCCGTCGATCGATGCCGCGCGCTGCACCGGCTGTGGCGCCTGCGTGGGCCTGTGTCCGGTCGATGCCATTTCCCTGAAGGCGCACGCCACGGAGCCCGCATGAATTCCGTCGCCGATGAAGTGCACATCGCCAGCTTCGTGGTCCAGCACCGCGCGGAAGCGGCCGGCGCGCTGGCTGCTCACATCGACCAGTCGCCCGACCTGGAGCTGGCGCTGTCCGGCGAGTTCCGCAGCGTGGTGCTGTGCGAGTGCACCGACCAGTACGCCGTGCTCGATCGCATCGACACACTTCGCGCGCTGCCTGGCGTGCTCAACGTCGCCCTTGTCTACCACCACGCCGAGCCGCGCGAAGCGCTCGACGCACCGCTTCCGACCGTTTCCGACACAGGAGCCTCGCCATGACCACCCGTCGCGAGTTCATCCGCAACACTGCCGTCGCCACGGCGGCGGCGGCGGCCGGCATGTCGATGCCGGGCGATGCGGCCAACATCATCACCGAGGGCGACCTGACCGCGCTGAAGTGGGACAAGGCGCCGTGCCGCTTCTGCGGCACCGGCTGTGGCGTCAACGTGGCGGTGAAGAACGGTCGCGTCGTTGCCACGCACGGCGACGTGCATGCCGAGGTCAACCGTGGCATCAACTGCGTCAAGGGCTATTTCCTGTCGAAGATCATGTACGGCGACGACCGCCTGACGACACCGCTGTTGCGCAAGAAGAACGGCGTGTACGCCAAGGACGGCGACTTCACTCCGGTGAGCTGGGACGAAGCCTTCGACGTGATGACCGAGCAGTTCAAGCGCGTGCTCAAGGAAAAGGGTGGCGACGGCATCGGCATGTTCGGCTCCGGACAGTGGACGATCTTCGAGGGCTACGCGGCCAACAAGCTGATGAAGGCCGGGTTCCGCAGCAACCACATCGATCCGAATGCGCGCCATTGCATGGCATCGGCCGTGATGGGCTTCATGCGCACCTTCGGCATGGACGAGCCCATGGGCGTCTACGACGACATCGAGGCCGCCGATGCGTTCGTGCTGTGGGGCTCCAACATGGCCGAGATGCATCCCATCCTGTGGACGCGCATCACCGACCGGCGCCTGTCGCATCCGCACGTGAAGGTGGCGGTGTTGTCGACGTTCGAGCATCGCAGCTTCGAGCTGGCCGACATCCCGATCGTGTTCAAGCCGCACACCGACCTTGTGATGCTCAACTACATCGCCAACCACATCATCAAGAGCGGCAAGGTCAACCGCGATTTCGTCGACAAGCACACCAGTTTCAAGCGCGGAAACCAGGACATCGGCTACGGCCTGCGCCCGGACAATCCGCTGGAGGTGAAGGCGAAGAACGCCAAGGACCCGGGCGGCGGTGAGGTGATCAGCTTCGACGACTTCGCCGCGTTCGTCGCACCGTACACGCTCGAAAAGACCGTGGAGATGACCGGCGTGGAGCGCGGCTGGCTGGAGAAGCTGGCCGAGTTGTACGCCGACCCGAAGGTCAAGGTGATGTCCACCTGGACGATGGGCTTCAACCAGCACACGCGCGGCGTGTGGTGCAACAACATGATCTACAACATCCACCTGCTGACGGGGAAGATCTCCACACCCGGCAACAGCCCGTTCTCGCTGACGGGCCAGCCGTCGGCGTGTGGCACCGCGCGCGAGGTGGGTACCTTCAGCCACCGCCTGCCGGCCGACATGCTGGTGGCCAATCCCGAGCACCGCAAGCACGCCGAGGAGATCTGGAAGATCCCGCACGGCATCATCAAGGCCAAGCCCGGTTACCACGCCGTCGAGCAGAACCGCATGCTCAAGGACGGCAAGCTCAACGCCTACTGGGTGCAGGTCAACAACAACATGCAGGCGGCGGCCAATCTCTACGAGGAGACCTGGCCGGGCTATCGCAATCCGAAGAACTTCATCGTCGTCTCCGATGCGTATCCCACCGTCACCGCGCAGGCCGCGGACCTGATCCTGCCCACGGCGATGTGGGTGGAGAAGGAAGGCGCGTACGGCAACGCCGAGCGACGCACGCAGTTCTGGCATCAGCTGGTGAACGCGCCGGCGCAGGCGCGATCGGACCTGTGGCAGCTGATGGAATTCTCCAAGCGCTTCACCACCGACGAATGCTGGCCGGCGGAGATCCTGGCGGCCAACCCGCAGTTCAAGGGCAAGACGCTGTTCGACGTGCTGTACCGCAACGGCAACGTCGACCGCTTCCCGGTGTCGGACATCGAGCCCGGCTACGCCAACGACGAATCCACCCACTTCAACTTCTACGTGCAGAAGGGCCTGTTCGAGGAGTACGCGGTGTTCGGTCGCGGACACGGCCACGACCTGGCGCCGTTCGACGACTACCACCGCGCGCGCGGCCTGCGCTGGCCGGTGGTCAACGGACGCGAGACGCGCTGGCGTTACCGCGAGGGTTCCGATCCCTACGTGAAGCCCGGTACCGGCTTCCAGTTCTACGGAAATCCGGACGGACGCGCGGTGATCTGGGCGCTGCCTTACGAGCCGCCCGCGGAATCGCCGGACAAGGAGTTCGACCTGTGGCTGGTGACCGGCCGCGTGCTGGAACACTGGCATTCGGGCTCGATGACGATGCGGGTGCCGGAGCTGTTCCGCAGCTTCCCCACGGCGATGATCTTCATGAACCCGGACGATGCGCGAGCGCGCGGCCTCAAGCGTGGCGATGATGTGCGCGTGATTTCGCGGCGCGGCGAGATGCGCACGCGCGTGGAGACGCGCGGACGCAACCGCATGCCGCCGGGCGTGGTGTTCGTGCCGTGGTTCGACGCCGGACAGCTGATCAACAAGGTCACGCTGGATGCGACCGATCCGATCTCCAAACAGACCGATTACAAGAAGTGCGCGGTCAAGGTCCTGAGCGCATAGGAGCCTCGCCATGAGCAACGCATTCACGCGCAATCGCCTGCTGTGGTTCGCCGGGGGACTCGTTCTGGCGGTGATCGTGCTGGTGTTCGTGGCCGGCTGGCTGGCCGGACGCACCACCGCACGCCATGACGAGGAACGGGCGGCGCGCGCTGCGACGCAGGCCGCACACGCGCCCGCGGCAGGCTCCGCGCTCGGTCGGACCGACATGCAGCAGATCGACGCGCTGCGTCGCGGCATTCCCGTCGACCAGGAGGCCGCACCGATGCCGCTGGCACGCGTGGAGAACGCCGATCGCCGGCGCGAACGCGCGTACCCGATGCAGCCGCCGACGATTCCGCACGCCATCGATGGGTATCAGGTCGACAAGAACAGCAACCGCTGCATGCTCTGCCACGCGCGCGCCAATGCCGAGAAGTTCCAGGCGCCGCCGGTGAGCGTCACGCACTACATGGACCGTGACGACCAGTTCCTGGCCGCGATCTCGCCGCGCCGCTACTTCTGTAACCAGTGCCACGTGGTGCAGACCGACGCGCGTTTGCTGGTGGGCAACCACTTCCAGACCATCGACGAAGTCATGGCGGCTGCCGAAGCCGGCACTGCCACCGCCGAAGCCTCGGGGAAAGTGCAGTGATGCGCCGCCTGTGGGAGTGGCTCGAACCCTACTGGCGCACGCTGCGCAGGCCGAGCGTGCACTACAGCCTGGGCTTTCTTGTCGCCGCCGGCTTCGTCGCGGGCATCCTGTTCTGGGGCGGTTTCAACACCGCGCTGGAAGCGACCAACACGGAGAAGTTCTGCACCAGCTGCCATGAGATGCACGACAACGTGTTCCAGGAGTTGAAGCAGACGATCCACTACAGCAACCGTTCCGGCGTGCGCGCGACGTGCCCTGATTGCCATGTGCCGCACCAGTGGACCGACAAGATCGCGCGCAAGATGCAGGCGTCGAAGGAAGTGTGGGGCAAGATCTTCGGCACGGTGAACACGCGCGAGAAGTTCATCGACAAGCGGCTGGAACTGGCGATGCACGAATGGGCGCGTCTGAAGGCCAACGATTCGCTGGAATGCCGCAACTGCCACGACTACCAGTCGATGGACCTCACCCGCCAGAGTTCGCGCGCCGCACAGATCCACAAGCGTTGGCTGCACACGCGCGAGAAGACCTGCATCGACTGCCACAAGGGCATCGCGCACCAGCTCCCCGACATGGCGGGAGTGCCGCAGGGGTGAGGCAGGCCGCTACGCGGCACTGCCGCGTGGCCTGCCGAACGCCCGGCCATGGATGGCCGGGCCGGGCGACCCGAAGCCCGTCGCGTGACGCCAGGGATGGCGACAGCAACGCCTACGAAGTCGGTGCCTCGCGCGGCACTGCCGCGTGGCCTGCCGAACGCCCGGCCATGGATGGCCGGGCCGGGCGACCCGAAGCCCGTCGCGTGACGCCAGGGATGGCAACGGCAACGCCAATGAAGTCAGTGCTTCGCGCGCGGCAATGCCGCGACCGCCATCCCCGCGAAGGCGGAGATCCGTGGGCGTTGTTGTTGCCGTCGCTTTGCACGCCGAAGCAGGCATCGACGATCTGCAACGCGTCGCATGCCCCGGCCCTCACCCCAACCCCTCTCCCGGCGGGAGAGGGGCTAAGCAGGCAGTTCTGCTTCCGGCCGTCATCCCCGCGAAGGGGATCCGTGGACGTCGTTGTCGCCGTTGCCTGCACGCTGAAGCAAGCATCGATCCGCAACGCATCCCATGCCCCGGCCCCCAACCCTCTCCCGGTGGGAGAGGGGCCAAAACACAACGTCAATCCTTCCCGACCGTATCGTCCTTCACCTCGCACACCCCGTTCTTCTTCCCCGGTCCCGTATACGACACCGACGTGCTCCCGTCCGGCGTACGCGAGATGGAAACCGTCACGCCGGTCTTGGCGTCCTTGGCCTCGAAGTAGTTGTCGTTGAACCGCTTGAGCTTGGCTTCCTTGCCGTTGACATAGACCGGTCCGCCTTCGTCGGCGTGCACGGACAATCCGCCGGGGCATTCGGCGTTGAGCAGCGGAATCGCGGCGTTCGCCGCCGGCGCCGCAACGAGCATCGCGGCCAGCAGGGAAACGGAGAGGGATGTTGGCTTCATGCGAAGGCTCCAGCAGGCGGGGAGCACGCAGTCTTGCAGTGGGGCCGTTCGCGTACGGTCAACGCAGGGCCTGTCGGTACAGTGCCGCCATCGACTCTCCGAAACACGCGAATATCACCTGCGCCGGAGCGTCGTGGACATCCCCCCACGCGCGCACTTCGGCCACGGCCGTCGATACCGCCTTTTCCGGTGGATAGCCGTACACCCCGCAGCTGATCGCCGGAAACGCGATCGACGCAACGCCATGGTCGACGGCGAGTCGAAGGCTGTTGCGGTAACACTCGGCCAACCGCTCCGGCTCGCCGTCGCGGCCGCCGTGCCAGACCGGCCCGACGGTGTGGATGATGTGCCGCGCCTTCAGTCGATGGCCGCCCGTGATCCGCGCTTCGCCGGTGGGGCAGCGCACGTGCGGACTCACCATCGCGATGACGCTGCATTCCTCCGACAGCCCGGGACCGGCGGCGCGGTGGATCGCCCCATCGACGCCGCCACCGCCGGCCAGTGCCGGATTGGCGGCGTTGACGATGGCGTCCACGTCGAGCGCGGTGATGTCGCCTTCGAACACCTCGATACGCATGCGGATTGTCCGTGCGTGAAGTCGCCGGTCAGGACAGGCCGGCCAGCCACTCGTCGTCGGACCCCTCGTTCACGCCCTCGAAGAGGAACGTGCTGAGGTAACGCTCGCCGGTGTCGGGCAGCATGGTCAGGATGACCGCGCCTTCCTCGGCATTGCGCGCGACTTCCAGCGCCGCCGCGGCTGTGGCGCCGGCGGAGATGCCGACGAAGATGCCTTCCTCCGTCGCCAGCCGCCGTGCGGTGTCGCGCGCCAGCACGTCGTCGATGGGCAGGATGGCGTCGGCCACGTCGCGATTGAGCACTTCCGGCACGAAGTCCGGCGTCCAGCCCTGGATCTTGTGCGGCTGCCATTCCTTGCCCGACAGCAACGCCGCGCCCGCGGGTTCGCACGTGGTCACGCGCACGTCCGGGCGCGCCACCTTCAACACTTCGCCCACGCCGGTCAGGGTGCCGCCGGTGCCCCAGCCGGTCACGAAGTGATCGAGCCGGCGCCCGGCGAAGTCGCGCAGGATCTCGGCCGCCGTGGTCTGCCGGTGATAGGCCGGGTTGGCCGGGTTGGTGAACTGGCGGGCCAGGAACCAGCCGTGTTGCTTGGCCAGCGCCTCGGCGCGACGGACCATGCCGCTGCCGCGTTCGGCAGCGGGCGTGAGGATCAGCTTGGCCCCGTAGGCGCGCATCAGCTTGCGGCGCTCCATCGAGAACGAATCGCTCATCACCGCCACGAACTTGTAACCGCGCGCGGCGCAGACCATCGCCAGGGCCACGCCGGTGTTTCCGGAGGTGGCTTCCACCACCGTGTCTCCCGGCTTCAGCAGGCCGCGTTCCTCGGCGTCCAGGACGATGGCCAGGGCCAACCGGTCCTTGACCGAGCCGCCGGGATTGAAGGCTTCGACCTTGGCGTACAGCGTCACGTGGGACGGGCCGAGGCGGTGCAGCCGCACCACTGGGGTGCGGCCGATGGTGTCGAGGATGCTCTCGTGAATCATGGGGAAACTCCTGGGCGAAGGGTGGGGCCGGGGCAGGAGGTCGGCCGGGCCGTTGCGAAGGGCGCGGCGGCGGTCGCGGGCATGCACGAGACCGTCACCGGAGAGTGCCACAGTCGGGATTCAAGTCACGTTTTCCGGGCACCGGAGCGGCCATCCGGGCCCCCTCGGCCGCCGGTGTGCGCAATGAGCTGTCAACCAATGGCCCACGCAGGCGTTGGTACTCCACCGCTAGAATCGGCAAGTTTGGGCAGCCGCCGTCCACTGTAGAGAGCCGCATGCAATTCAGTTCCAGATCCAGGACCAGCGTGGCCTGGGCCGCGTTCCGCGCCACCACCTCGCTGGTCCTCGTCCTCGCCGTTACCGCATGTGGCAGCAACGGCGCGGAGCAGCGCGGCGGCGGCGATCGACCCATCCCGGTGACCACGCAGCAGGTGCGCATGCAGCCGTGGAGCGACACCGTGCTCGCGCTGGGCAATGTCAAGGCGCGCGAATCGATCACGGTCACCGCGAAGGTCAGCGAGACCGTGCAGGACGTGCATTTCGACAGCGGCGACGTCGTCAAGGCCGGTGCACCGCTGATCACGCTGACCGGCCGCCAGCAGCAGGCCGCGTTCGAACAGGCGCAGGCCACCGCCAACGAAGCCGAGCGGCTGTACAAGCGCCAGCAGGAACTCGCCGACCAGCAGCTCATCGCGCGTTCGTCGCTGGACACGCAGATGGCGATCCGCGACGCCGCACGCGCGCGCGTCGCGCAGATGCGCGCCGACATCGGCGACCGCGTGATCCGCGCGCCGTTCGGCGGCGTGCTGGGCATCCGCCAGGTCAGTCCGGGTGCGCTGGTGACGCCGGGCACGGCCATCGCCACGCTGGACGACACCGCGCGCGTGTACGTCGATTTCCCGGTGCCCGAAGCGATGCTCGCCACGCTCGGCGTCGGCCAGAAGGTCGCCGGTACCAGCACCGCGTATCCGGGCCGCACGTTCGAGGGCCAGGTGAGCACCGTGGATGCGCGCATCGACGAAGCCACGCGTTCGGTCGTGGTGCGCGGCGACTTCGCCAACCCCGAACGCCTGCTGCGTCCCGGCATGCTGATGCAGGTGACGCTGTCGCGTCCGCAGCGCCTTGCGCTGCTGGTGCCGGAAATCTCCATCGTGCAGGTCGGCACGGATTCGTTCGTGTACCGCGTCAAGCCGGACCAGTCGGTCGAGCGCGTGGACGTGAAGGTCGGTGGCCGTCGCGACGGGCTGGCGGAAATCACGCAGGGCCTGAACGAGAACGACCGCATCGTGGTGGACGGCACCGGCAAGCTGCGCGTGGGCAGCCGCATCGTCGACGCAGCCGGCGACCGGCCGGCGGCGGCGAAGGTGGACGCCGAGCCCAAGCAGGGTTGATGCGATGAACCTTTCCGATCTCTCCATCCGCCGCCCCGTGTTCGCCACGGTGATGAGCCTGCTCATCATCGTGCTGGGCGTGATGGCGTTCTCGCGCCTCACGCTGCGCGAACTGCCAGCGATCGACCCGCCGATCGTGTCGGTCGACGTGAACTACCCGGGCGCTTCCGCGGCCGTGGTGGAGACGCGCATCACCCAGATCCTGGAAGACGCGCTGGCGGGCATCGAGGGTATCGAGACCATCGAATCGCGCAGCGTCAACGGACGCGCGTCGATCAGCATCGAGTTCACCCTGTCGCGCGAGATCGAGGCCGCGGCCAACGACGTGCGCGATGCGGTCAGCCGCGTCACCAACCGTCTGCCGGAAGAAGCCGACCCGCCGCAGGTGGAAAAGGTTGAAGCCGACGCGGACCCGATCGTGTGGCTCAACATGAGTTCCACGCGCATGGACACGCTGCAGCTGTCCGACTACGCCGAACGCTATGTCGTCGACCGCCTGTCGTCGGTGGACGGCGTGGCGCAGGTGCGCATCGGCGGCCAGCAGCGCTACGCGATGCGCATCTGGCTGGACCGCGATGCGCTGGCCGCGCGCGGCATCACCGTCAACGAAGTCGAGGCGGCGCTGAGCCGCGAGAACGTCGAACTTCCGGCCGGCCGCATCGAATCCAACGCGCGCGATTTCACCCTGCGCGTGGCACGCAGCTACCAGAAGCCGGAGGATTTCGCGCAGATCCCGCTGGGCAAGGGGCCCGACGGTTACGTCGTGCGCCTGGGTGACGTGTCGAGGATCGAGCTGGCTTCGGCCGAACGCCGTGCCTACTACCGCAGTAACGGTGAGCCCAACATCGGCCTGGGCATCGTCAAGACGTCCACCGCCAACAGCCTGGACGTGGCGCGCGCCGTTCGTGAAGAAGCCGAGAAGGTGCAGAAGACGCTGCCGGAAGGCACCAAGATCTTCGTCGCCTTCGACACCACCGTGTTCATCGAATCGGCGGTGGAGCGCGTGTACCACACGCTGATCGAAGCGATCGTGCTGGTGCTGATCGTGATCTGGCTGTTCCTGGGCAGCTTCCGCGCCGCGCTGATCCCTGCCGTGACGGTGCCGGTGTGCCTTATCGCCGCCTTCATCCCGCTGTACCTGTTCGGCTTCTCGATCAACCTGCTCACGCTGCTGGCGCTGGTGCTGTGCATCGGCCTGGTGGTGGACGACGCCATCGTCGTGCTGGAGAACATCCAGCGCCGTACCGACCTGGGCGAGCCGCGCCTGGTCGCGGCCAAGCGCGGCACCAAGCAGGTCGCCTTCGCGGTGATCGCGACCACCGCGGTGCTGGTGGCCGTGTTCCTGCCGGTGGGCTTCATGGAAGGCAACACCGGCCGTCTGTTCCGCGAGTTGTCCGTTGCGCTTGCCGGTGCGGTGGCGATCTCCGCCTTCGTCGCGCTGACGCTGACGCCGATGATGTCCTCCAAGCTGGTGCGCCCGCACAGCGAGGAGAAGTCCAACGTCGTCAACCGCTGGGTGAACGCACGCCTGGACGCGCTGGGCAAGCGCTACAAGCGCTTCCTCGATACCAGCGTCGAACACCCGTGGTGGTTCGGTGCGCTGATGCTCGCCGCCATCGCGCTGAGCTTCGTGCTGTTCAAGGTGGTGCCGTCGGAGCTGGCGCCGCCGGAAGACCGCGGCTCGTTCCAGATCACCATCCAGGGCCCGGAAGGCGCCGGTTTTGACTACACCGTCAACCAGGTGCAGCAGGTCGAGAAGATCGTTGCCTCGCATACCGGCAAGGGCCAGGTGATCCAGCGCTACAACCCGCGCGTGCCGGGCGGTTTCGGCGCAAGCGAGGAAATGCACACCGGCCGCATCGCCGTGTTCCTGCAGGACTGGAAGGATCGCGACGTGAGCACCGCGCAGGTGGCCGACGACCTGCGTGCCGAACTGGGCAGCCTGCCCGGCGTGCGCGCGATGCCGCAGGTCAGTGGCGGCCTGGTGCGCACGCGCGGCCAGCCGATCAACATCGTGCTGGGCGGCCCGGAATACGCGGAGCTGGCGCAGTGGCGCGACAAGCTCATCGCGAAGATGGAGCAGAACCCGGGCTTCTTCTCGGTCGATTCGGACTACAAGGAAACGCGGCCGCAGATGCGCGTGGAGATCGACCGCCAGCGCGCCGCCGACCTGGGCGTGCCGGTGACCGACATCGGCCACGCGCTGGAAACCATGATGGGCAGCCGCCGCGTCACGACGTTCGTGCAGAACGGCGAGGAATACGACGTCATCGTGCAGTCCGACCGTGAACTGCGCGCTTCGCCGGCCGACCTGGCCGCGATCCAGGTGCGCGCGCGCGACGGGGCGCTGGTGCCGTTGTCCAATCTGGTGACACTGCGCGAACTCGCCGAACCCGGCAGCCTCAACCGCTTCAACCGCCTGCGCGCCATCACCATCAGCGCCGGCATCGCGCCGGGTTACCGCCTGGGCGATGCGATCAAGTGGCTGGACGAGGCGGTGCGCACGGAGCTGCCGGAGCACGCGCAGATCGACTGGAAGGGCGAGTCGCGCGAATACATGAAGGCCGGCGGTGCGGTGCTGATGACCTTCACGCTGGCGCTGCTGGTGGTGTACCTGGTGCTCGCCGCGCAGTTCGAAAGCTTCATCCACCCGTTCGTGATCATGCTGACGGTGCCGCTGGGCGTGCTCGGCGCGCTGATCGGCCTGGCCCTCACCGGCGGTACGCTCAATCTGTTCAGTCAGATCGGCATCGTGATGCTGGTGGGCCTGGCCGCGAAGAACGGCATCCTGATCGTGGAGTTCGCCAACCAGCTGCGCGATGAAGGCCGCAGCATCCACCAGGCCATCGTCGAGGCATCGACGGTTCGCCTGCGCCCGATCCTGATGACCTCCATCGCCACCGTGGTGGGTGCGATCCCGCTGGTGCTGGCCGGCGGCCCGGGTTCGGCCAGCCGCGCGACCATCGGCATCGTGGTGATCTTCGGCGTGTCGTTCTCCACGCTGCTCTCGCTGTTCGTCGTGCCGGCGTTCTACGTGCTGCTGGCCAAGTACACGCGTTCGCCCGAAGCGGTCACGCAGGAGCTGGAAAAGCTGGAGGCGGAAACGCCGTCGGTGGGCGGACACGCGTAAACCCACATCGCGCCCGCTCCGGGAAGGGGCGGGCGCTCCGCGGCGGGGCCACCTGAACGCCGCATTCGGACTTCACATGCTCTGCACGGGTACCCTTGTGCGCATGGCCGTTCATCTTCCCGCCCGCGAATCCACCGACGTCCGCCTTGGCGGCGACGGCTTCGTGCTGCGGTCGTGGCGTCCGGACGATCTGGATTCGCTCGTGCGCCACGCCAACGATGCGCGCGTCGTGCGTGGCCTGAGCGATCGCTTCCCGCATCCGTACACACGCGAGTCCGGCGAACGCTTCCTGGCGGGCGAGATCGTCGACCTGCGCGATCCGGTATTCGCCATCGAGGTGGATGGCGAGGCGTGCGGCGGCATCGGTGCGCGTCCGGGCGAGGACGAGCGCGTGCACTCGGCGGAAATGGGCTACTGGCTGGGCCAGGCGCTATGGGGCCGTGGCCTGATGACGCGCGTCGTGGCGCGGTACGTGCCGTGGCTGATGGCCGAGCGCGCGCTGTTCCGCCTGCAGGCGACGGTGCTGGATTTCAACGAAGCCTCCGCCCGCGTGCTGCTGAAGAACGGTTTTCAAGAAGAAGGCGTGCTCCGCTGCGCCGTCGTGAAGTCCGGCGAACCGCGCGATCTGCGTCTGTTCGCCAAAGTGAGAAGGAGCCTGTCCGATGCGTCATGACCCGCCCAACCGTCCGCCGCGCGGCCCGCGTCCGCCCGGCGATGCGCAGCCCTGGGGTCGCGCCGAGGTTCGCGGCCGCAAGGAACGATTCGCCGAGCGCACCGCGAGCGTCCAGCATGTGCACGCCGAAGACGAGCACGACGAGGCCGCGCACGCGTTGCGCGAGCGCCGCAGCGCGGAACTGCGGCTGTATGGCCTGAATGCCGTCAACGCCGTGTTCCATCGCCGCCCGCAGGCGATCCGCAAGCTCTACCTGGCCGAGGCGCGCATTCCCGCGCTGCAGCCGCTGCTGAAATGGTGCGTGGCCAATCGCGTCGGCTATCGCGTGGTCGACGAACTGGACCTCCACAAGCTGGCCGCCAGCAGCCACCACGAGGGCGTCGTGGCCGATGTGTTGCGCGAAGAGCCCGAGTCGGTATCCACCTGGCTGCGCGATCTTCCGGCCGGGCCGCAATGCGCGATCTGGCTGGACGGCGTGGGCAACCCGCACAACTTCGGCGCGATCCTGCGCTCGGCCGCGCATTTCGGCGTGTCGGCGATCCTGTTGCCCAAGCATTCCACGCTGGCGCTGTCCGGTGCGGCCGCGCGCGTGGCCGAAGGCGGTGCCGAGGCCGTGCCGCTGGTGCGCCTGGGGCGCAGCGACAACGCCATCGCGCAGCTGCGCAGCGCCGGATTCACGCTCGCCGCGACCGTGGTGAAGGGCGGCAGCGACCTGTTCACGGCCGCCGTGCCGCAGCGGACGATCTATGTGCTCGGCGCCGAAGGCGAGGGCATGGACCGCGAACTCGCCCAGGCCTGTGACCTGCGCCTGTCCATTCCCGGCACCGGTGCGGTGGAAAGTCTCAACGTGGCTTCCGCGGCCGCGGTGTTGTTGTCGGCATGGCGCGCGAAGCGCTGAAGCGGAAGGAATACGGGCCCCCGCGAGAAGATGTCATCCCCGCAACGGCGGGGACCCAACACTGCGTGCATCACGCTCGGCGGATCGTGTGACCCGCCGCAAGCATGTGCGATTGGCGCGCTAGGGGGCGGTCGGTGCCCGCAACGGCAAACACGCGCGCACGCACGTGCCCGCACCGGGCACGGTTTCGATGTCGAACGTGCCGCCGATCTGCTGCGCGCGCTCGCGCATGGTGATCAGCCCCAGGCCGCTGGACCTCGCCGGATCGAAGCCCCGGCCGTCGTCGATGACCGTGAGCAGCAGTTGGTCGCCGCGCGGCGCCAGCATCACGGTGACGTGGCTGGCGCCCGAATGGCGCAGCACATTGGTGAGCGCTTCCTGCGCGATTCGGAATGTCGCCAGCTCGACCGCAGGATCGGGGCGTTCCGGCAGCGGTGCGAGGTCCAGTTCCAGCGCGGGCTGACCGCCGCGGAACAGGCGTTCGCACTGCCAGCGCAGGGCCGCGACCAGGCCCAGCGCATCCAGTTGCGGCGGACGCAGCAGGATGGAGATGTCGCGCAGCTTGGCGATGGTCTGGTCGGAGATGCCGACGATCTCCTCCACGATCTCCCGCCGTCCCGCATCGTCCTCGCCGTCCAGTGAAGTGGCGGACATCTTGATGGCCGAGATGGCCTGGCCGATGTCGTCGTGCAGTTCGCGCGAGAGGGTACGGCGCTCCTTCTCCTGCACCTCGATGAGATGACCGGCCAGCGCGTGCAGGTCCTGCTGTTGGCGCTGCAGGTGCATGGCGAGCTCCTCCTCGCGCGCATCCGAGCAGGTGCGGCGCAGCATCAGGAACAGCATCACCGCGACGATGGGCAGCGACAGCGCATTGGCGATCCAGTGCGCGGCATCGCCGAACCAGCGGCGCAGTTCCAGCGCCAGGCCCGGTGCCACCAGTACCATCCAGGCCATGGCCAGCGCGGCCATCGCAACGCACAGCAGGAAACCGCTGCGCCCACGCAAACGGGCGCGCAAGCCTGCGCGCCCGTGGGCGGGGTCCGGCAGGGGCCCGGAAGGCCCCATCGGAGGCGATGGAGGGATCGTGTTCATCCCGTCGCGGTGTGGTTCAGAAGAGCTCGACGCTACCAGCATCCATCGACTGCTGCATCACTGCCTTGTGCGGCGGGCGCTCCCACTCGCTGCGCATCTGCGCGATGCGGTGGCCGAGCTGGCTCAGGGCCTGGCGGACCTCGGCGTCGGCGCGATCGGCGCGGTGCAGCAGCTGGTGCAGGGTGGTGGCCTCGCGGTTGATGGCGCTCAGGCGTTCCAGGTGCGTGTTCGCCGCGCCCAGGGCCTGGGTGGCGATGTCCTCGAACTGCAGCGAACGCACCGCTTCGGCGACGGAGCCGTCGATCGCGCGGCCGCAGTCGGCGATCTCGCGCATGCCATTGCCCAGGCCGCGGTTGATGCCGTCCACGCGCTCCAGCATCGCGGCGGCTTCGACGCGCGCACCGCGGGAGCGGTCCATGTCGCGCGACGCCATCGTGCTGACCGTGTCGCGGACGCGGGCGATGGAATCCTTGGAGCTGTGCGCAAGCTTGCGGATCTGCTCGTTGAATGCGGTCGAGCGCTCGGACAGGTTGCGCACTTCGTCGGCGACGACCGCGAAGCCGCGGCCCGCCTCGCCGGCACGCGCCGCTTCGATCGCTGCGTTGAGCGCCAGCAGGTTGGTCTGGTCGGCGATGGACTTCACGTCTTCCAGCAGCGCGAAGATGCCGTCCAGGTGCTCGGCCATCGCGTCGATGTGGGTCACCGTGTTGGTGCTCTGGCCGCTGACGGCTTCCAGCGCCTCGACCAGCTGCTCCATCTGTTGGCTGGCCTGCAGCGCGAAGCGCGAGACGTCGACGCCACCGTGGTCGCCATCGGTGCGGTCGATCAGGCGCGTCACCACTTCGCTCTGTTCGCGCGACTTGCGGTTGACCGCTTCGAAGCTCACGCCGAGCTTGGCGACCGACTCGCGGATGAGGGTACGGGTGCGGTCGATCTCGCCGCGCGATCCCTGCACTTCGGAATTGACGAAGGTGCGCAGGTCGTCCAGCAGGCGGGTCTGCTCGCGCAGCATCGCCGCGTCGTTGTGGCTGGGGCGCTGCATGGTCCAGGCGAAGCCCAGCCACGCCAGCGTCATGGCCACCAGTGCGCCCCATCGCACGGCATCGGGCCAGCCTGCCGCTTCGGCGGCGATCAGGAGGGTAGTCAGCGCCACGGGCGCTGCAAGGCGAATCAGTACACGGGAATCCATCATCGATCTCACCGAATGGGGCAACCTTGATAACGGCCGTCGCGGCGGCTGCTTTAGTGCGGAAATGCAGGAAAAAAACGGGTTGTCGTGAACGCGTGTGATGTCGCTCGCGTTTTTCGCGACGCGCGGATCCGTACGCGTGACGCGTCCGGAGTTCCTGCGGCGTGAATGGGAATGCTTCAGTCGTGTGCGGTGCCCGCCAGCAGGCGTTGTGCGACATGTGCCAGCGGCACGGTTTCCTGCGCAGCGCCCAGAGCGACTGCCGCGCCCGGCATGCCCCAGACGACGCTGCTCGCTTCGTCCTGGACCAGGGTGGCGGCGCCGGCCTTGCGCAACGCGAGCAGGCCGCGCGCACCGTCGTCGCCCATGCCGGTCAGCAGCGCCGCGCTGGCGTTGCCGCCGACGTGCTCGGCCACCGATTCGAACAGCGCGTCCACGCTGGGGCGATGGCGGCGCACGGGATCGTCGTCGCCCAGGCGGCAGTGCCAGCGTGCGCCGCTGCGGAACACGCGCAGGTGGCGGCCGCCAGGGGCCACGTAGGCGTGGCCCGGCAGCAGTTCCTGGTCGCGCTCCACGTGCAGCACGGTCATGCGGCTGTGCCGGTTGAGGCGTTCGGCGAATGGCGCGCTGAACGCGCCCGGGATGTGTTGCGCGATGACCGTCGCCGGTGCATCGGCCGGCATCTGTGTCAGCACTTCGCGGATGGCTTCGGTGCCGCCGGTGGACGCGCCGATGGCCAGCAGACGGTGCGTGGTGCGGTAGGCCACGGCCGGCGCGTGCGCGGCCACCTCGCCGTTGCGTTCCGGCGCGGGCGCGACCACGCGCGCCTTCGCGGCCTGCTTGACCTTCTCGATCAGCAACCCGGCGTACTCGGTCAGGCCGCGCGCGACGTCCAGCTTGGGCTTGGCGATGAAGTCCACCGCACCCAGCGACAGCGCGTCCAGCGTGACCTGCGCACCGCGCTCGGTGAGCGTGGAGACCATCACCACCGGCATCGGGCGCAGGCGCATCAGGTTGCGCAGGAAGGTCAGCCCGTCCATGCGTGGCATCTCGACGTCCAGCGTCAGCACGTCGGGATTGAGTTGCTTGATCTTCTCGCGTGCGATGTACGGATCGGCGGCGGCGCCGACCACCTCGATCCCGGGATCTTCCTCCAGCAGCTGCGTCATCAACTGCCGGACCAGTGCCGAGTCGTCGACCACGAGCACCTTGATGGGCACCTTGGTGCAATTGCGCCGTGCGTTCATCAGAACAGTTCCACGCTGCCGCTGGCCGGCTCGCGTGCCAGGCGGCCGTAGTAGGCGCGCTCGGCGTCGACGATCACGTCGTTGCGCGCCGACGGCAGGCGCTTGACCAGCGTTCGCCCGGTCTGCGCGAAGAAGCAGACCTTGCGCGGGTGGATGTCGCCCAGGTCCTGCGCGATCACGGGGATGCGCTCGGCGGTCAGGTACTCCAGCACGAAGCCGGCGTTGCGCGTTCCGATCGGGTCGCTGTAGAACCCGCTGAGCACGTTGCCGCCGCCGAACACCTTGGCCTGCAGCCGTGCGCGTCGCGCACCGCGCTTGAGCAGGTCGTTGATCAGCAGTTCCATCGCGTGCGCGCCATAACGCGAGGACACCGAGTCCGCGTCGCCACCGGGCAGCATGAAGTGGTTCATGCCGCCCACCGCCAGCATGGGGTCGTACAGGCATGCGGCCACGCACGAACCCAGCAGCGTGACCAGCGCGACCGGCTTGTCGGTGACGCGGTAGTCGGCCGGCAGCAGCTTGATCGCCTCGGTCTGCAGGACCGGGTCGTAGTAGCTGCCGGGTTCGACCGGGACGCGGGCGGCGGGAGAAAGGGCGGTCATCGGCGAAGTCCGGCGGCGGGGCGATAAATGGTTCGGCCGCAGGGAGTGATCAGGTCATGGGCGTGACCGAAGCTTTCCGAGTGTCCGGCGAAGAGAAGGCCGTCGCTGGCGATCAGCGGCGCGACGCGCTGCAGCACCTGGTACTGCGTGGCCTTGTCGAAATAGATCATCACGTTGCGGCAGAACACCGCGTCGAAGCCGCCACGCAGGCCGTAGCTGTCGGCCAGCAGGTTGAGCGGGCGGAACTCGATCAGCGCCCGCAGCTCGGGCTTCACGCGGCACAGTCCGTCGTTGTCGCCATTGCCGCGCTGGAAGAACTGCCGCCGACGCTGCAGCGACAGCGTGTTGATGCGTTCCACCGGATACACGCCGCGCGCGGCGGTCTGCAGCACGTTGGTGTCGATGTCGGTCGCCAGGATGCGCACCGGCGGCGTCATCGTGCCGTAGGCCTCGCACGCGGTGATGGCCAGTGTGTACGGCTCTTCACCCGTGGACGCGGCGTTGCACCAGATCGTCGCGCTCGGTCGGCCGCGCAGGTGCGCGAGAAGCGCGTCGAAGTGGTGCGATTCGCGGAAGAACGAGGTGAGGTTGGTGGTGAGCGCGTTGACGAAGCTCTGCACTTCGGCGTCGGGTTCGGCCTCGACGTAATCCAGGTACGCGCCGAAGTCGTCCATGCCCAGTGCCCGCACGCGCCGCGCCAACCGGCTGTAGACCATGTCGCGCTTGTGGGGATGCAGGTGGATGCCGGCATGCTCGCGGATCATCCGGCAGACGCGGCGGAAGTCGCGTTCGTCGAAGGTGAACTCGCGGTCGTCTTGGCTGCGCTGGGGACGCATGGGAGAGGCTCGTTCCGGCAAGAGGGGGTATCCCTTCTCCCCGCGGGAGAAGGTGCCCGGAGGGCGGATGAGGGAGAACGGAACATCAGGCGTCGAACACCAGTGCCCTATCGCACTGCGCGTTGGAGCTTGCTGCTCCGCCGCCCCTCACCCCAACCCCTCTCCCGGTGGGAGAGGGGCTTTGAAGCACTGCGTCGCGACTCAGAACTCCTGCCAATCCGGCTCGGCGCTGTTCGCCGCGACCGGCGCACGCACCTTGCGGGCGGCGGGCTTGGCGGCCGCTGCGGTCGCGCGACCACGGACCGGCTTGCCGGCGGGCATCTCGACCACCGTCGCCGCCGCACGCGCGGCCTGCGCGACGTGCGCCAGGCGGAACACAGCAACCGTGTGCACCAGCTGCTCGGACTGCTGTTCCAGGCTGCGTGCCGCGGCGGATGCCTGTTCCACCAGTGCCGCGTTCTGCTGCGTGCCTTCGTCCATCTGCGTGATGGCGTTGTTGACCTGCTCGATGCCCGAACTCTGTTCCTGCGACGCGGCGGAGATGTCGGCGATGATGTCGGTCACCTTGCGCACGCTGGTGACGATGTCGGCCATCGTGCGACCGGCCTGGTCGACCAGCGCGCTGCCTTCTTCCACCTTGCCCACCGAGTCGGTGATCAGCTGCTTGATCTCCTTGGCGGCGTTGGCCGAACGCTGCGCCAGCGAGCGCACCTCGGCGGCGACCACCGCGAAGCCGCGGCCCTGTTCGCCGGCACGCGCGGCTTCCACCGCGGCGTTCAGCGCCAGGATGTTGGTCTGGAACGCGATGCCGTCGATCACGCCGATGATGTCGGCGATCTTCTTCGACGACTGGTTGATCGCATTCATCGTATGCACGACTTCGCCGACCACCGTGCCGCCCTGGCCGGCGACTTCCGCCGCGCTCTGCGCCAGCTGGTTGGCCTGGCGTGCGTTGTCGGCGTTCTGGCGGACCGTGCTGGTCAGCTCTTCCATCGACGAGGCGGTTTCTTCCAGCGATGCGGCCTGCTGCTCGGTACGCTGCGACAGGTCGTTGTTGCCGGCGGCGATTTCCGCCGCGGCGCTGCTGATGGCATCCGAACCCTGGCGGATCTGGCCGACGATCTGCGCCAGCTGTTCGACGGTGCGGTTGGCATCGTGCGCGAGGCGGCCGAACTCACCCGGCAGTTCGACTTCGACGCGGCGGTTGAGGTCGCCGTCGGCGACCGCCGACAGCAGCGTGCCGACTTCGCGCAGGCCTTCCTCGGCGGTGTGCATCAGCTGGTTCAGCGACTGCACGACGTCGTGATAGACGAACTCGAAGCGCGAGGCGTCGCCGCGGCGGCTGAAGTCGCCGGCGACGGCGGCATCGACCAGCGTCTTGATCTCGGCGTTGATGGACTGCATGCCGTGCTTGACCGAGTCGACGGCATCGGTGATGCGCGCCTTCTGGCCCGGCAGGCGGTCCATGTCCATCGACAGGTCACCACGTGCATAAGCCGCGACGATCTCGATGGCGCGCGTGTTCACCTGGATGTGCGAATCCACCAGCGTGTTCACTTCGCCGGCCATCTGGCCGTAGGCACCCGGGAAGTCCTCGCTGCGCAGGCGACGGTCGATCTCGCCGGCCTGGTGCGCCTCGAAGATGTCGCGCTGTGCGCCGGCGAAGCTGCGCAGCGTATGGATGGCGCGTTCCAGGCCGCGCGCGATGTCGCGCACTTCGTCGCGGCTGTTCACGCGGACCGCATCCGGGAACTCACCGCGGGCCAACCGGTCCGACGCGTCCTGCACTTCCTTCAGCGCGGCGCGGGTGCTCTGGCTGAAGCCCAGGAACAAGTACGCGGCGATCGCCAGGATCAGCACGCAGATGCCCATCGTCAGCGCGGTGCGCTGCTTCAGGCGGGCGATCTCGGCGTTGGCGGCGGCGTTGAGCGAGGTGTTGGCGGCGGAGAGCGCGGCAGCCAGCGACAGGCGCGTGGCGTCCACGCGGGCGGCCATGATCTTCACCGGAAGCACCGGCGTCTCGGCGTCGAGGATGTGCTTCTGGATGTCGCCGTTCTGCTTGGCGACGGCTTCCAGTGCCTTGCGGAACGGCGCGCCCATGCTGTCGGACAGGCTCGCCATTTCCTCTTCGGCGTCCTTGATCTCCACTTCCGAGCGCGTGCGCACGTAGTCCTGCATGTTGCGCGACACGGCCAGACCGGTGCGGTCGTCGACCCAGATCGCGCCGTCGCCCAGCACGCGCAGTGCGGTGGCGCTCTGCTGCGCGGTGTACTCGGCCAGCGTGGGCACCCACACGGTCGCGGCGCGGCCCATGTACAGCACGGCGGCGTTCTGCGCCTGCGCCAGACCGGTCTCGTCGGCGATCAGCCCGTGCACATCGCCCAGCTTGCGCACGGCGGCGGCGTGGTCGGTGGCGGCGGCGGCCGAATCGGTGTGGTCGGCGTTGGCCTTGGCCCATGCGGTGCGGGCTTCCTGCAGTGCGGCCGGCAGGGCGGAGTCGGCCAGCTGCGCGCGCTGCCAGGCGGCCAGGCCGTCGAGCTCGCGGTTCACCAGATCGACCGACTGTGTCAGCGCCTGGTCGGACACTTCGTCCTTGGCGAGCTTGCGCACCACCAGCTGCTCATGCTGCTGGATGCCCAGCATCGCACGGTGCAGATGGCCCAGGCCGGCGACTGCCGACTGCTGCGCGCGGGCCGCGTCGATCTCGGCGTTGGAACGCACGAGGATGATGCCGGCCAGTACGCCGCAGGTGAGCATGAAAGCGGCGCCGATCACCATGGCCTTCTGGTTGAAGCGCAGCTGCGACATCAACTGCGTGGCCGGTGTCAGGAAACGGTCCAGCAGAGTGGAGGTTGAGCGGGTGGACATGGAGCCTCTCGGTGCGGAACAGACCCGATTCGGGTCGACACCTCTGGCATCGGCGCGGCAGGTCGAAACTTTAGAGGCGGGCCGCTTGCGCGGGGTGTTTCCCCATGGGCTGCAAAGGACGGTCATGAGTGTCCGGGGATCGCGGAACGCCCCTCCCCGGGGGGAGGGCGGCCCGCCGTGCGGTTTCGCCACGCACCGTGGTGTCGACGCCCTAAAGAAACCCCGCGCATGGCCGATGTACCCGATGTCGCCCGACATCATCCCCAAGGAGTTCCCATGCGCCGTTCGTTCATCCATGCCGCCGGCCTTGCCGTGCTGGTCCTGTCCTTCGCCGCCCCGGCCTCCGCCGACCTGAAGCCGACCAAGCGCGTCGAGCCGCAGTACCCGGTGGAAGCCGCACGTGCCGGCACCCAGGGTTTCGTCGAAGTCGAATTCGTCGTGGACGAAGGCGGCAAGGTTTCCAGCGTCTCGGTGGTCAACGCCAAGCCGGCCCGCGTGTTCGAGCAGTCGGCCGTGCGCGCCGTGAAGCAGTGGGAGTTCGCTCCGGGCGGCGGCAAGGGCAAGGTCCGCCTCGACTTCTCGCTGTAATCCACAACCTCCCACGGTTGGATACGGGGAGCGCGCCGGCGACGGCGCGCTCTCTTTTTTTTGCCCGGCAAGGCCGATCCGCGCCCGGGGCGACGTTACCGACAATGGTCGCGTGTCGCGGCCGCTGACGGCATGGCCAGGGTAGCGCGATGAAACTGCGGCGCCTGTTCGCATGGAGCGCGGGGACCGTCCTGGTGCTGGCCGCCGGTGCGTTCGCGTTCGGCTGGTTCACCTCGACCAACGCGTGCTATCGAGAGGCGGTCGCGCCGAAGAAACCGATGAAGGCCGTCATCCGCTGCGACTACGGCACCGCGGACGTGCTGCGGATTGCCGATGTGGAAACGCCGGTGCCGGCAGCGGGCGAAGTGCTGGTGAACGTGCGCGTGGCGGCGGTGAACCCGCTGGACTGGCACTACATGCGCGGCACGCCGTACATCATGCGTCTGGGCATGGGGCTGAGGCGACCGGGCGACATCCGCCTGGGCGTGGATTTCGCCGGTACCGTGGAATCGGTCGGGCCGGGTGTCACGCGCTTCAAACCGGGCGATGCCGTCTTCGGCGGAGCTTCGGGTGCGCTGGCGCACTACGTCCTGGTCCGCGAGGACCGCGCGATCGTGCACAAGCCGCCGGAGTTGTCGTTCGAACAGGCCGCGACCGTCGGCATCGCCGCGACCACCGCGTTGCAGGGCTTGCGCGATGGCGGGCGCCTGCAGCCCGGCGATCGCGTGCTGATCAACGGAGCGTCCGGTGGTGTTGGCACGTACGCGGTGCAGATCGCGCACTCGCTGGGCGCGCACGTAACCGGCGTGTGCAGCACGCGCAACGTGGCGCTGGTGCGCTCGCTGGGCGCGGATGAAGTGATCGACTACAAGCAGGCCGACTACACGCAGGGCACGGCGCGGTACGACATCATCCTGGACAACGTCGGCAACCGTTCGCTCGGCGAGAACCGGCGCGTGCTCAAACCCGACGGCCGCTACGTGCTGATCGGCGGCGGTGGTCCCGACGACGGGCGCTGGGTGGGGCCGATGCTCAAGCCGGTGGGCGCGTGGATGCTTTCCTGGTTCGTCAGCCAGGACATGGGCATGCGCCTGGCCCATCTGAATGCGAGCGATCTGGGCGTGCTGCGCGACCTGATGCAGACGCGCCGGATCACGCCGGTGATCGATCGGCGTTATTCGATGCGCGACACCGCGGACGCCATCCGTTACCTGGAAACCGGACGCGCGCGCGGCAAGGTGGTGATCGAGATGGAGTGACTAGAACCGGTGCTTCGCCGCGCAGGCGGTGACATGGTTGTAGTCGCTGGACATGCAGCGGTAGAAGGCCTGCTTCTCGCCTTCGGCGGACTGGCAGTCGGCCACCGTGATCTGCGACAGGAAACCGCGCAGCTGCGTGGCCATGGCGTTGAACTCCTCGCGCTTGATGTAGCCGCCGTCGGCGTTCTTCTGGCCGACTTCAAGCATCGTCTCCAGTCCATAGCGCGCGTTCTCGACGCCCTTGTCGCACGACAGTTCCACGTCGGTCTCGCGCACCTGCGCCATCTGCTTCGCGATGTCGTTGACCGTGGCCTGCACGTCGGGTGGCAGTGCCTTGGTGCCATCGTCCGCCGCGCGTACCGGCACGGCAGCGAACACCAGCAGCGCCAGTGCAGCCGTCGTCTTCCATTCGTTCCTGATCATTCCTTCCCCTGATGGATGCGCGGCATCGCGCCGGCCGCGCGAGCTTAACGCGGCGTGGTGTTCACGCGCCATCGCAGCGGGCGACGGGTTCGCTGACACGTCGTTCCACGCAACACGCAAACGCGAAGCCCCTGCGTGAGCAAGGGCCTCGCGGGACGCGTGACGCCTGACGCAGCGTCGAACTCAGAACTCCTGCCAGTCGCTGTCGCCGTTCGCGGCCGGTGCGCGCAGCGGACGGGCAGGCGTTGCGGTACGGGTCGCTGCGACCGGCCGCGTGGGCGAAGGCGAGCGAACCGGCTTGGCCGGCAACACCACGACGTCCGCAGCGGGCGCGATCGGTGCGCCATGTGCCAGGCGGAACACCGCGACCGTGCGTACCAGCTGCTCGGCCTGCTGTTCCAGGCTGCGTGCCGCGGCCGAGGCTTCCTCCACCAGCGCCGCGTTCTGCTGCGTGCCTTCGTCCATCTGGGTGATGGCGTTGTTGATCTGTTCGATGCCAGCGCTCTGTTCCAGCGAGGCCGCCGAGATGTCGGCGATGACATCGGTGACCTTCTTCACGCTGGTGACGATCTCTTCCATCGTACGGCCGGCGTGACCGACCAGCTGCGTACCCTGCTGCACTTCCACCACCGAGTCGGTGATGAGCTGCTTGATCTCCTTGGCGGCATTGGCCGAGCGTTGCGCGAGCGAGCGCACTTCCGCGGCGACCACCGCGAAACCGCGGCCCTGTTCGCCGGCACGCGCCGCTTCGACCGCCGCATTCAGCGCCAGGATGTTGGTCTGGAACGCGATGCCGTCGATCACGCCGATGATCTCGCTGATGCGGCGCGACGAGTCGCTGATCGCGTCCATGGTGCGCACCACGCGCGCCACGACCGCGCCGCCTTCGCCGGCCACGCCCGCAGCGGTCTGTGCCAGCTGGTTGGCCTGGCGCGCGTTGTCGGCGTTTGCGCGCACGGTGCTGGTGAGTTCCTCCATCGACGAGGCGGTCTCTTCCAGCGAGGCGGCCTGCTGCTCCGTGCGCTGCGACAGGTCGTTGTTGCCCGCGGCGATCTCGCCCGCGGCGGATCCGATGGCATCCGATCCCTCGCGGATCTGGCTCACGATCTGCGCCAGGCGGTCCACGGTTTCGTTCGCGTCATGGCTCATCCGCGCGAACACGCCGCGGTACTCGCCCTGCATCCGCTGTTCCAGATCGCCGCGCGCGACGCCCTGCAGCAGCGACGACAAGGCCGAAAGGTTGTCGTCGGCGGTTGCCATGAGGCGGTTGAGCGTCTCGACCATGATGCGGAAGTCGTGCTGGAAGCGTTCGGCCTCGCCGCGCGCGGCGAAGTCGCCGTCGGCTGCCGATGCCGCCAGTCGCTGGATCTCCGCGTTGATCGCACGCAGGTTGCCCTTGACCGAGTCCATCGTGCGCGTCAGCACGGCCTTCTCGCCCGGCAGGCGGTCCATGTCCTGCGACAGGTCGCCGACCGCATAGCGCTCCATGATCGCCAGTGCGCGCTGGATGGCGTCGATGTGCGAGGCCACCAGTGCGTTGGTTTCGTGCGCCATGCGACCGTACGCGCCGGGGAACGCGCTTTCGTCGATGCGGAAGCTGATCTGCCCTTCGTCGTGGCGGCGGGCCATCTCGCCCTGCGCCAGCGCGTAATCGTCCAGGCGGCTGCGCATGCGCTCCAGGGCCTGCAGCATCTGGCCGATCTCGTCGCGCTGTTCGCTGTGGATGTCCTGGCTGAAGTCGCCGTCGGCCATCGCCTGCGCGGCCTGCGTGGCGCGTCGCACGGATGCGGCGATGCTGCGCGAGATCATCACGCACAGCAGCACCACGGCGGCCAGCGCGATGAGCGCGGCGGACAGCAGCATGCCGGCGAAGCGCCAGTTGCGCGCGGCGATGTCGTCGGTGTACTCGCCGCTGCCGATCACCCAGCCCCAGCGCGGTTGCAGCGCGACGTAGGAGATCTTCAACACCGGCCCTTCCACGCCCGGCTTGGGCCACTGGTAGTCGACGAAGCCGCCGCCGGCGCGCGCGGTCTTCACCATCTCCACGAAGATGCGCTTCTTGTCGGCACTGACGAAGTCCGTCAGGTCCTTGCCGTTGAGGTTGGTCTGGTGCGGGTGCATGAGCATGCGCGGATGCTCGTCGTTGACCCACAGGTAATCGGTGCCGTCCTTGCTGCGCAGGGTGCCAAGCACCGCCAGCGCCTCGCGCTTGGCGACGTCCTCCGGCAGCGTGCCGGCCTTGGCCAGGTCCGCGTAGCGCTGCACCACGGTCATGGCCGCGCCGACGCGCTGGTTCAGGCGCGCGCGTTCGAACTCGATCTGGCCGGAATGGTTGCGCTGCACCGCGATCGCGGTGATCGCCACCAGGCCCAGGGCGAGCACGGCGATCATCCAGACGAAACGGGTGCGCAGCGAAAGGGAAGAGAAGCGGAACAGGCTGGGAGCGAACGACATGAGGCACCGGCGGGAAGGGACTCGGCGCGGTTCGCGCCTTGCCCTTCATATCGGCCGCGCTGCGGCGTCATGGAGTACTACTTTCGGCGCAGCTCACATTCATCAAGCTGAAACTGAGACATCGCGCTGAATGGGGCCGCACAAACAACGACGCCCGGCGGGAGAGATCGCCGGGCGTCGAAGACAACCTTTGCTGGCTTACACCGTGCGGAGCATCGCCCGTGTCGAACCGGTACCGTCGTTGGCGGCGCGCCGCGAATGCGACTGGCCGGAGGCGACGCGGAACGCCGAGACGGCCGACATCAGCTGGCCCGCCTGTTCTTCCATGCTGCGTGCGGCGGCCGAGGCCTGTTCGACCAGCGCCGCGTTCTGCTGCGTGCTTTCGTCCATCTGCGTGATGGCCTGGTTGACCTGCTCGATGCCGGCGCTCTGTTCCTGCGAGGCCGCCGAGATGTCGGCGATGATGTCGGTCACCTTCTTCACGCTGGTGACGATTTCGTCCATCGTGCGGCCCGCGCTTTCCACCAGCTGCGTGCCGGCGCCCACGCGGTCCACCGAGTCGGTGATCAGCTGCTTGATTTCCTTGGCGGCGTTGGCCGAACGCTGCGCGAGCGAGCGCACTTCCGCGGCGACCACGGCGAAGCCACGGCCCTGTTCGCCGGCGCGCGCGGCCTCGACCGCGGCGTTCAGCGCCAGGATGTTGGTCTGGAACGCGATGCCGTCGATCACGCCGATGATGTCGCCGATCTTGCGCGAGGACGCGCTGATCTGCGCCATCGTGGTGACCACCTCGTGCACCACTTCGCCACCGCGCGTGGCCACCTGCGAGGCGTTGATCGCCATCGCGTTGGCCTGACGCGCGTTGTCGGCGTTCTGGCGGACGGTGCTGGTGAGTTCCTCGATCGACGAAGCGGTCTCTTCCAGCGACGCGGCCTGGTGCTCCGTGCGCTGCGACAGGTCGCTGTTGCCCGCGGCGATCTCGGTGGCGGCGCTGCTGATGGTGTCGGCGCCTTCACGGATGCGGCCGACGATCTGCGCGATCTGGCCGACGGTGTGGTTGGCGTCCGCGGCAAGGCGGCCGAACTGGCCCGGCAGCTCCACTTCGACACGACGGTTCAGGTCGCCATCGGCGACAGCGGACAGCAGCGAACCCACTTCGTGCAGGCCCTTCTCGGAGGTCGCCATCAGCTGGTTCAGCGCTTCCACCACGTCGCGGTAGACGAACTCGAAGCGCGTCGCGTCGCCGCGGCGGCTGAAGTCGCCCGCCATGGCGGCATCGACCAGCGTCTTGATCTGCGCATTGATGGACTGCATGCCGTGCTTGACCGAGTCCACCGCTTCGGTGATGCGTGCGCCCTGGCCCGGCAGGCGTTCGATGTCGACGGACAGGTCGCCGCGTGCGTAGGTGCCCACCACATCCACCACGCGAAGGTTGACGTCGATGTGGGTGGTCGCCAGTTCGTTGACCGCGTGGGCCATGTCGCCATAGATGCCGGCGAAGCGCTCGGCCGGCATGCGATGGTCGATCTCGCCCGCGCGGTGCTGCTGGGCCATGGTCTGCTGCGCTTCGACGAACGCGCGCAACTCGGCCTGCATGTGCTGCATGGCTTTCATCAGGCGCGCGTTCTCGTCGTGGCCCTGGACCACGATCACGTCGTCCAGGCGGCCCGCGGCGACGTGGTTGGCAACGGTCATCGCGCGATTCAGCGCGGAGGAGATCGCTCGCGCCAGCACGATGCCAACGCCCAGCGCGGCCAGCAGCGCGAACACGCCAGCCACGATGCCGAACACCAGCGCGCGGTTGGACGCGGCGATGCCATCGCCGACGGTGGCGGTGAAGCGCTTGTTGGCCGCATCGCGCTCGGCATTGAGGTGGTCGCGGTAGGTGGCCAGTGCGGTGGACATCGCCTGCACGTCGTCGGGGTTCACCTCGCCGCCGTCGACGAAGACCTTCGCCACGCCGGCGGCGGAGGCGTAGTAATGCTCGAAGTCGGACGACAGCGCCTTCAGCGCGGCATCGCCCGGGCTGGCCTTCGCCAGTTTCTGGTAGCGCGCGCGGATCTGCTGCGCCACTTCGCCGGCGCTGGCCAGCGTATCGGCATCCGCGGAGGCGGCGGCCGTGTTGAGGGTGTTGATGAGCTTGTCGAGCGCCGCGACGTTCTCGGTCATCGCTTCCAGGCGTGGGAACTGCTCGTCGCGGATGCTGGTCAGCCCCGCGTTGTTGCGCTGGGTGACGACGGTGGACGTCAGCAGATAGGCGAGCAGGCACAGCAGCGAGAGGATCGCCGGCGCCAGGACTTTCCAGAACAGGGGAACGCGCGACAGGAATTGCATGGCGGACTCTTCATGGGGCGAACGCCCGGCGGGTTGCGCCGGGCGTCGCGGGTTGCATGGATCAGGGCTTGAGGACGACGTGGACGCTGTCGTCGACATCGGCGGCATCCAGATAGCCGATGGCCGACGGCGAGCCGGCGACGAACTTGCGCACTTCCGCGCCGCTGCCCAGCTGCTTGGGGCGCTGTGCCTTGCCGGTGAAGGTCAGCTGCGCCCAGTAGGCCTTCAGCTGCGCGGCGTCCTTGCCGGTCACCTTGGTGTAGAACTCGGCGCGCGCCGGGCCTTCGGGCAGGTCCACCGGCGTGGCGGCACCGCCGCCCGGGAACGAGACGGCCTTGTTGAGGAACAGCTGCGAGACCTGTGCCTGCGTGAGCGACTTCACTTCGCTCTTGGCCGAGACCACCACCACCACGCCGGCATGGGCGAAGGTGGCGGCGGCAGCAAGCGCGAGGCCGGCGACGGTGACGATGAGATTGCGAACGGTCATGGTCGGTCTCCGGTCAGAACACGAAGTCGAGCGAGAGCGACAGCAGGTCGTAGTTCTGACCCGTCTTGAAGGTCGGCTGGCGGTTGACCAGGCCACCGTTGGAACCGGTCGGCACGTCGACGTGCGCGTACTCGGCCTTCAGCGCGACGTTCTCGCGGAAGTCCCAGCGGGCACCGACGGTGGCGCTCTTCAGTTCGCCATTGGTGCTGGCCAGTCCGGCGTTGATCACGCCGATCGGGTCGCGGGCGCCGATGCTCGTCTCGCTGTCCACCTGCACGCTACCCAGCGTGGCGTACGGGGTGAACTGGCCGATGCGGTAGCCGGCGCTGACGTAGGCGTTGGTGAGCTTGGGCAGCAGGTTGACCTCGCCGCTGGTGCGGGTGATCTCGCCACGCGCGAACCAGGTGCCCGGGTCGTAGGCGTAGCCGAAGGACGCGAACTCCAGGTCGTCGCCTTCGATGGCGTAGGTGTCGGCCAGCGGTGCCAGCGGGCCCTGGTACAGGGCCAGCAGCGGCGTGGTGATGGAGTCGAGCTTGGCGGTGCTGTAGCTGCCGAACAGCGTGGAGCTGCCGAACTCGGCGCGCAGCGCCAGGGTGCGTGCGTCATGCAGCTTGAAGGTCTTCTCGTCGGACGAACCGGCCGAGACCTGCACCGACAGGGCCACGTCGCCCACGTTGAACTTGTAGCTGGCGTCGCCACCGTCGATGGTCACGGCGGTGTCGTACACCTCCACCGGCGGGCGCACCCACGGCATGGCGTAACCGACCTTGCGGTACTCCGACAGCATGAAGATCGGCGCGGTGAAGCGACCGGCGCGAACCTGCAGGGCCGGCGTGAAGGCGTACTTGACGTGGGCCAGCTCGACCTGCGGCTCGTAGGAACCCAGGGCGTCGTATTCGCTGAGCACCTGCAGCACGGCGCTGAACTTGTCGGTGAAGCGTGCGTCGACCTGCGCGGCCAGGCGCGTGTCCGGCGTGGTCGACCACATGTGGGTGTAGCCGGCGCCGATGGTGCCCTGGGTCGGCACGAAGTCGGCGTGGTTCTCGCTGTTGCGCACGGCGCCGAGGGTGCCGTAGCCGCTGAAGGAGAACATGCCTTCGCCGGCGTCCTGGGCGAGGGCGGAAAAGGGGACGAGCGATGCCAGGGCGAGCGCCAGGGCACTGGGGCGGTTACGCATGGTGTTTCCTGTGATGGTGCATGGGACGCGCAACGCAGCGCGGATGAGGCCCGACCGCGTTGACGCATGGGCGGAGCGATTGCGATATCGGCTGCCGGTCACAGTCCTGAAACGAAATTTTCACATTTTGGCTGTTCATCAATCTGACTTGGGCAATCGATGGGTTCCGGAACAAAGAAGGCGGGCCGAAGCCCGCCTTTTTGGTCTCTCATTACCGCGAAGGGCGTGCGGAATTCAGCGCGCCGCTCGCGGTTTCGGTGGCGCGACGACGCCCACGCGCGCGGCATCGCCGCGACGGCATGCGGTGTCGCCGCAGACGAAAACAGGGATGCCCGCGGTGCAATGCGGCGAGGGAGCGTGCGGGAAGATGGCCGCGATGCGGCGCCGGAACGGGCGTCGTCGCGGCCGAAGTCGTGGTGTCAAATCGCAGACGCCGTGCCTAGCACGGCGTCCGTTACGGCCCGATGCGTGGACTCACGAATGGCCGCCCACAGGGGGCGGCGGTCGTACGTGAAGCGGTGAAGCGTAAAAAGAACGGCGTGGCGATCAGGCCGCGTTGGCGTGGGCGACCAGGCCCATCTCGGCACTGGTCATCAGGCGCTCGATCTCCAGCAGGATGAGCATGCGCTCCGCGGCGGTGCCGATGCCGGTGATGAACTGGCGGTCGATGGTCGCGCCGATTTCCGGCACCGGGCGGATCTGCTCGGCGCCCAGGCGGATCACGTCGGACACGCTGTCCACCACCATGCCCACGACGCGGTCGGCGACGTTGAGCACGATCATCACCGTCAGCGCGTTGTATTCGGCCTTGGCCAGGCGGAACTTCAGGCGCATGTCGATGACCGGTACGATGGTGCCGCGCAGGTTGATCACGCCCTTGATGTAGTCGGGAGCGTCGGGCAGGCGGGTGACGGTGTCGTAACCGCGGATTTCCTGCACCTTGAGGATCTCGACGCCGTACTCCTCTTCGCCCAGGGCGAAGGTCAGGTACTCGTCGGCGGACTCGGTGGCGGTGGTGCTGTCGTGGCTCATGGCGATCTCGTTGGTTGTTCAGCTCCCTCTCCTGCGACTGCAGGGGAGGGTTGGGGAGGGGTGAAGTGGTGCCGCCACCCTGCTCGGCGCTGCGCGCCTCGCTACCCCCTCCCAACCTCCTCCTGCGAGCAGGAGGAGGGGCTTGTTCGTCAGGCCGCGTTTGCCATCTGCTGCGCCTGCGTCAGGCCGCCGACGTCGACGATCAGGGCCACGCGACCATCGCCGAGGATCGTCGCGCCGGAGATGCCCTGCACGCGGCGGTAGTTGGCTTCGATGTTCTTGACCACCACCTGCTGCTGGCCGAGCAGTTCGTCCACTTCCAGCGCCAGGCGCCGTCCGTCGGCTTCCACCACGACCGCGATCGGTGCGCCGTTGCCGTGGGCGTTGCCATGGCTGCCGACCAGGCCGTACTGCGCGGCCAGGTCGAGCAGCGGCAGGTAGTCCTCGCGCACGCGCAGCACGCGCGCTTCGTTGGCGATGGTGCGCACGTCGCCAGCGCCGGGCTGCAGCGATTCGATCACCGCGTTGAGCGGCAGGATGAAGACTTCGCCACCGACGGCGACGGTCATGCCGTCCAGGATGGCCAGCGTGAGCGGCAGGCGGATCGACACCGTGGTGCCGGCGCCCTTCTTCGAACGGATCTCGACCTGGCCGCCGAGTGCGGCGATGTTCTTCTTCACCACGTCCATGCCGACACCGCGACCGGACAGGTCGGTGAGCTGTTCGGCGGTGGAGAAGCCGGGGTGGAAGACCAGGTCCCACACCTGCGCGTCGGTCGGGTTGTCGCCGATCGGCAGGCCGCGCTCGGCGGCCTTGCGCAGGATGCGCTCGCGGTCCAGGCCGCGGCCGTCGTCGCTGATCTCGATGACGATGTGGCCGCCCTGGTGCTGCGCGTTGAGGCTGATGGTGCCGGTGTCGTCCTTGCCCGCTGCGCGGCGCTCGGCCGGCAGTTCCAGGCCGTGGTCGATGGCGTTGCGCACCAGGTGCACCAGCGGATCGACGATCTTCTCGATCACGCCCTTGTCCAGCTCCGTCGCTTCGCCGCTGGTGCGCAGGCGAACCTTCTTGTCCAGACGGGTGGCGAGGTCGCGGACCATGCGCGGGAAGCGGCTGAAGGCGAACTCCACCGGCAGCATGCGCACGCCCATCACCGCTTCCTGCAGGTCGCGGGTGTTGCGGTCCAGCTGTTCCAGGCCGGAGAGCAGCAGTTCGTTGGCCACCGGGTCCAGCTGCGTGGAGCGCTGGCGCAGCATCGCCTGGGTGATGACCAGTTCGCCGACGAGATTGATCAGCGCATCGACCTTGTTGACCGCGACGCGGATGGACGAGTCGGCGTCGTTGCCGCCGCTGCGCGCGGCTGTCGTTTCGGTGCGCGCGCCGAGCGCGACCACGTTGTCCAGGTGTTCGGCCGGCGGCGGCGGGGCCACCATCGACTTGGCGGGAATGCCTTCGATGGCGAGCTCGCACTGGTCCTCGACCCATGCGAACGCATCGTCGATGGCGCTGCGCGGCACGCTGCCGGGCAGCATCAGGTCCCATGCGAGGTAGGCCTCGAACGGATCCAGGTCGGAGAACTTCGGAAGGTTGTTGTCGAGGCAGGTGACGCCCAGTTCCCCGTGGCCGGCCAGCTCGCGCAGGATGCGCAGCGGGTCGTTGCCGCTGAGGAACATCGACGGCGCCGGCTTGAAGCCGATGCGCCATTCGGCGATCTCGGCTTTGCTGGCCGCAGCCGCGGAAGAGGCGGCCTTGCTTTCGCGGCCCATCATGCGGGCCAGGCCATCGTGCGCGCGCTTGAGGCCGGCTTCGTCGATGGCATCGCCGTGTTCGGCCGCGCCCAGCAGGCCGCGCAGCGAATCGCCGGCCACCAACAGTGCGCCGATGGCGTCGGGATCGAGCTGGCGACGACCGCTGCGCGCTTCGTCCAGCAGCGTTTCCAGCTGATGGGTCAACTCGCTGATGGCGGCGAAGCCGAACGTCGCGGCGCCGCCCTTGATCGAGTGCGCGGCGCGGAAGACCACGTTGATGGTTTCCGCGTCGGCCGAACCGGATTCCAGCGCGAGCAGGCCCGCTTCCATGGCATCCAGGTTTTCGCGGCTTTCCTCGAAGAACGCGGCGTGGAAGCGAGTGATGTCCATCGTGGCGGCTCTATCGTTGGCTCAGTCGGAGACGCGGGCGATCAGCCCAGGACCTTGCGCACGGTCGCGAGCAGCTGCTCGGGATCGAACGGCTTCACCAGCCAGCCGGTCGCGCCGGCAGCCTTGCCCTCGGCCTTCTTGTCGCCACCGGATTCGGTGGTGAGCATCAGCAGCGGGGTGAAGCGGTAGTCGGGCAGCTGGCGCAACTGGCGGATCAGCTCGATGCCATCCATGCGCGGCATGTTCACGTCGGTCACCACCGCGTCGAAACGCTGGGTGCGCGCGATGTCGAGCGCAGCCTGGCCGTCCTCGGCCTCGCGCACGTTGAATCCACCGCCGCTCAGGGCGAAAGCGACCATCTGCCGCATGGAGGTGGAGTCGTCGACGATCAGCAGGTTCTTGGACATCGTGGCGGCTTCGATTGAGTGGTTATGGAAGGAAGGGATGAGATCAGGCGGCGGCCGGCGCATCGACGCCGAGGCTGCACGCCAACGCAAGCTGGCGCGCCGCTTCGGCGAGCACGGGCGAGGCGTCGGTGACGGTGGTCTGGCGGCCCAGCGCGGCGCGTTCGCGCACGAAGGCATGCAGGATCTGCAGGCCGGCGGTGTGCACGCGCTCCACGCGATCGCCCGCCAGGGACAACGGTTCGGCGTCGTCCAGGTGTTCGCGCAACACCGACTGCAGGTCGGTGACGTGTTCGATGCCGAGGTCCGAAGGAAGAGGCAGGGCGTTCATGGGTGGCTCGCAGCCGTGGTGGTCATTCGAAGGGGATAACGGCGCGGTACGGGAGGACTTGAGGGCTGGCGACGGGAGGCTGTCGGCCGACCATCCTTCGACTTCGGGCCTTCGGCCCTACGCTCAGGACGAACGGTGGAGGGAAGACCATTGCGCGGCAGAAGGTCACCGTTCGTCCTGAGCGTAGGCGCGCAGCGCCGAAGTCGAAGGATGGACGGTCGGTGGGCTGCCGCTGCCATCCATGGCGGGACGAGACCGGCTTCGGGGTGCCCGGCCCGGCCATCGATGGCCGGGCGTTCGCCAGGCCGCGCGGCAGTGCCGCGCAAGCGGCCTGCCTCACCCAAAGAGTGCGTTGGCGTCCAGCAGCACCGTCGGCTTCGCCACCACGCGGGCGACGCCCACGATCGCCCGCGACGGACTGGCCATCAGCGGCGGTTCGATGCGGTCCGGGCCGAGCGTCACCACGTCGTCCACGGCCGACACCAGCGCGCCGATCAGTTCGTTGTCGCGTTCCACCACGACGATGCGCGCGCGTTCGTCGGGGTTGACGCGGCCCGTACCCAGCCACAGGCCCAGGTCGAACACCGGCACGATGCGGCCGCGCAGGTTCATCGCGCCCAGCACCGACGGCACCGCGCCGCGCATGGCGACGATGGGCGAGGTGCGGCCGACTTCCTGCACGCGCAGCAGTTCGATGGCATAGCTGTCCTCGCCGACGGCGACGCGCAGCCAGCGATGCGTGGTGGTGACCGAGGGCATCAGCGCCGGCGGCATGAATTCCACCGGGCGCAGGCCGGTGGACGGCGCAGGGCGTGCGATCGGCGCCATCGGCGCAGGCGCAGGCGCAGGCGCGGCGGGCTTCGGTGCGGGCGCAGGGACGACCGCGGCTTCGCGTATCGCCGGTGCGGGCGGCGGTGAGGCCGCGGCGACGAACAGCGGGTCCGAATCGAGTTCGGCGAGCAGCGCGTCATCGATCATGGGCGTCGATGCCGCGGGCTGCGATGGGATGGATGCGGCAGCGAACAGCGGATCGGATTCCAGTTCGGCCAGCAGGGCCGTGTCGATCATCGGCGCGGCGGCGGGCGGCTCGTGCGATGCGGCGACGAACAGCGGATCGCAATCCAGTTCGGCCAGCAGCGCGGCGTCGATCATCGGTGCCGGTGCGGTGGCCTGCGGTTCGGAAGATACCGCTGCGAACAGCGGATCGGTATCGAGTTCGTCCAGCAGGCCGGCGGGAATCTCGAATGGCACCGGTGCCGCGACCGGCGCCGGTGGCACCGACGGCACTTCAACCGCGGGCGCGACGGCGTCGACGTGAAGGTCGAGCAGTTCGTCGAGGTAGGCGTCGATGGCGGGCTGCGTCATGTCGGTTCCGGGACAGGCTCGTCATCCCCGCGCAGGCGGGGATCCATGGACGTGGCTTCTGCAGGGCGCGTGCCAGGCAACGTCCATGGATTCCCGCCTGCGCGGGAATGACGGTGAAAGGAAGGCGGATGTGGGTCGCGTCACGCCGCTTCCCGGCGCTGGTCGCCGTTGGCTTCGGTTTCCAGCAACCACTTGAGTGCGCGCCGGTACATGTCGGCGCCGCGTCCGTCGGGCGGCTCGGCCTTGGTCAGCGAGGCGGCATCGCGCAGGCGCGTGTCCATCGGCACGGCATGCGGCCAGACGCGCTCACCGTAGCGGTCCTGCAATTCGTACAGGCTGGCGACGCCGGTGCGTGTGCGCCGGTCGAACAGCGTGGGCAGCACGTGGCGCGGCAACGGTCGGCGGCGCGAGCGCTCCACCATCTCCGCAGTGCGCAGCATGTCGGCCAGACCGTGCAGTGCGAGCGGATCGGTCTGCGTGGGCACGATCAGGCGATCGGCCGCGGCCAGCGCGTTGACCATCAACAGCCCGAGCGTGGGCGGGCAGTCCATCAGCACGTAGTCGTAGACCTCGCGCACCGTGTGCAACGCGCGACCCAGCGCAAGGCCCAGACCCGGCTGCGTGGCGCCGCGACGTTCCAGCGTGGCCAGCGCCGCCTGCGCGGCGACCAGCTGCAGGTGCGGGATCTCGGTGTACCGCGCCAGCTCGAGCAGGCCGGCACCGCTGCCGCTGAACAGGTCGTGGGTGCCCGATGGCGGCGGATCGGCCGGCACTTCGAACGCGCGCGTCAGCGACGCGTGCGGATCGAGATCGAGCAGGAGCACGCGGTGGCCGGCGGTGGCCAGTCCGCGTGCGAGCAACAACGACGTCGTGGTCTTACCGACGCCGCCCTTCTGGTTGGCAATAGCCCAGGCGCGCATCAGCCCGCTCCCGGTGGTGGGGTGGAGGAACGTTTGGCCGCCGCGGTGGCCGTCGCCGTATCGGCGGCAATGCCTTCGGTACCGGACGCGTGTGCGCGCGCGGTCGCGGCGGCGGCGCCCGGCGCCTGCGGCGCGACGGGGAAAAGATCGGCATCGATGAGCGGCGCCTGCGCGGCCGCCTCGGATTCCATCGCGATGGCCGGCGTGCGGTCCTCGATCGCATCGGGACCCTGCGGACTGGCGAGGATCACCAGCAGCACGCGGCGGTTGGCGTTGCGGCCTTCCGGCGTGGCGTTGTCGGCCACCGGCTGGTACTGGCCGTAGCCGACCACGGCCAGGCGGCCGGGCGCGATGCCGGCGCGCATCATCACGTGGACGATGCTGGACGCACGCGCCGAAGACAGTTCCCAGTTCGACGGGAACTGCGCCGTGGCGATGGGCATGTTGTCGGTGTAGCCCTCCACGCGCATCGCGTTGGGCTCGTCGCGCAGCACCTCGGCGATGCGCAGCACGGTGTCCACCGCCTGCGGGTTGGGCGTGGCCACGCCGCTGGGGAAGAGGATGTCGCTCTGGATCTCGACTTCCAGGAAGGTGTAGCTGCGGCGCACGGTGACCAGCTTCTGCTTCACCAGTTCCGACAACGCATCCTGGATGCGACGGCCCAGCGAATGCAGCTGCTGGTTGTTGCGTTCGCGCGCGGCGTCGATGCCTTCGGCCGCGCTGCCCTGTGCGGCGCCGAAGGTCGGCATGTCCAACGCCTGGCGCATGCGCGGCGCGGCGATCGGCGTGGCCGACGACGGACCTGAATTCGAACCCGGCGTCACCAGCGAGGGCCGGTCGAACGCGGAGCCGCGCAACTGGTGCATGCCCAGCTGCACCGGCGTCACCGTGCGCGGCGGACCGCCGAACGCGGACGACAGCGCATCGGCCAGCACGCGGTACTTGCCTTCGTTGATGGAGGAGATCGCGTACATCACCACGAAGAAGGCCAGCAGCAGCGTGATCAGATCGCCGTACGGGATCGCCCACGCCTCGTGGTTGGCGTGCTCCTCGTGCTGGTGTCGGCGGCGACCGGCCATGACTGTGCGTCCGTCAGACCACGAAGCCGTTGAGGCGTGCTTCGATGTTGCGCGGGTTCTCGCCCTGGGCGATGGCGATGAGGCCCTCGATGATCATCTCGCGCTCGTCGGCCTGCTGCGTGATCAGGCCCTTCAGCTTGGCCGCCATCGGCAGCAGCATCAGGTTCGCCATGCCGATGCCGTAGATGGTCGCGGTGAACGCGGCGGCGATGCCGTGGCCGAGCTTGCTCGGGTCGGCGAGGTTCTTCATCACCGCCATCAGGCCCAGCACCGCGCCGATGATGCCCAGCGTGGGCGAGTAGATGCCCATGCCCTCGAACACTTTCGCAGCGGCCATGTCGCGCTGCGACTGTCCGTGCAGTTCGATCTCCAGCATCTGGCGGATGGACTCGGGCTCGACGCCGTCGACGACCATCTGCAGGCCTTTGCGCACGAACGGGTCTTCCTGTGCGTTCACTTCCGCTTCCAGGCCCAGCAGGCCCTGGCGGCGCGCGACGGTGCTCCATTCGACCAGGCGCGCGATCATCGCCGGACGGTCCTGCACCGGCGGACGGAACACCCAGCGCACGATCGTCATGGCGCGCTTGAAGGTGGGCAGGGGCGTCTGCAGCAGGATGGCTGCGGTGGTGCCCAGGATCACGATGACGAACGCCGCCGGCGACCACAGACCCGAGAGGCCCGCGCCCTTGAGCACGCTGCCGCCGAGCAGGGCGACCAGCGCGAGTACGACACCGGTGAGGCTGAGTCTGTCCATCAGGCAATCGCGTCCGTAGGGGGAGCTGTCATTCCCGCGAAGGCGGGAATCCATGTGTGGGCCGCCGCAAAGCCTCCGTAGAGCGTGCAGCGGCGGTCGGTTGGATCCCCGCCTGCGCGGGGATGACGGCTTCGTGGTCCATGAGGTTCGTAGTTCTTAACGGTCCCTCGCCGCGTTACTTGAGTTGCGCAATCCGGTCCTGAGCAGTGCGTCAACATCCAGGATCAGCGCCATGCGGCCGTCGCCGACCAGGCTGGCGCCGGCGTAGCCGGCCAGCCCGCGCAGCGTCCGCGGCAGCGCCTTGATCACCACTTCCTCGCGGCCGCGCACGCGGTCGACGGTGAGGCAGAAGCGCTGTTCGCCCGACTGCAGCACCACGCAGGTCTTGGCGGTGGCCGGTTCCGGCGTCAGTCCCAGCCACGTGCGCAGGTCGATCAATGGCAGCGGCTCGTCGCGCAGGTCGAGCATGCTCTGCCCGTCGACCCAGATCGCTTCCACGCGGTCGTGCGCCAGCACCTCGACCACGCGCACCAGCGGCAGCGCGTAGACGTCGCCGTCCAGTTCCACCAGCAACGTCGGCAGGATCGCCAGCGTCAGCGGCACGCGGATCACGAAGCGCGTCCCGCGGCCGACCTCGGAATGGATCTGCACCTGTCCGGAGAGTTCGCGGATCTTCGACTGCACCACGTCCATGCCGACGCCGCGCCCGGACAGGTCGCTGACCTCGCTGCGCGTGGAGAAGCCGGCCATGAAGATGAGGTTGAGGCATTCCTCCGACGTCAGGCGCGCGGCGGCGTCGGCATCGATCAGCCCCTTGTTGCAGGCGCTGCGGCGGATCTTTTCCGGATCGATGCCTGCGCCGTCGTCGCTGACCTCGATGGAGACGTGGTCGCCTTCCTGCTGCGCGGACAGCCGCACGGTGCCTTGTTCGGACTTGCCGGAAGCGCGACGCGTGGCCGGCGCTTCGATGCCGTGGTCGATGGCGTTGCGCACCAGGTGCACCAGCGGATCGGCGAGGGCTTCGACGAGGTTGCGGTCCAGCTCGGTGTCGGCGCCGACGATGTCCAGCTCCACCGACTTCGACACCTGTCGCGCGACGTCGCGCGCGAGCTTGGGAAAACGTGCGAACACGCGGCCCACCGGCTGCATGCGCACCATCATCACCGCCGACTGCAGGCGTGAGGTGGCCACGTCCAGCGCGGTCACCGCGCGGTCGAGGTCCTCGTCGCGCAGGCGCGGGCGGATGGTCTTCAGTCGGTTGCGCGCCAGTACCAGTTCGCCGACCAGGTCGACCATCGCGTCCAGGCGCCGCACGTCGACGCGGACGGTGGGGTCTTCGGCCGCCTTGGGCGCGGCAGCGGGCGCTGGTTTCGCGCGCGTGGGAGCAGCCTGCGCCGGTGCGGGCGCCGGGCTGCGGGTCGTTGCGGTCACACCGTGCAACGAATCCAGCAGTGCGTCGAACTCCGCTTCGTCGATGTCGCCGCTGGCCGGCTTCGGCGTGGCCGATGCTGCCGGCAGCGTGGGCATCGAGGTGACGAAGCCTTTCGTACCGTCGCGCAGGGACTGGATCAGCGCGGCCGGTGCCGGAACGGGTTCCTCGCCGTTGGATACGGCGGCCAGCATGTCCACCAGCAGGTCCAGCGCCTGCTGCGCGCCGTCGAACGCGGAAGCGTCCATCGGCACCGTGCCGTCGCGTGCGACGTTGAGGCGGTCTTCCACTGCGTGGCAGATCGACACCATCGGCACGAAGTCGAGGAAGCCGGCACCGCCCTTGATGGTGTGGAAACCGCGGAACACCGTGTTGAGGCAGGTGCGGTCGGTGGGCGCGTGTTCCAGCGCGACCATCTGTTCGCCGAGCTGGTCGAGGATCTCGCGCGCTTCGATCAGGAAGTCGGCGGCGATGTCGTCGGCGATGGCGTTCATGGCGAAAGGCCCTGCGTGCTGCACGCCCGTGCCGTGATCCCCGCCGTTGTCATCCCCGCGAAGGCGGGGATCCAGCGTTCAGACGCTGCACGCCCTTCGGAGGACTTGAAGCGACGGACAGTTGGGTTCCCGCCTGCGCGGGAACGACGGCTGGAGGTGGAGCAGGCGATGGACATCGGGCCGGACATCGTTACAACCCCAGCGAAGACAGCAGTTCGTTCGCGTCGTCCTGCGTCGCCGGCGTGGGATCGACACCCGCCACCGACGGGCCGAAGCCGCGTGTGTTGTTCAGTTGCAGCGGCGTGGCGCTGGCATCGGTGGCCTCGCCAAGACCCGCGTGCACGGCCCGCACCAGGTCCACGACACGGCGGATGATCTGGCCGGTGAGGTCCTGATAGCCCTGCGCGGCGGTCATTTCGGACATGCGCGAGCGGATCGCGGCGACGGTCGCCGCCTGCTCGTCGGCGGCGGCGTCCGGCAAGGTGCCCAGCAGCACGCCGCATTCCTGGATCAGGTCCAGCGTGCGATGGCTTGCTTCCTCGCTCACGTGGACGACGTGTTCCAGTCGCGCACAGGCTTCCGGCAGCGAGCCGGTGGAGGCGATGCCACCGTCGCCCAGCGCGTTCTCCAGCTCGCGCGCAAGGCGTGCCAGACCCTGCACCAGGGGTTGGCTGCGCCACTGGATGAGCGCATCGACATTCGTGCGCCAGCCGGCCAGGTCGTCGTGTTCCAGCGCCCACAGCGCTGCGTGCAGACGTGCGATCACGGCCTGCCGGTCGTCCGGGAAAGCTTTCCCGCAGGACGCGTCGGTCACGCCGCCGCTCCCATGCGCTCGAACACCTTGTTGAGCTTGTCTTCCAGCGTCGCCGCGGTGAAGGGCTTGATGACGTAACCGTTCACGCCGGCCTGCGCGGCTTCGATGATCTGCTCGCGCTTGGCCTCGGCGGTCACCATCAGCACCGGGATCTTCGCCAGCGACGCATCGGCGCGGATCGCCTTGAGCAGATCGATGCCGGGCATGCCGGGCATGTTCCAGTCGGTGACGACCAGGTCGAACGGCGCCTTCTTCAGCTCGATCAGCGCGGTGCTGCCGTCGTCGGCCTCGGCGGTGTTGTGGAAGCCCAGGTCGTTGAGCAGGTTCTTGACGATGCGTCGCATGGTCGAGAAGTCGTCGACGATGAGGATGCGGATGTTCTTGTCCATGTGGGCGTGGCTCTGTTACAGCGGAGAAAAGTGCGGAAGAAATTCAGTGCTGATCGGTTACGTGATGCGCCGGTCCTTCGACTTCGGTCCTTCGACTTCGGGCCTGCGGCCCTACGCTCAGGACGAACGTTGGAGCGATCCCGTTCGTCCTGAGCGTAGGCGCGAAGCGCCGAAGTCGAAGGAGGAACGGGCCGGCCGGTGGAGGCGGATTCAATACCCATCGTCCTCATCGTCCTCATGCGCGCCGCGCCATTCGCCCAGTCGCGAACGCAGGCGCAACATCGCCTGGCCGTGGATCTGGCACACGCGCGATTCGCTGACGTTGAGCACCGCGCCGATCTCGCGCAGGTTCAGTTCCTGCTCGTAGTACAGCGACAGCACCAGCTGTTCGCGTTCGGGCAGGTTGGAAATCGCTTCGCCCAACGCTTCACGGAACTCGCCCTGCTCGAACTCGCGCGCGGGCGTGGTGCCGGCGTGCGAGGCCAGGTGCGGTTCGCCATCGTGCTCGTCCAGGTGCGCTTCCAGGCTGATGAGCTGGCCGCGCGCGGCGTCCTCGAGCATGCGGTGGTACTCGTCCAGCGGCACGTTGAGCGCGCCGGCGACTTCCTGCGACGTCGCGGCGCGGCCGGTGCGCTGTTCCACCTCGCGCGTGGCCGCGACGACGTCGCGATAGCGCCGGTGCACCGAGCGCGGCACCCAGTCGCCACGACGGATTTCGTCGATCATCGCGCCGCGGATGCGGATGGATGCGTAGGTTTCGAACGCGGCGCCCTGGTCGGCCTGGAAATTGCGTGCCGCGTCGATCAGGCCGAGCATGCCGGCCTGGATGAGGTCGTCGATCTCCACACTGGCCGGCAGGCGCGCGGCGAGGTGGTGCGCGATACGTCGCACCAGTTCGCCATGGCGCTCGACGATCTCGGTGGCGTTGAAGGTATCGGCCGCGCGCTGGGTGGCGCGGTACTGGGCGGCGGCGTTCATGCGACGGCGCTCCTCAATGGATCGTTCGCGTGGGCCGCGCCGCCCGCGCTGTGCGCGACGAGGCGTTCCATGAAGAATTCGACGCCCCCGCGCGGACCGGTCGGCGACTGCCAGCTGCTGGCGCGGCGTGCGATGTCGCGGAAGGCCAGTGCCGACGGGCAACCCGGGAACGCTTCGACGACGGCTTCCTGGCGCTGGATCGCGCGGCGCAGCCATTCGTCGCGCGGGATCGCGCCCATGTAATGCAGGGTCACGTCGAGGAAGCGGGCGCTGACGCGTTCGAGCTTCTCGAACAGCTGCTTGCCTTCGACGGCGTTGTTGACCTGGTTGGCCAGCACCTGCACGCGCGTCACGCCGCGCTCGCGGCTGAGGACCTTGATCAGCGCGTAGGCGTCGGTCACCGAGGCCGGTTCGTCGCAGACCACCACGATCACGTCCTGCGCGGCCTGGCAGAAGGTCAGCACGCTGTCGGAGATGCCGGCGGCGTTGTCCACCACCATCGCGTCCAGCGGCAGGTCGAGCTGGCAGAAGGCGTGCACCAGGCCGACGTGCTGCTGCGGCAGCAGTTCGGTCATGTGGCGCTTGCCCGATGCGGCCGGCACCACCCACAGGCCGCGCGGGCCTTCCAGCAGCGTGTCCTGCAGTTCGCAGCGTCCGGAGAGGACGTCGGCCAGGGTGAACTTCGGCGACAGCCCGAGCATCACGTCGACGTTGGCCAGGCCCAGGTCGGTGTCCAGCAACAGCGTGCGCTGACCGGCATGGACCAGCGACATGGCCAGGTTCACCGACACCGAAGTCTTGCCCACGCCGCCCTTGCCGCTGGCCACGGAGATGACGCGCACGGGTGCGCGCGCTGCGGAGACGGTAGCGTTCAGATCAGCTGGCGATGGCATGGCGGTCCTCGGTGGGGAGGGTCAAAGGACGGGGCTTCACGTGGCTCAGGTCGAGAGACCCGAGGGGGTTATCGGCAGCACGCCGCACTTTCTCGAGGGTCGCGACGAGTCGGTCGGCGTCGGCGGCGGCCAGGTCGGTCGGGACCTGCTGGCCGTCGGTGGTGTAGGCCAGGCTCAGGCCGTGCTGGACCATCACCGACAGGGCCGAGCCGAGGCGGCCGGTCTCGTCGAGCTTGGTCAGCACCACGCCTTCGGGCGAGGCCGGGCGATAGCGGCGGACCACTTCGCCCAGGTCGTGCGCCTGGGTGTTGGCCTGCAGCACCAGCAGGCTGCGCACGCGCTTGGCGGCGCGCAGCCAGAGGATCTGTCCCAGCAGGGCGCGGTCGCGCAGGCCATGGCCGGCGGTGTCGACCAGCACCAGCGGGTAGTCGGCCAGCTGGTCCAGGGCGTCGTTCAACGCTTCCGGCCCGTTGGCCTCGCACACGGTCACGCCGAGGCGACGGCCGAGGATGTGCAGCTGTTCGGTGGCGCCGGGACGCTCGGTGTCGGTGGTGACCAGGGCGACGTCGCGTGCGCGGTGGCGCTGGGCGAAGCGCGCGGCGAGCTTGGCCGCGGTGGTGGTCTTGCCGGCGCCGGTGGGGCCGACCAGGGCGATCACGCCACCGTCGTCGATGGGCTCATGGCGCAGCACGCTGAGCGCGCGTGCCAGTTCGGCCAGCATCGGCTCGCGGACCTGCGAGGGGTCCAGGCGCGCGTCGATGCGACCGGCGATGGTCTGCGCCAGGCTTTCGTCGCAGCCGTAGCCCATCAGCGCGTCGTAGGCCGCCGCGCGTGCCGGCGAACCGCGCAGGCGTTCGGTCGACATCTGCGCCAGCTCGCGCTCGATCATCTGGCGCATCGTGGCCAGCTCCTCGCGCATGGCGAGCATGCCCGGATCGCGTGCATCGGGGACGGCGTGGAGATGGGTTGCAGTTGCGGGGGCTTGAGCCCCTCTCCCCTCGGAAGAGGGGTTGGGGTGAGGGGCAACGAAGTGGTTGCTCGACAGATCGAGGACGGAAGGAGAACTCTCGGCGGCAGCGCGATCGTCAACACGATCCTGATTGCGCCCCTCACCCTCGATCCCTCTCCCGTTGGGAGAGGGAAGAACCGCGTGCGCGTCGTTGGAGGCAGCGGCAGCGACGGTTTCGACGGGCGCATCCACAACCGGTGCATGCGCGGCCGCCGTCAGCGACACCACCACGTCGTCCTCGACGTCGAACGAATCACCCTGCGGAATCAGCGCCGCCATCATCGCGTCGAAGCGCGAGGTATCGGGTCGCTGCATCGGCGCCTGCGGCGCGGCGACGCGGGTTTCCGGCTTCGTGGCGCGCGCCACGGGGGCGGGTGCCGGCGCATTGGCCGGCGCGTCGCCGATGGCGAACACGGCACGGCCGCGGATCGGCGATTCGGCGACTTTCGGTGCTTCAGCGACCTTCGGTGCTTCGGCGGTCGCGACGGCGGCGGCCGGCGCGCTTGCGGTGGCCGTCGCGGCAGCGGGCTTCGCGGCCACCCTCGGCGCGATCAGCGAGGCGATGGACGCCATGCGCGACGGCGGCGGCTCGGCCGCGAACGACGGAACCTCGGCGCGGGGCGGCATCACCGCCGCGACGGTGGCCGGCGTGGACGGCGAGGCGACCGGCGCGGGTGTCGGCGGCAGCGACGGCAAAGCGGCGCGCAGGGCCTGCTGCGCCAGAGATTCGTCGTAGTCGGTGGCGGCGACGATCTCGATGCCGTCCTCGGTGGGACGGTTCGACAGGATCACGGCGTCGGGGCCCTGTTCGTCGCGCACCATGCGCAGCGCGGTGCGCATGTCGGGTGCGATGAAGCGTTTGATTCTCATGGTTGTGCTCCGCGGGGACCGTGGACGTGCAGCTGGGGGCGGGTGATGCAGCACCGGTGCGCGGAGCCGTGTGTGGATTCGTTTTGCCTGTGATGTCTCATTGCGCCTGCCTTGCCAGTCCCCAGCCTCTCGGCCTTAGTCCCGTTTCATCCAATCGCCCCGACCAACCGCAACCGCTTGTCCTCCGGCACCTCGCCGTAGGCCAGGACGGTCAGCGCGGGGACGCTGTGCCGAACGAGCCGGGCGATCGAGGACCGGATGCCACCGGGGACCAGCAGAACGGCGGGTTCGCCGCGGCTCTCCTGGCGGGTGACGCACTCGCTGAGGTTCTGGTGAAGACGCTCGGCGAGTCCGGGTTCCAACGCGGCGCCCTGGCCGCTGACGGAGTCCTGCAACACCCGTTCCAAAGCCGGCGCCAACGTGTAGACGGGCAGTTCGGCGCCCAGGCCGTTGAGCTCCTGCACGATGAAACGCCCCAGCGCGGTGCGGACCGCGGCGGTGAGCAGGGCCGGGTCCTGGGTGTGGGCGCCGTGTTCCAGCAGGGCTTCGACGATCTGCCGCAGCTGGCGCACCGGCACGCGTTCGGCCAGCAGCGACTGCAGCACGCGCACCACCGTCGACAGCGGCAGCAGCTTGGGTGTCAGGTCTTCGACCAGGCGCGGCGAGCCGCGGCCCAGCGTGGCCAGCAGCTGCTGCACTTCCTCGTGGCCGAGCAGTTCGGCCGCGCGCTCGCGCACCAGGTGCGAGAGGTGCGTGGCCACCACGGTCGCCGCATCCACCACCGTGTAGCCCAGCGATTCGGCATGCGCGCGCTGGCCCTGCGGGATCCACACCGCGTCCAGCCCGAAGGCCGGGTCCTTGCCGGGAATGCCCTCGAGCTTTCCGAACACGTGGCCCGGGTCGAGTGCGAGGTCGCGATCCGGATGCAGCTCGCCGCTGGCGATCGGCACGCCGTGCACCAGCACGCGGTAATGGCCGGGCGCCAGTTCCAGGTTGTCGCGCACGTGCACGGCCGGAATCAGGAAACCCAGGTCCTGGGTGAGCTTGCGACGCACGCCCTTCAGGCGCGCGAGCAGTTCACCGCCCTGGTTCTTGTCGACCAGTGCGATCAGGCGGTAGCCCACTTCCAGGCCCAGCGGTTCGACCGGGCGCAGCTCGTCCCAGCTCAGTTCCGGCTGCGCGGCGGCGGTCGCGGTGGCGGTATCGCCATCGGCCGATGCCTGCGCGGGATCCGCGGCGCGTTTCTGCATGCGCCAGGCGGCGTAGCCCAGTGCCGCCGCGAGGGTGAGGAAGGGCAGGTTGGGCATGCCCGGCACGATGCCGACCAGCCCCAGCAGCGCCGCAGCCACCGCGAGCGCGCGCGGGTGCAGCACCTGCGTCGTCACGGCCTGGCCCATTTCCTGCTCGCGCGTGGCGCGCGTGACCAGCATCGCCACCGCGGTGGAGATCAGCAGCGCCGGCAACTGCGCGACCAGGCCGTCGCCGATCGCCAGCAGCACGTAGGTGGTGCCGGCGTCCTTGAACGTCATCTCGTGCTGGAGCACGCCGATCAGCACGCCACCGATGATGTTGATGGCCAGGATGAGCAGGCCGGCGATGGCGTCGCCGCGCACGAACTTGCTGGCACCGTCCATCGAACCGTAGAAGTCGGCCTCGGCGCGCACTTCCTCGCGGCGCATCTTCGCGTCTTCGCGGGTGAGCAGGCCGGCGTTGAGGTCGGCGTCGATCGCCATCTGCTTGCCGGGCAGGGCGTCGAGGATGAAGCGCGCCGACACTTCCGAGATGCGGCCCGCGCCCTTGGTGACGACGACGAAGTTGACGATGGTCAGGATGGCGAACACCACGATGCCCACCGCGAAACTGCCGCCGATGACGAACTGGCCGAAGCTTTCGATGACGTGGCCCGCCGCCGCCGGGCCCTGGTGGCCGTGCAGCAGCACCACGCGGGTGGAGGCGACGTTCAGCGCCAGGCGCAGCAGCGTGACCAGCAGCAGCACGCTGGGGAAGACCGAGAACTCCAGTGGCCGCTTCACGTAGACCACGGCCAGCAGCACCACCAGCGACATGGCGATGTTGATGGTGAACAGGGCGTCCAGCACCAGCGGCGACAGCGGCACGATGACCATGGCCAGCATCGCCAGCACGATCACCGGCGTGGCCAGGCCGCTACGCACGGCGTGGCCTATCTCGGCGAGGGAAAAACGCCTGTCGGAAACCGGACGGTTCACGCCGACGGGCCTTTGACGGATGCGTCAGCGCCCGGCTCGCCGTCGGCCAGCACGGCGTCCACGGACACGTCGCCCAGCTGCGGCATCGGCCCATGCGAGCGGTGCCAGCGCTTGAGCTGGTAGACGTAGGACAGCACCTGCGCGACGGCGGCGTAGAGCTTCACCGGGATCTCCTGGTCGATCTGCGCATGCCGATACAAGGCGCGTGCCAGAGGCGGCGCCTCGACGATGCTGACCCGGTGCTTGCCGGCCACGTCGCGGATGGCCAGTGCGATCTCGTCCACGCCCTTGGCGACCACCTTGGGCGCGCGCATGGCGCCGGCCTCGTACTTCAGCGCCACCGCGTAGTGGGTGGGGTTGGTGACGATCACGTCGGCGGTGGGCACCGCTTCCATCATCTGGCGGCGCGACATCTGCGCGGCGACCTGTCGCACGCGCGCCTTCACTTCCGGGTTGCCTTCGCTTTCCTTGTACTCGTCGCGCAGCTCCTGCTTGGTCATCTTCAGGCGGTTGCGGTACGACCAGTGCTGCCAGGGCACGTCCACCAGCGCCAGCACGCCCAACGCGCCGACCATCGCCAGCAGGGCCTTGGTGATCAACGACAGCCCGGCGCCGACCGCGGCCTGCAACGGCATGCCGGCCATCGACAGCAGCTGGTTGAACGCGCCGTACACCACCATGCCGCCCAGTCCGCCGATCAGCGCCACGCGCATCAGCGAGCGCACCAGTTCGGCCAGGCTCTCCTTGCCGTACATGCGCTTGAATCCATTGAGCGGATTCATGCGCGCGAAGTCCGGCTGCAGCGACTTGCCCGCGAAACGCAGCCCGCCCATCACCGCCGGTGCGATGAAGCACGCGCCCAGCGCGGTCAGAACCACCGGCAACAGCGGCAGCAGCAGCCCGGCGAACAACGACGGCGCGCGCGCGATCAGACGGTCGTGCTGGCCGAGCATCGCCGGGTCAATGGTCAACGCATCGCGCAGCCAGTCCTGCGAAGCGCCGCCGATGTGCGAACCGGTGGCCACCAGCGCCATCGCCGCGCAACCCAGCACGGCCACGTTGCCCAGTTCGCGCGATCGCGGGACATCGCCGCGTTCGCGCGCCTCGCGCAATCGTTTCTCTGATGGCTGTTCGGTGCGGTCTTCCTGGTCTTCGGACATGGCCTTGCTGCTTCAGCCCCTCCCCCTGCTCGCAGGGGGAGGTTGGGAGGGGGTGTGAGGCGCGTCAGCGCCGAGCTCGTCGCGCTGCGGCATCGCGACCCCTCCCAACCTCCCCCTGCAAGCAGGGGAGGGAGCAGAACCTCAGGCCGTCACCGCGCGTGCCGCCGAGAACGCCTCGTCGAACAGTTGCTCCACGGGTCCCTGCAGTTCGCGTGCCAGCAGCATCAGCAGCAACAGGCCGACCAGCAGCGCGACCGGCAGGCCCAGCTGCATCGGGTTGAGCTGTGGCGCCGCACGCGCCAGCACGCCGAAGGCCAGGTTCACCGCCAGCAGCGCGACCACCACCGGCAGCGCCAGCAACAGCCCCGCCTGCAGCGCGGTGGAGAAGAAGGTCGGCACCACCGACAGGAACTGCTGCACGTCCGCCATCGGCGTGCCCAACGGCAGCGCGTGATAGCTGTCCAGCAACAGCTTCACCAGCGCCAGGTGACCATCGAAAGTGAAGAACAGCAGGCCGAACACCAGGTAGAACCACTGGCTCAGCACCGGCGAGGACGCACCGCTCAACGGGTCGGCCATCGTCGCGAACGACAGGCCCATGCCCTGCGAGACCAGTTCTCCCGCGAACTGTCCTGCCTCGAACGCCAGGCGCAGCATCAACCCGATGGCGATGCCCACCGCGAACTCGCGCAGCACCGTGAGCACGGTCGCGGCATCGACGCCGGCCACGGGCGGTGTGGGCAGCAGTGCCGACAGCGCGCCCGACAACGCCAGCGTGATCATCAACCGCGCCCGCACCGGCATGCCGCGCCCGCCCAGCATCGGCAGCGCCTGCACCGCCGCACCGATGCGGATGGCATGCCACAGCACGGTACCGAGCATGCCGAACAGGTTGAGTCCGTCGATGACGGTGGCGGTGGTGGGTTCCACTAGCCCCTCACCCGAGCGCGCCCGTGTCGCGCGAACCTATTCCCCGTTCGTCCTGAGCGTAGGGCTGCAAGCCCGAAGTCGAAGGATGGACGGGCGGCATGCGGAAACGGACGGGCTTCCGGTCCGCTCACCCTTCGACTTCGGACCTTCGGCCCTACGCTCAGGGCGAACGGTGAAAGGAGGGCATGCATGCTCGACATGGCCCTCAACCCACCAGATGCGGAATCCGATGGAACAGATCCACCGTGAACGCCACCAGCTTGCCGAGCAGGAAATGCCCCGTCATCGCCAGTGTCGCCACCAGTGCGATGGCCTTGGCGACGAAACCGATGGTCGGTTCGTTGAGCTGCGTGGCGGCCTGCACCACGCCGACCAGCACGCCGATCACCAGCACCGCGATCAGCGGCGGCGCGCCGAGCATCAGCGCCATCTGCAGGCCGCGGCCGATCTCGGTGAGTGCGGTTTCCGGGCTCATCGCATCAGACCGGGTTGAAGCTGGCGGCCAGCGAGCCGACCACCAGCACCCAGCCGTCCACCAGCACGAACAGCAGGATCTTGAACGGCGCGGAGATCAGCATCGGCGAGAGCATCATCATGCCCATCGACATCAGCACGCTCGCTACCACCAGGTCGATGATCACGAACGGGATGTAGATCAGGAACGCGATCTCGAACGCGGTCTTCAGCTCGCTGGTGAGGAACGAAGCGGCCAGCACGCTGAAGGGCACGTCCTGCGGCGTTGCGTACGGGCCGCTGTTGGACAGCCCGGCGAAGGTCATCAGGTCGTTCTCGCGGATCTGCGCCAGCATGAAACCGCGGAACGGTTCCGACGCGGCGGCCCATGCGCTGCGGAAATCCATCTGGTCGTTGAGGTACGGCGCGATGCCCGCTGCCCACGACTGGTCGAACACCGGCGTCATCACCATCGCGGTGAGGAACAACGCCAGCGCCAGCAGCACCTGGTTGCTCGGCGTCTGCCCGGTGCCGAGCGCCTGTCGAAGCAGGCCCAGCACGATGATGATGCGCGTGAACGCGGTCAGCCCGAGCAGCGCCGCCGGCAGCAGCGTGATGCCGGTCATCAGCAGCAGCACCTGCATCGGCATGCTGACCGGCTCGCCGCCGATCTTGCCGACGGTGACCGCCGGCAGCGGCTGGTTCAGCGACGGCATCATGGTCTGTGCGCCGACCTGCGCCAGCGGTTGCGCGGGTGCGCTCTGCGCCGAAGCGGGTGCGATGGACATCGCTGCGAGCAGCAGTACGGCCAGGCTCGCCAGCAGGACGGAGCGCAGAGGATTCACAACGCGGCGGGCAATGGCAGGGCGAACGAAGGACATCACGACTTCTTTCCGAAATGCTGGGCCAGCAGTTGTGCGAACGGCGTCGCCACGTTCCCCTGCGAAGGCTGTGCCACCGGCAGCGGCTCGCTGAGCGTGTGCAGCGTGGTCATGCCGCCCTGGCCGACGCCGAGCAGCAACTGCGTCGTTCCGACCTCGACCACCACCACGCGGTCGCGCGGCCCCAGCGCGAGCGAGCCGACCACGCGCAGCGCGTTGTTCGACGAACGGCCCACGCCCGGCATGCGCCGCGCCAGCCAGCCCAGGCCCAGGATCAGCGAGACGACGAGGATCAGCGCGAACACCGCGCCACCGATGCCGGGGGCGTCGGCGGGCTTGGCGAAGGTCTGCGGCTTCGCGGGGTGCGCGACGGTGGCGGTGTGAGTGGCAGCGGCGGCGTGCGTCGCTTTTGCCGCTCCCCCTGCTTGCAGGGGGTGAGACGGGACTGCTTGCGCGCCACTGGCGCGCGTCCCGTCGAACGACATCGGGCTGTTGCCCGATGGCTGCGGGTTGGGAGGGGGTTGCGAGGCGCTCTGCGCCGAGCCTTGCTGCGATGCGCTCGCCGCAAGCGGCTCACACCCCTCCCCAGCCCTCCCCTGCAAGCAGGGGAGGGAGCCAGCATTCGGCGCGCGGACGTCCGGCACGCTGAGGGCATCGAGATCGCCCTTCGGCGCCTCGACCACGCCCGTGCCGATGGCCACGCTCGCGCTCATCGCAGCCTCTTGATGCGCTCAGCGGGACTGACCACGTCGGTCAGGCGCACGCCGAAGCGGTCGTTCACGACCACCACCTCGCCCTGGGCGATCAGCGTGCCGTTGACGTACAGGTCCAGCGGTTCGCCGGCAGCGCGCTCCAGTTCCACCACCGAGCCCTGGTTGAGCTGCAGCAGGTTGCGGATCGGAATGCGCGCGCGGCCAACCTCCAGCGAGAGCGTGACCGGCACGTCGAGGATCACGTCCAGGTTGAGGTCGCTGGCGATGCCGGCCTCGTTGGTCAGCGGATCGAAGGCAGCGCGTGCGGCGGAGTCGTTGGGGTTCATCGGCGTCAGGCCTGGTTGAACGCGGCGTGGACCGCGATGGAATCGGGATTGGTGGGATCGAACACCGGCTTCTCGCGAACCGCGTGCACGGCGTTGACCTTGATGGCGTTGCGGCCGTTGTGCGTGCCGAATTCGCCGGAGAACAGCGGCATCTGTTCGACCTTCAGCGTCGCGGTGCGCGGGATCTCGATCGGGATCACGTCGCCCACGCGAAGGCGGCACAGCTCGCGCAGGCTGATCGAGCGCTGCGCCAGCACGCTGGACAGTTCGATCTCCGCATCGTGCAGCTGCGAGCGCAGCGCCACGGTCCAGCTTTCGTCGCGCTCGATGCGGTCGCTCTGCACGCCGGCGTCCAGCGCCTCGCGGATCGGTTCGAGCATCGCGTAGGGAAGCGACACGTGGAACTCGCCGCCACCGCCGTCCAGCTCGACGTGGAAGCGGCACACCACGATGTACTCGCGCGGACTGATGATGTTGGCGAAGTGCGGGTTGACCTCGGAGTTGAGGTACTCGAACTCCACCGGCATCACCGGCGCCCATGCGTCGACCAGGTCGGCGAAGGTCTGCTTGAGCAGCAGCTGGATCACGCGCATCTCGGTCGGCGTGAACTCGCGGCCCTCGATGCGAGTGTGGTACTTGCCCGAGCCGCCGAAGAAGTTGTCCACCACGGTGAACACCAGGCGCGGCTCGAACATCACCAGCGCGGTGCCGCGCAGCGGCTTCATCTTCACCAGGTTGAGGTTGGTGGGCACCTGCAGCGAGTGCATGTACTCGCCGAAGCGGATCAGGTCGATGCCGCGCACCGACAGGTCGGCCGAGCGGCGCAGCAGGTTGAACAGGCCGATGCGCCACGTGCGCGCGAAGCGCTCGTTGATCATCTCCAGCGTCGGCAGCTTGCCGCGGACGATGCGGTCCTGGCTGGCGAAGTCGTAATTGCGCGCCTCGCCGGGCGCCGGCGGCGGTTCGGTTTCCACCGCACCGCTGTCGACGCCGTGCAGCAGGGCATCGATCTCATCCTGTGACAGCAGGTCCGTCATCATCGCGATCGCTCCTGTCGACCTGCGTGGGTCACTGCGTGACCAGGCTGGTGAAGAACACTGCTTCGACCTTGTTGGCCGCACGCTCGGCCTTGAGCACGCCGCGCACTTCGGCCAGCGCCTGTTCCTGCAGGCGTTCCTTGGCCGAGCGCTGCGCCAGCTGCGCCGCGGTCTGCTGGCCGAACAGCAGCAGCAAGCGGTTGCGGATGGCGGGGCTGTGCAGCTCCAGCGCGGCGCCGGTGGCTTCATCGCGCGTCATGACCTGCACGTCGGCCTGCAGGTAGCGCACCGAGGTGGTGTCGGCCAGGTTCACCACGAAGGCCGGCTCCAGCGCGTAGTAGCGCGCCGGCGACACCGAGGCGGCAACGGGCTCGGCGTCGGCGTGCGGGACGCCGACGTTGCGGCCTTCCAGGAACCACCACGCGCCCGCGCCGGCCATGCCGAGGACCAGCAGGGCGATCAGGATCCACAGCGCGAGGTTGCTGCTGCGCGGCGGAGGAGGAGCGGCGTTGGCGGCGGGCTTGGACATGCGTGGAGCTCGGCATCGGGGAATGCCGTGTCCGTGCAAGCGGTGTGCCGGGAACCTGATGCGTCACCGGCCCGTTCATCCTTCGACTCCGGCGCTGCGCGCCTACGCTCAGGACGAACGGAATCTTTCCACGCGCCAGTTCACCGTTCGGCCTGAGCGCAGGGCTGAAGGCCCGGAGTCGAAGGACGGACGGACCAACGCCGCTGTCGGTCTTTTGACGCGGCCGTCGCGCCGGACTCCCGTCGGCGCGCAGGCGCCGTCAGGCCATCACGCGTACTCGTCCAGCAACCCGCGCGATGCGCGTACCGCCGGTCCCGGTGTCCAGCCGGCGCCGGTCGCGGGGTCGCTGCGGTCGGAGGCGTTGGCCGCGGCCGACTGTCCATTGGACGAGCCCGGCTGCTGTCCCGCCTGTCGCTGTCCCACGTCGGTGTGGCCCAGCTGCAGGCCCTGTTGACCGAGCATGTCGCGAAGGCGCGGCAGGCTGGATTCCAGCGCGTGGCGCACGTCGGCCTGCGCACTGTGGAATTCGGCGTTCACGCGCGTGCCGTCGATCTGCAGACGTACGTCGATCGTGCCCAGGTGGTCCGGGCTCACGCGGATCTCGGCGTGGCCGACTTTCTGGTCCGCCATCCACGCAATGCGTGAACCGACGCCGTCCTCGAAGTCCGCATCCAGTGCGAGCGGCGTCTGCGGTGCGACCGGAACCACCGCCTTCGCGGTGAGGTTGCCCGCCGCGGAAGGCGCGTGGGTGGCGGTCAGCGCGACGGGGGTGATATCGGCAGGCGAGCCGGTATCGGTCGTGGGTTCGGCAACGGCGTCGGCACTGCCGGCAGCCATCGCGCCCATGGCCAGCGCGAAGGCCTCCGGTGCCGCCTCGGCCGGTGCCGGCGCGCCTGTCTGCGCTGGCACGACCGGCAATGCCATGGCCGGCATCGACGGCGTGGGCGTGCGTGTGGACGCGGCGCCCTGGGGCGCGACGAAGGACTCCGGCAGGGTCGGTGCGACGGCCTGCGTGGTTTCCGCGGGCGCAGTGGGCATGACCGCCAGGCCGTTCAACAGCGCGAGCAGCTGCTCGGGCAGGGTGGCGGGCGTTGCGTCGGTAGTCGTGGCCGTGTCCTGCGCGGCCGGCGCGTCGTCGGCTGCGGCGCTGTCGCCGGTGGGCTGTGCATCCGCACGCGCGGTCGAATCCGATGCGCCGTCGTCGGCCTTGCAGGTGCGCTCGTCGGACTCGCGCGCCTTGGTGTCGGAATCGCGCGACGAGGTGCGGGCCTGGCCGTCGTTGCGCGTCTTGCGCGACGAGGTCGAGCCGGAGGTGTCGGCGTCCTGCGTGCGTGCGGGCGTCGCGGGCGTACGTGACGCCGTATCGGCGCTGCCGCGCGCATGCGATTGCAGCATCCGGTCGAAGCCGTCGCGGTGCTCGCCCGTGTCGCGGGCGTTCGCGCCGTTCTGCGCGGACGCAGCGCCGTTGGCGCCGGTGCTCGCGCCCAGGCCGGGCAGCAGGGCGTTGAAGCTGTGCATCACTCCGGCGCTTCCTCGGTGTTGCCACGCACGCGGCGTGCGCCCAGATCGTCCAGTTCGCGCTGCACGCGCTGCTCGGCCACGCGCGATTCCTGCGCGCGATAGCTGTCGGCCAGTTGTCCCAGCACCTTGGTGTCGCGGCTGGCCAGCAGCAGGCGCGCGCGTTCGACATCGCGGGTCTGGCGGCTGCTGTCGACGATGCGGCTCTGCTGGTCCACGGCGGTTTCCAGCTTGGCGCGGAAGGCGATGCGGTTGGCGAGCAGTGCCGGCGCGATGGTGCCGTCGGCCGGCGTGGCCGAATACTCCTCGGCATAGCGGCGCAATGCGTCCAGGCGCTGTTCCTGTTCGGCCAGCTGGCGGTCGCGCTCGGCGACATCGCGTGCGGCGGCGTCCTGGCGTTGCTGCATCAGGTTCAGCAGGGGATCGAGGCGTTGCGAGCGGGTCATGGGGTCTCCGTCTTCACGGGGTCACGGACATCGTCGAGCAGGCGCGCGAGCGCCTCGCGGCTGGCGGCCACGTCGGCCGCTTCGCTCACGTCCTGCCCCAGGAAATGAAGGATCGCCGGCCAGCGCGCCAGCGCTTCGTCCACGACCGGATCGTTGCCGCGCTGGTAGGCGCCGATGGCGATCAGGTCGCGCTGTGCGTTGTAGGCGGCCATCAGTCGCTTGAGCTTGCGGATGCGCTCGCGCCATGGCGCGTCGGTGATGTCCTGCATCACGCGACTGACCGAGACTTCCACGTCGATGGCCGGGTACTGGCCGGCATCGGCGATGCGGCGCGTCAGCACGATGTGGCCGTCGAGGATGGCGCGCGCGGCGTCGGCGATGGGTTCCTGCTGGTCGTCGCCTTCGGTGAGCACGGTGTAGAACGCGGTGATCGAACCGCGTCCGTCGGCGCCGTTGCCGGCGCGTTCGACCAATGCGGGCAGCTTGGCGAACACGCTGGGCGGATAGCCGCGCGTGGTCGGCGGTTCGCCCACCGACAGGCCGATCTCGCGCTGCGCATGCGCGTAACGCGTCAGCGAATCCATCAGCAGCAGCACGTGCAGGCCCTGGTCGCGGTACCACTCCGCAATCGCCGTGGCGCGCAGCGCGCCGTGCAGTCGCGCCAGCGGTGGGCGATCGGCCGGCGCGGCGACGACCACCGCGCGGCGCAGGCCTTCTTCGCCCAGCGTGGCCTCGACGAAATCGCGCACTTCGCGACCACGTTCGCCGATCAGTCCCACCACGATGACGTCGGCGGCGGTGAAGCGGGTCATCATGCCCAGCAGCGTGGATTTGCCGACGCCCGAGCCTGCGAACAGACCCACGCGCTGGCCGCGGCCGATGGGAAGCAATGCGTTGATGGCGCGCACGCCCACGTCGAGCGAGCGCGTGATCGGTTCGCGCATCAGTGGGTTGATCGATGCGCCGGCCAGACCGACCCAGTTCTCGGCGCGGATCGGTCCGCGTCCGTCCAGCGGGACGCCGTCGCTGTCGATCACGCGGCCGAGCAGGCCTTCGCCGACGGCCACTTCGCCGCGCTGCCGCGACGGCACCACGCGTGCGTTCGGCAGCAGGCCTTCCAGATGCGCACTGGGCATGAGGAACGTGCGGTCGCCGGAGAAGCCGACGACTTCCGCGTCCACCCATACGCCGCCATGCGTTTCCACGCGGCAGCGCGAACCCAGCGGCGCACTGCAGCCGGAGGCTTCGAGCGTGAGGCCGACCGCGCGGCGCAACACGCCTTCGCGCGCCAGGCCCAGCGAACGCGGCTGCGGCGCGGAGGCGTCGAGGCGTGCGGCCAGGCGCAGGTTGCGGGCGTCGAGCCAGTGGGAGGCGGGGGTGCTCATGGGCATGGCCGGTTCGGGTTTGTTGAACGTCCTACCTTCGGATTTCCGTTCGTCCTGAGCGTAGGTGCGAAGCACCGAAGTCGAAGGATGAGCGGGCGGGCAACGAGTCCGCTCATCCTTCGACTTCGCTTCGCTACGCTCAGGACGAACGGGGAAGCGTCATCGCAGTGGCAGCACAGCCTCATCGCACCGCTCCATGCGCCGCGACGGTGGAATCCAGCACCGCCTGAAGACGCGCGGCGAGCGTGCCGTCGATGCGCACGCTCTCGCTGTGCACGCGCAGCTCGCCGCGGGCGAGCGTGCTGTCGTTGGTCAGGCGCACGCCGTCCAGTCCGGCCAGGTGCGGATAGAGCACGCCCATGTCGTCCGGATGCAGGCGCAGCTCGACTTCGCGATGACTGGTGCCGACCGCGTCGAGCGCTTCGCGCACCAGGTCGGCGAGCAGGGCCGGATCGGCCGTGTAGGCCGGGCCCAGCAGCGAGCCGGCGACGCGCACGGCCAGTTCGGCCAGCGATTCGGCGACTTCGTCGTCCAGCCGCGAGAGCGGACGCGTGAATCCATCGAGGATGCCTTCGATCTGTGCGACCAGGCGACGCACTTCGGCCTGGCCGCTGGCGAAGCCTTCGGCGTGGCCGCGCTCCAGCCCGTCCTGATACCCCTGCGAACGTGCGGCTTCCTCGATGGCCTGCAGTTCCTCCACGCTCGGAGGCGTGGGCAGCTCGACCACGGGTTCCGGCGGCAGCGGTTCCAACCCCGGCGCGGTCCAGCGCACGGCGCCGGCCAGTTCATGGCTCCAAGTGGCCAGGCTCATACGAAGGCCTCGGCCTTGGCCGCCAGCTGGATGGTGCCCGCGTCGGCCATCTTGCGGACCATCGACAGGATTTCCTTCTGCGCCGCCTCGACTTCCGCCAGACGCACCGGGCCACGTGCATCCATGTCCTCGACCAGGATCTCCGCCGCGCGCTGCGACATGTTGTTGGTGATCTTCTCGCGCACCTTGCCGTCGGCGCCGCGCAGGGCGACGGCGAGCTTGTCGTTGGGCACCTCGCGCAGCACGGCCTGCATGGCGCGGTCGTCGATCTCGGCGAGGTTGTCGAAGACGAACATCAGGTCGCGGATGCGCACGCCCAGTTCGCCGTCGATCTCGCCGATCGTGCCCAGGATCACTTCGTCCTGGCCCGAGTCCATGAAGTTGAGGATGTTGGCGGCCACCTTCACGCCGCCCACGGACGACGATTTCAGGTTCTGCGCGCCGGCGAACTGGCGCGCCATCACGTCATTGAGTTCGTTCAGCGCATTGGGCGGGATGCCGTCGAGCGTGGCGATGCGCAGCAGCACGTCGGCGCGCACGCGGTCCTGCAGGCACTTGAGCGCTTCGGCGGCCTGGTCGCTTTCCAGGTGCGCCATGACGATCGCGATGATCTGCGGGTGTTCGTTGCGGACGAGGTCGGCGATCGCGCGCGGCTCCATCCACTTCAGCGTGTCCAGGCCGGAGGTGTTGCGGCCCAGCAGGATGCGGTCGATCAGGCTGCTGGCGCGTTCCTCGCCCAGTGCCTGCACCAGCACGGCACGCACGTATTCATCGGCGCCGGAACCCAGTCCGCTGGGCTGCGCCAGGTTGTCGACGAACTGGTCGATGACCTTGCCCACGGACTCGCGCGAGACGCCGCTGACCGAGGTCATGGCCAGGCCCAGCTTCTGCACTTCCTTCGCGCTCATGTGCTTGAGCACCTCGGCCGCCTGCTGCTCGCCCAGCGAGAGCAGGACCACCGCGGCGCGCTGCACGCCCGTCAATCCGGTCGGATCAGCCATCGGATTCCACCCAGTCCCTGACTACCTGCGCCACGCGCTTGGAATCGTTGTTGACCGCCGCGCGCGCCACTTCCAGCTTGTCGTCCAATGTCATCGCGCCCGGCGGCAGCGCGACCGGCGCACTCTCCGTGGCGGGTCCCGACAGCGCGACCTGCACGTCGTCGTCCTCCACCGGCACCACCGTCGCGGTGGCGATCTGCTTCGGCGGAGTCTTGCCGCCCATCAACTGGCGGAACAGCGGACGCAGCACCGTCAGGATCAGCACCAGCACCGCCAGGCCGCCGACGGCGATGCGCAGGAATTCCATCGCGCGCGGGTGCTCCCACAGCGGCGCCTTCTCGCCTTCGCCTTCCACGGCGAGGTCGCGGGCGAACGGCGCGTTCACCACCGACACCGCGTCGCCGCGCTGCGAATCGAATCCGATCGCCTGCTGCACCAGCGTCTCGATGCGCTTGAGTTCGGGGTCGGTGAGCGCACGCAGCGCCGGCTTGCCGTCCTTGCCGGCGGCAGCGGGCACGTTGTCCACCAGCACCGCGGCCGTCACGCGACGCACGCGGCCCGGACCCTGGCGCGTGTGGGTGAGGGTGCGGTCGATCTCGTAGTTGCGCACCGAGCTGCGCGAGGACGGGCCGCTCGATGCGGTCTGCTGCGCCTGCGCGGCGGCCGCGGCGTTGGGCTGCGCCTGCTGCGCGGCAGTGGCGTTGGCCGGCGGCGGCGTGGGCGGCGTGTTGCTCGCGCTGCCCGGCACACCCTGCGGACCGGCGCCACCACCGGAAGTGGACTCGGACATCTGCTCGCTGCGCACCATCGGCTGCTGCGGGCCGTACACCTCGCGCGCTTCCTCGGTCTGCGCGAAGTCCATGTCGACGCTGACCTGCGCGCTGATGCGGCCGTCGCCGGTCATCGGCTCCAGCAGTTCGTGGATGCGCTGGACGTAGGTGGCTTCCAGTCGGTGCTGCTGATCGAACTGCTTGGCGCTGATCGCGGCGTCGCTGTCGGGATCGATGTTGGACAGCATGCGGCCGAACTGGTCGACCACCGTCACGCGTTCCGGCGGCAGGCCGGGGATGCTGGATGCCACCAGATGCACGATGGCATCGACCTGGCCCTGTTCCAGCGCGGCGCCACTGTGCAGCTGCAGGACGACCGACGCGCTGGCCGGTTCCTTCTGTCGCGTGAACGCGCTGGGCTTGGGCATGGCCAGGTGCACGCGCGCCTCGCGCACCGGGCGCAGGTTGGCGATGGTGCGGGCCAGTTCGGACTCCAGCGCGTGCTGGTAGCGCGCGTTCTCGATGAACTGGCTGGTGCCGAAGCCCTGGTCGCCCTTGATGGCGTCGAAACCGGAATCGTTGTTGGCCGGCAGACCGGCCGCGGCGAGCGCCAGCTTGGCCTGGCCCAGCTGGTCCTGCGGCACGGCCAGCGCGCCGCTGCCCGGGTCGACGCGGAACGGAATCTGCGCGGTGCGCAGCAGTTCGGAGGCATCGCTGGTGGATTTGGCGTCCAGCCCTGCGTAGACCGGCACGAAGTCCGGACGCTGCGTCCAGAAGAACAACCACAGCCCCAGTGCGATGACCGCCGCCACGAGCGCAAACAGCCCGAGCTGGCGCACCACCGGAATGTCCTGCAGCCCGCGCAGGTCGCGCAGCTTGTTCTGGTCGGGAAGAGTGATGACGGCCATGGTGCTCTGCAGGAAGGTGGGGTCGGGGATGGGACGTCGTCAGGCGCGGCGGGTCACACCGGCATGTTCATGACGTCCTGGTAGGCCTGCACGAGGCGGTTGCGCACTTCCACCGTGGCGCGGAAGGCCACGGACGACTGCTGCATGGCCACCATCACCCGCGCCAGATCGGCGCGCGGATCGCCCATTTCGAACGCCTGCTGCAGTGCGCCGCTGGTGTTCTGCGCGCGGCTGACGCTGTCGATGGCGTTGTTGAGGGTCTGCTGGAATCCCGGCGCGGCCTGCGCACTTCCCGCCGCCCCCGGCGCGAGCGCCGACGGGGCGATGGCGTTGCCCGCGGCGGCATCCGGCCCGCGCATGCGCATTTCGTGCGCGCGGATCTGGGACAGGATGGAGGAGATGGCGTCGGTCATGGTCCGTATGGCGAAGCGGATTACCTGTCGGGTACAGGCAAGCGGCGTGCCACGGTTCATGAACGGGTTTCTGGCGGGGGGCGTCCGGTTTCCGGCGCGGGTGTGTCGAGGCGATGCCCGGGTGGGCCTCCTGCGGGTCAACTTGCATTTGGGCTGGTGGTTGGACGGTTGTCAGCGACATTGCCGTCGCGACCGCGACCGCGACCGCCACCGCCACCGCCACCGCCGTTGCCGTTGCCGTTGCCGTTGCCGTGCTTTTGCCTTTGCTCTTGCTCTTGCGACTTCGGAGCGAGCCGAGCACCGCAGCCGCGCGAGGGCCGAAGAGCCGCCCATGTCTGAGCGGAGCGCAGCGTAGCGAGTTTGGGCGGCGTGCCCTCGTGCGGCGAGGAGCACAGGGGACCGCCGCGCAGCGGCGGATCGCGTAGGGAGCGGATGGTTTTGGTTACTTTTGCCGAAACAAAAGTAACCCGCTCGCTTGCGAGCGGAAGCTGTTGTTCTTGATGTCGAAGCTCGTCATTCCCGCGAAGGCGGGGTCTTCTGGGCCGCCGCATGGCGGCACTATCCACGTGTCCGACGTATCACGGCTTTCGAAAAGAGTGCGATGGCTGAAGGCTGGATTCCCGCCTTCGCGGGAATGACGGCAACCGCTGCAAAAGCAACGGCACCAGCAGGAGCAAAAGCTTCCGCCCGAAAACGGGCGGGTTACTTTTGTCTTGGCAAAAGTAACCAAAACCGCCAGCTCCCTCCGCGATCCGCCGCTGCGCGGCGGTTCCCTGTGCTCCTCGCCGCACGAGGGCACGCCGCCCAAACTCGCTGCGCTGCGCTTCGCTCAGACACGGGCGGCTCTTCGGCCCCCGTACGGCTCCGGTGCTCGGCTCGCTCCGAAGTCGCAAGATCAACGGCAACGGCAACGGCAACGGCAACGGCGGTGGCAGTGGCAGTGGCAGTGGCAACCGCAACCGCAACCGCAACCGTGGTGGGCAGCCACAGCCAGGTCGCCGCTAATCGCCAAATGCCAACTTGCAACTGCAATTCGCATTCGCCAATGCGCCGCCACCCACCACGGCACAAATCCTGCACACCCCCGGACAATCCCTCTCCGGAGCCCACCCATGCGCATCGCCTCCCGGCCCCTGCTGGTCGTGCTGCTGCTGTGCCCGGTGTGGGCCTGGGCCGACGGATTCCAGTCGCCGGAGTCCATCCGCGATGCCGCCATCGCCTCGCTCGGTCCGGGTGTGCAGGCCGAGGTCCGGGTCGATCCCCGGACGCGGATGCCCGCCTGTGCGCAGGCGCTGCAGGCGGCGGCCAATGGGCCGGCTTCAGTCGCGGTGCGCTGTGCCGACAACCCGGGGTGGCAGCTCTATGTGCCGGTGCGTCGCGCCGACGGTGAGCCGCTCGCGCAGGCCGCAGCGCCCGCACGGGCCGGTCTGCGTCCCCTCAGTGGGCGTCGGCTCAAGCCCGTGGGATTCACGCCGGAACCCGAGGCGCCGCCGCTCGTGCAGCGTGGCGACCCGGTGACGCTGGTGTCCAGGGTGGGCGGCATGGAAGTGCGGATGGCCGGGCGGGCGATGGGTGCCGCGGCGGTGGGCGCGACCGTCTCGGTCGAGAACACCGGGTCGCGCCGTATCATCCGGGGCCGGCTGGTGGGCCCGGGCGTCGTGGAGGTCCAGCTGTGAGGGGCAAAGGTGTGATGGCTCCCGCAACTCCGAACTTCCTGACATCCATGTCAGGTTTTCCCCTCAAGTCTGCCCTCGGGCGGCCGTTACCCAGTTCGAACACGTTTTCCAGGAGTCAGCCATGACCCACAAGATCGACGGTGCCCTGTCCCCCGCGCTGCGTCAGATCGACGCCGCGGCCAGTACGTCCGTGCAGTCCCGTTCCGGTGCCGAACGCGGCCAGCCGGTCGGCGCCACCGCGGCGACCGACCAGATGCGCCTGACCGGCGATGCCACCGGCCTGCAGGCGCTGGAGCGCGAGCTCGGTGCGGCCCCGGCCGGCATCGATGTCGCCAAGGTCAACGCCATCCGTGCCTCGCTCGCCGACGGCACCTACAAGGTGGATGCGCAGGCCGTCGCCGACCGCATGCTCTCGCTCGAGAACGCGCTGACCAAGTGAGCGAGGCGGCCGTCCATCCGCTGGAGGCGCTGGAGCGCGCGCTGCACGAGGAGCGCCGCGCGCTGCTCGAGCACGACGTCGATGCGTTGCTGGTGTCCACGCAGGCCAAGCTCGTCGCACTGCGACAGGCCGAGGCGGTGAGCGTGGCGGCGGGCGATTCGCAACGCGTGATCGCGCTGAGCGAGCTCAACCAGGCCAACGGCGCCCTGCTGGCGCGCCGTCGCCGCGAGGTGAACTGGTCGCTGCGCCACCTCGGCCGGCTCGACGCCGACAGCGTGTACGATGCTTCCGGACAGTCGGGCGCCAAACCACAGGCGCGCTGTCTCGGAGTGGGATGAACGAAATCCTGGGCATGGACAACGACGGCATCTGGAGCGAAGACATGCTCTGGGCGGTCGCCATGTCCGACCTGGCGGTGTTCCTGCTCGACAGCCAGGGCCAAATGCTGCACAGCAACGACGCCGCGCGCGTGCTGGCCATGCGCCTGCACCCCGACGACGTAAGACCTGATCCCGCCCAACTGCTGGACTACATCCCCGAACAGGGCTGGCAGATCGCCATGCGCGACGGCCGCTGGATCGGCGAAGTGCCCACGCGACAGACGGGGCTGGTGCTGGAAGTGAAGGCCTTCGCCGGCGGCGACCGCGGCCTTTGCCGCCGCTTCGTGGTGATGACCGACATCTCCGTGCGCTCGGCGCGCGAAGGCGAACTGCGCCGTCGCCACGATGAACTGCAATCCACCTACGACCGCCTGGCCAGTGCGCAGGAACAGCTGCTGCAGTCGGAGAAGATGGCCTCCATCGGCCAGCTCGCCGCGGGCGTCGCGCACGAGATCAACAACCCCATCGGCTACGTGCACTCCAACCTGGGCACGTTGCAGGAATACGTCGGCGCGCTGCTGGCGCTGCTGGACGGCTACCACACCGCGCTGCAATCCGACGACCCCGCCGCAAGCCGTCCGCTGCTGCGCCGCCTGCGCGACCGCCTGGACGTGGATTTCATCGTCGGCGACGTGCCCAAGCTGCTGGAGGAATCGCGCGAGGGCATCGAGCGCGTGACCAAGATCGTGCAGGACCTCAAGGAGTTCTCGCACGTCGAGCGCGACGAGCCGATGCGTTCGTCCGACCTGCGCAAGGGCCTGGAATCCACCCTCAACATCGTGTGGAACGACCTCAAGTACAAGGCGAAGGTCGAGAAGCACTACGACGAGGTCCCGCTGGTGGAATGCCACCTGTCGGAGATCAACCAGGTCTTCATGAACCTGCTGATCAACGCCGGCCAGGCCATCGCCGAGCGCGGCCTGATCACGCTGGCCATGGGCACCGAGGGCGACGAGGTGTGGGTGAGCGTCGGCGACGACGGCGTTGGCATTCCCGAGGACGTGCAGGCGCGCATCTTCGACCCGTTCTACACGACCAAGCCCATCGGCCACGGCACGGGGCTGGGTCTGGCGATCGCGTACCGCATCGTCGCCAAGCACCACGGCCGCATCGACGTGACCAGCCGCCCCGGCGCGGGCAGCACGTTCCGCGTGGTGCTGCCGATCGCGCAGCCGGCGCTGTCGCGACCGCGCGCGAAGTGACCCGCGCGCACGCAGCGCGCTTGTCGGCATCCAATCCGCGTCGGTAGTCTGGGCCCGTGGCCTGGAGACCCGCGATGTCCGGCATTCCCGCACTGCATTCGCACTTCCTCGAACGCATCCGTGACGCCGTCGCCGCGGATGTGCGCTTCAGCGCGCTGCTTGCCGGTGGTTCGTACGTGCACGGCGGATTCGACGCGTACTCCGACCTCGACGTCGTCATCGTGGTCGACGACGCGCACTACGACGAAGCGATGGCCTCGCGCATGGCGTTTGCCCGGAGCCTCGGCGACCTGCTCGGTGCCTTCACCGGTGAACACGTCGGCGAGCCGCGGCTGCTGATCTGCCTGTACGGCCCGCCGCTGCTGCACGTCGACCTGAAGTTCGTCACCGCGACGGACCTGGACCGTCGTGTCGAGCGGCCCGCGATCCTGTACGCGCGCGATCGCGCGGCGGTGGAGGCGAGGCTGGATGCGGCGCACATCCATTGGCCCGAACGGTCATCGCAATGGTTCGAGGACCGCGCCTGGATCTGGTTGCACTATGCCGCGGCGAAGTGGGGACGCGGCGAACTGTTCGATGCGCTGGGCATGCTCGCGTTCTTCCGCGACCAGGTGCTGGGGCCGATGCTGCACCGTCGCGCCTCGCGCCCGCAGCGCGGCGTGCGTCGCGCGGAGGCGCTGGGGATGGACGACGACGGCCGCTTGTCGGCGACTGTCGCCTCGCACGACACCGCATCGGTGCGCGGTGCGATTCTCGCTGCCGCTGCGCTCTACCTCGATCTGCGCGCGGACGCGGTGCCGGAGCGCATCACGCCGCGGATGCCGCAGGTGTTGATCGATTACATCGACGGTAGCGGTCGCCGCTAGCCGGGGCAGGCGAAGCGAACTCGGGGCCGCGCTGTTCACGCAGTGCGCCTTTGGGTGCCCGTGCAATGCGGTAGCGGCTGTTGCTGTTGCTGTTGCTGTGGCCGTTGCCGTTGAGGTTGTCGTTGATCTTGCGACTTCGGAGCGAGCCGAGCACCGCAGCCCGGCAGGGGGCGAAGAGTCGCCCATGTTTGAGCGGAGCGCAGCGTAGCGAGTTTGGGCGACGTCCCCCTGGCTGGCGAGGAGCACAGGGAACCGCCGCGCAGCGGCGGATCGCGTAGGGAGCGGATGGTTTTGGTTACTTTTGCCGAAACAAAAGTAACCCGCTCGCTTGCGAGCGGAAGCTTTTGCTTTTGAGCTTGACGTTGCTTTCGAGATCGTCATTCCCGCGAAGGCGGGAATCCAACTTTCAGTCGCCGCACTCTTTTCGAAGGCCGTGATACGTCGGACACATGGATTCCCGCCTTCGCGGGAATGACAGCAACCGGTGCAAAGGCAACGGAACCAGCAGGAGCAAAAGCTTCCGCCCGAAAACGGGCGGGTTACTTTTGTCTTGGCAAAAGTAACCAAACCCGCTGGCTCCCTCCGCGATCCGCCGCTGCGCGGCGGTCCCCTGCGCTCCTCGTCGGAAAAGGGACGTCGCCCAAACTCGCGCCGCTACGCGGCACTCAAACAGTGGGCGACTCTTCGCCCTTTTCCGGCTCCGGTGCTCGGCTCGCTCCGAAGTCGCAAGATCAACGGCAACGGCAACGGCAACGGCAACGGCAACGGCAACGGCAACGGCAACGGCAACGGCAACGGCCGAAGCAACGGCCGAAGCAACGGCCGAAGCAACGGCCGAAGCAACGGCAAAGCAATGCAGGACGTAGCGCGGGTATGCGAAGCGCTACCACGCACCCGCGCGGTCCGGATCACGTTGTCGCACGGCCTCAGTACACCGATTCGCCCGCCGCCCGCCGCTCATGCGCACGGAACGCATCGAGGATGTGCTCGCGCAGTTCCTCGTCGTTCCACGGCTTGGTCAGGAAGCGGTAGATCGCGCCGCGGTTGATGGCCTCGGTGATCGTGGCCAGGTCGGTGTAGCCCGAGAGCACCATGCGGATGGTGTCGGGGTAGAGATCACGCACGCGCGTGAGGAATTCGGTGCCGCTCATGTCGGCCATGCGCTGGTCGGACAGGATCACCTGCGCGGTGTTGCTGGCGAGCAGGTCGAACGCCTCGCGCGTGCTGTTGGCGGTGAGGATGTGGTAGCCGTCGCGGCGGAACAGGCGCACCAGCGAGCGCAACACGTTTTCCTCGTCGTCCAGCAACAGCAGCGTGCGCTCCGGTCGCGTCGCCGCGAATGCGCCGGGCAACAGGAAACGCTTGCGCACCAGTTCGCCCAGCTGGTCGGCCGGTTGCGAGGGACTGAACAGGTAGCCCTGGAAGAAATCGCAATGGTTGCGGCGCAGGAAGCCGAGTTCCGCCTCGCTTTCCACGCCCTTGGCGATCACCTTCATGCCCAGCTGGTGGCCCATCGCGATGATGCCGCGCACGATCGCCGCGCTGCGTGGATCGCTGGCGACGTTGCGGATGAAGCTGCGGTCGATCTTGATGCGGTCCAGCGGGTACTGGCCGAGCGCGGCGAAGCTCAGTCCGCCCAGGCCGAAATCCTGCACGGTCAGCGTCGCGCCCATCGCACGCAAGCCGGCCAGCGTGTCGTGCACGCGGTGGCTGTCGGTGACGAGCACGCTCTCGGGGACTTCGAACTCCAGCGCGTTGCCCGGCAATCCGTAGCGATGCAGCAGTGCACCGATGCGGTCCAGGCAATCGCGCTGCACCAGCAGCGGGCCGGAGACGTGCACCGACATCGACAGGTAATCCAGCCCTTCGGCGCGCCATTGCGCGAGCTGCGCGATGGCCGATTCCACCACCCACGCGCCCAGTCGCGCGGCGAGGCCGACGCGGTTGATCGGTTCCAGGAACTGGCTGGGGCGCAGCAGGCCGCGGTCGGTCTGCCAGCGCAGCAATGCGGCGAAGCCGGTGACGCTGCCGTCGTGCGCGGCGACCTGTGGCTGGTAGAACAGGCGGAACTCGCCGCGGTCGATGGCTTCGACGAAACGCTGGGCCAGGCCGTCGTTCGGCGCGGAGCGGTCGGCGGACGCGGAGTACAGGCCGACGTTGTTGAGGCCGTCCTGCTTCACGCGGCGCAGCGCTTCCTCGGCCTTGGACAGTAGCGTGGCGGCGTTGGGTGCGTGGTCGGGGAAGACGGCGATGCCGATGGAGAGCGTCACCGGCAGCGTGTAGGGCGGGATGGACAGCGGCGTCTCGAACGCGTCGCGCAGGCGTTCGGCCAGGGCGGCGCCGTCGAGCTCGCCATCGCGATAGCCGATGCCGACCACGAACTCGTCGCTGGTCAGGCGCCAGATCCAGCCGTCGCGCGGCACGGCGCGGCGCAGGCGCTGGGCGATGGCCGCGAGCGCCTGGTCGCCCGTGGCCGTGCCCATGTTGGTGTTGATCGACCGGAACATGTCCACGTCGATGTGCAGCAGCGCGATGCGGCGCTTGGTGGCGCCGGCGACCGCGATGGCGGTCGCCAGGCTGGGCCCGTTCGCTCCGAGGCGATGCAGGCCCGTGATGGGGTCTACCGCGGTATCTCCAGGATCGTCGTACCGCTTTGCCATGAAACCCGGGGCTTATTCCTTGCCGGCTTGGGGAGAACCCGGCTGACTTCCGAAATCGCCGTCGGCCGAGGCGGCCAGGTAGGCGAACACTGCATAGGCTGCGACATTCTGCGCCAGCGCCTGCGGATCGATCTTATCGAAGGTGTCGTCCGGGGTGTGGTGAAGGTCGAAGTAATCCGTGCCGTCCTGCGCCAGGCGGGCCCAGGCCACGCCGTTCTGCGAGGACGGACCCACGTCCGGGCCCGGGCCCCCCTGGCCGGGCGTGTAGGCGATGCCCAGCGGGGCCAGTGCCTGCGCGATCTGCGCCTCGGCGGCCTTGGCGTATTCCGGTGCGGAGCTGGACCAGGCGTAGACGCGGCCCGCGCCGAAGTCGCTCTCGGCGGCGATCTGGTGCTTGGCCACGTCCGGCTTGTGCTGGGCGGCGTAGGCCTTGCCGCCGTGCAGGCCCTGCTCCTCGTTGGCGAAGGCGACCACGCGGATGGTGCGCGCCGGGTGCTGCTTGAGGTCGCCGATGAGTTTGGCGGCCGCCATCGTCAGGCCCACGCCGGCGCCGTCGTCGATCGCGCCGGTGCCCAGGTCCCAGGAATCCAGATGGCCGCCGATCACGACCACTTCGTCCGGCTTCTTCGAGCCGCGGATTTCGCCGATGACGTTCTGCGAGGTGTAGGTGCCGTCCCAGCCGCAGTCCAGCGCCACGCGCACCTTCACCGGACCACGCTCGAGCAGGCGCGCCAGCTGGTCGGCGTCCGGCACGGCCAGTGCCGCGGACGGGATGGGCGTGAGGCCTTCGTCGAAGCGGGTGATGCCGGTGTGCGGGTTGCGGTGCGAGTCCGTGCCGGCCGAGCGCATCAGATAGGCGCTGGCACCGGCGCGGATCGCCGCGGACGGGCCCTTGCTGCGCACCCGCGAACCCGGACCGTAGCCAGAGCCGTCACGCGCGCGTTCCATCCTGTAGTCGATGAAGGCGATCTTGCCGGCCAGCGAACCGGGCGCGGCGGCCTCCAGTGCGGCCAGGTCGGCGAAGCGCACGACTTCGGCCTCGACGGTGCCGGCCGGGCTGCCGCCCAGCGCAGTCAGATGGAGCGGCTGCATGTTCTTGCCGACCACCTGGGCCGATTCGCTGCGGCGCTCCCACTTCGGGAAGGTGACCGGCTCGGTCCAGACCTTGTCGAAGCCCAGTTCCTTGAACTTGGCGGTCGCCCACGCGACGGCGCGCGCGTCGGCCTCGCTGCCGGCCAGGCGCGGACCGACCTCGGTGGTCAGCGATTCGACGATGCGGTAGCCCAGGTCGCTCTTCAGCGCCGTCTCGCGCAGCTGCGCGGCGGTGGCGATGGCCTTGTCGGGAATCCGGGTTTCGCGCTCGGCGGCGTCGGCGTGGCCGCACACGGCGGCGGTCAGAAGCGTGGCGATGGCCACCGACAGTGTTGCGCGCATCCGGTAATTCCCCTGAAGACGAAAGCGCGAGGGTAACAAGTCATGCGCCACCCGCAGGGTGTCGGTAGTCACGCGGTGGACTTTGCCGTTTGTGCTGTTTTCGTCTCGCCCTGCAAAGGAGGCGACGGCGGTGAGCGCAGGATGCGCGAAGCACGACCAACCCTCTCCCTGGCCGCTGCGCGGCCTGTCCCTCTCCCGCAAGGGGAGAGGGCAGGTGGAGTGAGGTTGTGTTGCGGTGCCCGAAGGGCGGAAGAGGGCGCGAAGCGCTTACTTCTTCAGCAGGTCGCGGATCTCGCGCAGCAGCAGCACGTCTTCCGGCGTGGCCGGCGTGGCTGCCGGAGTGCGCACGCGGTTGTAGGCCTTGAGGAACAGGAAGATCACCAGCGCGATCAGCACGAAATCGATGAGGGTCTGGATGAACATGCCGTAGCGGATCGCCAGCTCGGCGGCGACTTCCTTGCCGGCCGAATCCAGTTGCGATGACTTGATGACGTACTTCCACTCGCTGACGCTGACGCCCTTGGTGAAGGCGCCGATCGCCGGCATCACGATGCCGTCCACCAGCGCGGTCACGATCTTGCCGAACGCCGCACCGATCACCACACCGACGGCGAGGTCGACGACGTTGCCGCGCGAGATGAATTCCTTGAACTCGGTGATCAGGCCCATGGCTTCGCTCTCTCCTGCGTTGACTGGGTGACGGCGGCTGCCGCCGCGACTATACCGCTCAGGCAGCGACGATCCGGCCCGAATGCTCCGCCACGCCTTCCAGCACGGCATGGAAACGGTCGCCCGGCTGCAGCGGACCCACACCGGCCGGCGTACCCATGAAGATCAGGTCGCCCGCGCGAAGGGCGTACAGCCTGGACAGCTCGTGCAGGATTTCCGGCACCGTCCAGATCAGGTCGGCCAGCGAACCGTTCTGTTTCGTCTCGCCGTTGATCGTGAGGGTGAGGGCGCGCGCGCCCAGCTCGCCAACCTCGGCTGCCGGGACGATGGCGCTGATGGGCGCGGCGTGATCGAACGCCTTGCCCGTATCCCACGGCAGGCCCTTGGCTTTGGCTGCGCCCTGCAGGTCGCGACGGGTCAGGTCCAGCCCCACGGCGTAACCGTAGATCAAGCGTTCGGCGTCGTCGGGATCGAGCACGCCGGGTGGTGCGTCCTGGCCCAGCGCCACGACCAGCTCCACTTCGTGGTGCAGGTCCTGGGTACCGGGCGGATAGGGCACGTCCGCCTGCAGCGCGATGGCGTCGGCAGGCTTGAGGAAGAACACGGGCTGGCCGCGGTCGGCGCGCGAAGCCGGGACGGCCGCGCCCATCTCGCGGGCGTGATCGGCGAAGTTGCGGCCGACGCAATAAATACGGTGAACCGGGAAGAACCCGTCCGACTGGCCGCGGACCGGAATGCGGGGCTGCGGCGGCGCCGCGATCACGTCACCCATGTGCTTACAGGGCGTTGGTCTGCGATTCGTCGCGACGCGGCTCCAGCACCGGCTGGCCGACCACGCGGAACTCGCCTTCGATGTGCTGCGCGTTGCGTGCCATGCGCTTGCCGCGCTGCTTCCACAGCTTGTACGTGACGCCGATGGCGATCATCGCCGCGCCGAGGACGACCGAGAACGCCACCAGCACCGCGAGCACGCCGAGGCCGATCACGCCCAGCGCGAAGCGCAGCAGGCGGTGACGCGGCTTGCGCGGCTCGAAGGCCGAACGCACGCGCGAATGGAAGTGGGACGTACCGAAGCGGAAGGTCTGGGCGAACATCGGAATGCGTCGTGACACAATGCGGCAACATCGCCGGGCAACGGAGTATCGGGCCACCCATGACCGAAGGTGTGAGAACTTCGTTAAGCAATTCGCATGTGCCGGCCGCGGAAGCGACCCCGCTGATCGTGCTTGAACGCTTGCAGGACGGGGCTTTCGCCGAGGTCGAAGCGGTCCTGGATGGCGATGCGGAATCGTTGATTCTGTATCGTGACGGCGATCACGTGCGGGCCTGGCTGAACATCTGCCCGCACGCGGGGCGTCGCCTCGACTGGGCGCCGGGCCAGTTCCTCAAGAGCAAGGACGGCCTGCTGGTCTGCGCCGCGCACGGTGCGAGTTTCGAACTCGTTCGCGGCGACTGCGTGGCCGGACCGTGTCGTGGGGAATCGCTGCGCGCGGTGGAGGTGAGTGTGCGCGATGGGGCGGTGTGGCTGGGGATGTAAGGTTCGACCCGCACGCGCCGCCGGACGCATCGGCTGCATTTCAACGACGTTCGTTCCGGGAGCGCGAATGCCACATCCGCTGATCGTCCCCATGACCGCGCACATCGCGCTGGCGGCCTTCCTCTATGTGTTGCTGACCGTCGCGCGGGCGCCGGCCATCTGGGGCATCGGACGGAAGGATGACGGCAGCAATCCCTGGGCCGGCGTCGAGCCGCGCATCAGCGCGAACCTGTCGAACCAGTTCGAGTGGCCGCTGTTCTTCCACGTGGCCTGCGTACTGCTGATCGTGCGAAACGACAGCGGTTCGTGGCCGTTGCTGCTGGCGTGGCTGTTCGTCGCCGGGCGCGTGCTGCACAGCGCGGTGCAGATCGGCACGCGCAACGTGCGGCTGCGCGGGCTGGTGTTCACCGTGAACTTCGTGGCGGTGCTTGGGCTGTGGGCCGTGATGCTGGTGGACGCCTCACGCTGACCGTTTCGCGCGTGTCACGGCGCGCGCGCTGTCGCCAACACCGCCGCACCTGCGCGCGCGATCTCGCCGTCCTTACTGGACGCCGCTCCCGACACGCCGATCGCGCCGATCACTTCCTCGCCGTGCTTGAGCATCACGCCGCCTTCGATGGGCAGCGAATCCGGCAACGCGAGCACCGCCAGTGCCTGCTTCTCCAGCAGGTCCTGGTGGAACACCGTGTCGCGGCGGTAGTCCACGGCGTGGCGTGCCTTCGCGGTGGCGACTTCCACACTGGAATTGGGCGTGCCGTCCATGCGTTGCAGCAGCAGCGGGCGGCCCGCGTCGTCGACCACCACGATGGTCACGCGCAGTTGCTGGCGCTGTGCTTCGGCTTCGGCGGCGGCGACGATCGCCTTGGCCGTGGCGAGGTTGAGCGTGGTGCGCGTGCTGAGCGTGACGGTCATGGGCGAGGCGGCCTGCGAGTGCATCGGGACGAAGAGAACGGTCGCTGCCAGCACGGCGGCGAGTCGGAACGGGTGCATGCGCGAAGTCCCCCAGGACGTTCAGAACATCAGATTGACCATCAGTACGATCACCGCGGTGTAGATCAGCGACAGTGGCGCGCCGATCCTCCACAGTTCCTTGCCGGTGTAGCCGGCCGGGCCGGTGATCATCGAGATGACCGGGTTGGATGCGGTCATGAAGTTGTTGGACGCCGACAGCGCGACGATCAGCGCGAATGCGGTCGGGTTGCCGCCCGCGGCGAGGGCGAGGTTGATCGCCAGTGGCACGGTGACGATGGTCGCGCCGACATGGCTGATCACCAGCGAGAACAGCGTGGTGAACAGGCCCAGCAGTATTTCGATCAGCCACACCGGCGTACCGGTGGGCAATCGTTCGATGGTGTGGCCCGCCACCCACGCTGCGGCACCGCTGGAATCCATCGCCCAGCCCAAGGGGATCAGGCACGCCATCAGGAAGACGGTCTTCCAGTTGATCGCAGCGTAGGCCTCGTCGATGTGGATCACGCCGGCGATGAGCATGCCGGCCACACCGGTCATCAGAGCGATCGACACCGGCAGCCGCGAGGACAGCGCCAGCAGCATCGAGATGGCGAAGATCGTCATGGCGATCTTGAACTTGTGCGGGCGCTGCTCGCCCTTGGGGTAGTCGGTGACGACCACCAGGTCCTTGCTGGCCGCCGCTTCGTGCAGGTCGGTCCAGATGCTGTGGAACACCAGCATGTCGCCGGCGCGCAGGTTCACGTCGCGCACGTTCTCGCGCAGCACGCTCTTGTCGCGGTTGATCGCCAGCAGGCTCAGGCCCATCTGCTTGCGCAGTTGCAGGTCGCGGCCGTTCTTGCCGATGAACTTCGAGGTGGCTGGCACGACTGCTTCGGAAATACCGGCACGACTGGGGTTGAACAGGTCGCCGAAGGTACGCAGGCGCGAGGACATGCGCAGGAAGTGGTTCTGGGCGAAATCGCCGACCTGCTGCTTCGGGCCCATCGCTCCGATCACGCTGCCGACCCAGATGCGCGTGTCCGCCGGTGGTGCCAGTCGCGCCTCGCCATCGCTCTTGAGCGCCAGCAGTAACGGAGCGCCGCGCAGCGCCTCGGCCTCGCCCAGCGACATGCCCACCAGCGGGCTGTCGGCGCTGACGGTGAGTTCGTACACGTCGCCTTCGATGCCATAGGACTTGGCGAAGTAGCTCTGCGTGCGCGCGGGCGTGGCGCCCTTGCCTTCGTCGTCGCTCAGGCGCTTGTCGCCGAAGAAATGGAAGTACGCCAGCGACGCGGCCAGCAGCGCCAGGCCGATCGGCAGCGGCGCGAACATCTTCAGCGGTTCCAGCGTGGCCGCGCCCGAGGGCAGGTTGCTGTTGGCCGCCATCAGCAGGTCGTTGAGCAGGATCAGCGGCGAGTTGCCGACCATCGTCAGCGCGCCACCCATGACGATGGCCGCGGCGATCGGCAACAGCAGGCGCGGCATGGCCAGGCCGGTGCGGGAGGACAGGCGCGCGGCGACGGGCATGTACAGCGCCATCACCGACGGGTTCTGCATGATCGAGGAGTTGAGGCCGGCCACCGCGCTGGTGAGCAGCAGCAACCGTTGCTCCATGCCCTTTGCGCGGCGCAGCAGCCAGCCGGCGAGGCGGTTGAGTGCGCCGGTGCGGTCCAGGCCGGCGCCCAGGATCATCGTGGCGATGATGCTGATGACCGCGTTACCGGAGAAGCCGTTGAACAGTTCGTCCGGTTCGACCAGGCCCGACAGGCCCAGCAGCACCAGCACCACCAGGGCGACCACGTCGGCGCGGATGCGCTCGAACAGGAACATCACCATCGTGAAGCCCACCAGCCCGAGCACGAGCTTCATGTCGGTGGTGAGCGTCAGCGCGGTGTCCATGCGGCGTGGTCAGCGACTCTCGTGTCTTCGTGGCGTCAGCGACGGTCGTAGAGCAGGTCCCACACGCCGTGGCCGAGCTTCTGGCCGCGGGTTTCGAAGTGGGTCTGCGGTCGCCATTGCGGCCGCGGAACGCTTCCGCGCGGACCGGCACGATTGATCAGGCCGGGCGTTGCGTCGAGCACATCCCACATCTGTTCGGCATAGTCGTGCCAATCGGTGGCGAGGTGCAAGCGCCCGCCGATGGCGAGTTTGGCCGTCAGCAGGGCGGCGAACTCGGGTTGCACCAGTCGCCGCTTGTTGTGGCGCTTCTTGTGCCAGGGATCGGGGAAGTAGATGCGGATCTCGTCGAGCGAGCCGTCGGCGATCTCGTTGCGCAGCACTTCCACGGCATCGTGGTGGTACACGCGCACGTGATCGGCGTCGTCCTGGGCCAGCGCGTTGAGCAGCCGGCCCACGCCCGGTGCATGGACTTCGATGCCGATGAGGTCGCGTTCGCGGTCGTTCTGCGCGGCGAACCGCAGGGCCTCGCCGTTGCCGAAGCCGATCTCGAGCACGCGCCTGGCGTGCCGGCCGAAGGCGGCGTCGAAATCGCGCGGCTGGCCCGTGTAGTCCAGGCCGAACCGGGGCCACAGCGTATCGAACGCACGCTGCTGGGCCTCGGTGAAGCGCCCCTGTCGCAGCACGAAGCTGCGGACCTGGCGGCGGCCTTCCTCGACGGTGAAGGGCTTGGGCGGAGCCTTGCGCGGGCCGTCGTGACTCATTCCCGTTCGTCCTGAGCGTAGCCGCGCAGCGGCGAAGTCGAAGGATGGACGGTGCTGTACGGGTCCTTCGACTTCGCGCGTTCGGCGCTACGCTCAGGACGAACGGTGTCATTGAGGCTCGGCGACATCACCCGATCAGCCCGTCCACCGGCGAGGACGCACTGGCGAAGCGCTTGCGCGGAATGCGGCCGGCCTTGAAGGCGGCGCGACCGGCCTCGACGGCCAGCTTCATCGCGTGCGCCATGAGCACCGGGTCCTTCGCGCCGGCGATGGCGGTGTTCATCAGCACGCCGTCGCAGCCCAGCTCCATCGCGATGGCGGCGTCGGAAGCGGTGCCCACGCCGGCATCGACAATGATCGGCACCTTCGCGTTCTCGATGATCTCGATCAGGTTGTACTTGTTCTGCACGCCAAGGCCCGAGCCGATGGGCGCGGCCAGCGGCATCACCGCCACGCAGCCGATCTCCTCCAGGCGCCTGGCCAGGATGGGGTCGTCGGAGGTGTAGACCATCACGTCGAAGCCGTCCTTCACCAGCAGCTCGGCCGCGGCGAGGGTCTGCACGACGTCGGGGTAGAGCGTCTTCTGGTCGCCGAGCACTTCCAGCTTGACCAGCTTGTGGCCGTCGAGCAGCTCGCGCGCGAGGCGGCAGGTGCGCACCGCGTCATCGGCGGTGTAGCAGCCTGCGGTGTTGGGCAGGAGCGTGAAACGGTCGGGCGGGAGCACGTCGAGCAGGTTCGGCTCGCCGGGGTTCTGGCCGATGTTCGTGCGGCGGATGGCGACGGTGACGATCTGCGCGCCGGCGGCCTCGGTGGCCAGACGGGTCTGCTCGAGGTCGGCGAACTTGCCAGTGCCGGTGAGCAGGCGCGATGCGTAGGGCTTGCCGGCGATCACCAGCGGATCGGCGGGGAACGTGGGGGAAAGCGGAGCAGTCATCGCCGTAGTTTAGCAGCGCGGCGCAGCTCCTCTCCCGCTGGAGAGGGGGTGGGGTGAGGGTTGGCGGAGTGGGGGCGCGACAGGTCGCGATGAACGCGATGCGGAGTGCGGCGCACGCACGGGCGTTCAATGAGGTAGCGGTCGCCGTCCATGGCGTTGCGGAGCGGGCTTCGGATCGCCCGGCCCGTCCATCCATGGCCGGGCATTCGCCCGAGCTGCGCGGCATGCCGCGCACGCACGGGCGTTCAATGAACTTGCGGTTGCCGTCCATGGCGTCGCGGAGCGGGCTTCGGATCGCCCGGCCCGGCCATCCGTGGCCGGGCATTCGGCAGGCCACGCGGCAGTGCCGCGTAGCGGCCTGCCTCATCCTCCTCCCAGCGCGTGGACGATCTCCACGCGGTCGCCGTCCGCCAGGGCGTGTTCGCCGTGCCGGCTGCGGGGCACGATCTCGCTGTTGACCTCCACCGCCACGCGGCGTTCGCCGAGGCCTTCGGCCTGCAGAAGTTGGAGGACCGTGGTGTGCGCCGCGATCGCGCGCGGCTCGCCGTTCAGAACGATGTCCATGCGTGTATTGTCGCCGCCAGCACCGGCGCCGGCCACCCGGCACGGTTTTTGACGCAGTGCGGCGTGTGTGCCGCAACGCCGCATGCTTCGATTCGCCATCCGCGGGCGTATGTACCGCGGAGCCCACCACCGCCACCAGGAAAACCCGATGATGACACCCGTCCGCTCCGTGCTGGCCGCCGCCCTGGCGCTCGCGACCGCACCGGTTTTCGCCCAGACGTATTCGAAGACGATCTTTTTCGGCGACAGCCTTACCGATTCGGGTTCGTTCCGTCCGGGGCTCATCCAGGCGGTCGGTCCGAACGGCGCGCTGCTCGGTCGCTTCACCACCAATCCGGGCCTGGTCTGGGCGGAATACGTGGCGGACTACTACGACGCCAGTGCCAACCCGGCGAACCAGGGCGGCACCAACTACGCCGTCGGCGGCGCGCGTAACGCCGTGAACGGCACCAGCCCCTTCGGCGCGATTCCCGCGCTGAGCACGCAGATCACCACGCACCTCACCGCCAACGGCGGGCGTGCCGATGCCAATGCGCTCTACACGGTGTGGGGCGGCGCGAACGACCTGTTCGCGATCTCGCCGACGATGACGGCGGCGCAGATCCAGACCGCCATCGGCACCGCGGTCACCGCGCAGGTCACCAACGTCGCCACGCTCGAAGGCGCCGGTGCGCGCTACGTGCTGGTGCCGACCGTGCCGGACCTGGGCGCGACCCCGCAGTACCGTGCGAACGGCGCGGCCGGCATCGCCTTCGGCACGGCGCTGTCCACGGGCTACAACAACGCGCTCTTCGCCGGCCTGGCCAGCGCGAACCTGCGCGTGATCCCGCTGGATACCTTCCACCTGCTCGGCGAGATCATCGCCAACCCGGCGCCGTACGGCATCCGCAACACGACCAGCCCCGCCTGCCTCACCCAGCCGGCTCCGGCGGGCAGCTCGTCGCTGTTCTGCAACCCGGCGTCGTATGCCGCGCCGGACGCGCCGGACGCCTACGTGTTCGCCGACGGCGTGCATCCCACCCTGAAGGCGCACGCGATCCTGGGCGATTACGCCATCTCGATCCTCGAGGCCCCGCGCCAGATCGCGGTGCTGCCGCATTCGGCATCGGTGGTGGGCCGCGCCCGCGCCGAGCGCGTGGCTGCCCAGATCGGTTCGCGTCCGGACGGTGAGGACATGCGCTGGTGGGCCGACGTCCGCGGCGACTCGCAGCGCTACGGCGATGGCGACAACTACGACGGCATGGGTCCGTCGCTCAGCTTCGGCCTGGATTGGGCCAGCGGCGACCTGACCTACGGCGGCTTCGTCGGCTACGGCCGGCAGTTCATGGACTGGGGCCTCAACCGCGGCGACTTCGACCAGGACGACGCCACGCTCGGCGGTTACCTGGGCTGGAGCAGCGGCGCGGCGTGGATCAACGGCCAGGTCAGCTACACGTGGCTGTCGTACGACGTGAGCCGTCGCGTGAAGCTCGGCCCGACGTCGCGCACGCACAGCGCCTCGCCGGACGGCACCAACCTCACCGCGGCGTTCTCGGCGGGCTGGAACTTCGGCGAGGGCGCGCTCAAGCACGGCCCGGTCGTGCAGCTGCTGTCGCAGACGATCGAAGTCGACGGCTTCGACGAGAACAGCACCGAGTCCACCGCCCTGTCGTTCGGCAAGCAGGAGTTCGACTCGCTGATCGGCAGCGTGGGCTGGCAGGTCGACTATTCGTTGAACGAGCACCTGCGCCCGTACGCGAAGCTGACCTACGACCACGAGTTCGAGGACGCCGAAGACGAAGTCTCGGCCTCGCTGCGCTCGATGGCGGGCGTGCCGGCATACTCGGTGCCGGGCGTCTCGTACGACCAGAACTACGGCACGCTGGTGATGGGTGCGCGCACGCAGCTGTTCGGCGTGCAGGCGGATCTGGGCACCAGCCTCACGGTCGGCCAGCGCGGCGGAAACGACGCGACGGTGTTCCTCAGCGTGGGCGGCAGCTTCTGATCCGGTCGCACGTGCCAGGCTGAACCGGCACGCGGCGCGACCTTCGCGCCGCGTTGCCAAGCCTCCGACGGGAGGCATAGACTTCGCCGCACGCGGGTGTAGTTCAATGGTAGAACTGCAGCTTCCCAAGCTGCTAGCGTGGGTTCGATTCCCATCACCCGCTCCAAACATCTCAAGCGGCGGCCTGCCTTACAGTGGCCGCCGTTTTTGTCTTTCAGGACGCATTCCTGGAGGCGCGATGGCGACGAAGATCGTGCTGGGTTGGCGTGAATGGGTCGGCTTGCCCGACCTCGGCATCGGCCGGCTGCGCGCCAAGGTCGACAGTGGCGCGCGCAGCTCTGCCCTCCACGTGGACGGGCAGTGGCATTTCCACGAACGCGGCGAGCCCTGGGTGGGTTTCCGGCTCAGTCCGGGCCATGGCGCGGGAATGATCGAGGGCGTCGCGCCGGTGTTCGACGTGCGCGAGGTCACCGATTCGGGCGGTCACTGCACCCGTCGTGTGTTCGTCCGCACGACGCTGTCGCTGGCGGGTGTGGACCGGGTCATTGAAATCAATCTGTCCGACCGGCGCGGCATGCTGTTCCCGATGCTGCTCGGCCGTACCGCGCTGGCGAGGGTGTTCACCGTCGATCCCGCGCGTTCCTTCCTGCATGGGCGCCTGCCGTCGAGCACGGCGCGCCTGCCTTCACTCAAGTCGATCCGATGAAGCTGGCGATCCTCTCGCGCAACAGCAAGCTCTACTCCACCCGGCGCCTCGTGGAAGCCGCACGCGAGCATGGACACAGTGTGCGCGTGCTCGACCCGCTGCGCTGCTACATGCGCATCGCCAGCGACGGGTTCAGCATGCGCTACAAGGGCAAGCCGATCGCCGGCTACCACGCGGTGATCCCGCGAATCGGCGCCTCCATCACGCGCTACGGCTCGGCGGTGCTGCGCCAGTTCGAGCTGATGGACACCTTCACGCCGAACTCGTCCGACGCCATCCTGCGCGCGCGCGACAAGCTGCGCTGCCACCAGCTGTTGGCCGCCGAGCGCATCGGGCTGCCCACCACGGTGTTCGGCGACAACCCCGACGACACCCACGACCTGCTGTCGATGCTCGGCGCGCCGCCGCACGTCATCAAGCTCAACGAGGGCACCCAGGGGGCGGGCGTGATGCTGACCGAGAAGCTCTCGGCGTCGCAGGGCGTGATCGAGGCGCTGCGCGGCCTGTACGCGAACTTCCTGGTGCAGGAATACATCGAGGAGGCGCGTGGCGCCGACCTGCGCTGCTTCGTGGTCGGTGGCCGGGTGGTCGCGGCGATGAAGCGGCAGGCGCCGAAGGGCGACTTCCGCTCGAACCTGCATCGCGGCGGCACAGCCAAGGGCGTGCGCTCCAGCGTCGAGGAAGAAGATGTCGCGATCCGTGCGGCGCGCGTGCTGGGACTTGGTGTCGCGGGTGTCGATCTGATCCGTTCGCGTCGCGGCCCACTCGTGCTCGAGGTCAACGCGTCGCCGGGCCTGGAAGGTATCGAGGACGCCACCGGAGTGGACGTGGCCGGTGAGGTCGTTTCCTACCTGGCCGAGCGGGTCCGCCGCCGGGCGGTGAAGCGGGCCGCCAGCCGGTAATCGGCGCGTTCATGCCGGTTTGCCACTTTTCGACGAATTTCGGCGAAATTGCCCGCGCGTTCGGCCCCCTGCACGACTGAATAACAGAAATTTAACGCGTGTTTTTAACGACGGCCTAACCGATTTCGGCGTAGCCTGTGCCTACCGCAGCACTGCCGCTTCCAAAGTCAGACTCTGGTCGATGCAGGTTACGGTAATCGGGGCAATACCCTTTTTGGCCCAGGCACGGTGGCCCCGTGTCTGGGCCCTTGTTTTTTACGCGTGTGCGTCCGGAGTGATCGGTGCACTGCGTGCGCTCTGGCAGAATCGTTAAGCTCCGACGATCGCCAATCGACGCGTGTTCATGTCGTCAGGAACCACGACGAGCGCGGCGGGTCGAACGCCCATTACCCAGGAAAGGTCACATGCGCATTCTCGTCATCGAAGACAACCAGGACATCGCCGCCAATCTCGGCGACTTTCTCGAAGACCGCGGCCACACGGTGGACTTCGCCGCTGACGGCGTCACCGGCCTGCACCTGGCCGTCGTCCATGATTTCGATGCGATCGTGCTCGACCTCAACCTTCCTGGCCTGGATGGCCTGGAGGTCTGCCGCAAGCTGCGCAACGAGGCACGCAAGCAGACGCCCGTGCTCATGCTCACCGCGCGCGATTCGCTGGAGAACAAGCTGGCCGGTTTCGATTCCGGCGCCGACGACTACCTCATCAAGCCCTTCGCGCTGCAGGAAGTCGAAGTGCGCCTGAATGCGCTTTCGCGGCGCGGCCGCGGCGTGCAGACGCGCGTGCTCAACGTCGCCGACCTCGAATACAACCTGGACACGCTGGAAGTGCGCCGCCAGGGCAAACTGCTGCAGCTCAACCCGACCGCGCTGAAGATCCTGCAGGCGCTGATGGAGGCCTCGCCGGCCGTGGTCACGCGCCAGGAACTGGAAACCCGCGTGTGGGGCGAAGAGCTGCCCGATTCCGACAGCCTGCGGGTACACATCCACGGCCTGCGCGCCGTGGTGGACAAGCCTTTCGAAGTGCCCCTGATCCAGACCCGACATGGCATCGGTTACCGCATCGCCGCGCCCGACAACGGCTGACCGGATGGCCGCCGTCGAAGACGCGCCTCCGCCGCAGCGCCGGACGCGTTTCCGCCGACAGCTCCGCAGCCGCATCATCCTCGCCTTCGTCCTGCTCGGCTTCGGGCTGACGGGCCTGTTCGCGTGGGCGACCAACTGGACGCGCAACCGCGTCGAGAACCAGCTGGTCGAAGACGTGATGAACCGCAACATCGAAATGGCCGCGCGCCAGTTCGAGCAGAACCCCGAGGATCCGCAGTTCGCCGTCGACCAGATGCGCGGCTACGTCTACACGCCCGACAAGTTCGATTCGGTGCGCGTGAACTGGCCGGAGTGGTACGAATTGTCGGACGGCATCTACGGCATGACCGGCGTCGCCAACGGCGAACCGTTCGCCTACAAGCTGGCGGTACGCAAGACGCCCAAGGCCTGGTTCTTCCTGGCCTACGACATGTCGCAGACGACGCGCGGCGAGGCGCAGTTCCAGCGCGCCGTGTGGGCATCGGTCTTCCTGTTCACGCTGTTGTCGCTGCTGGTCGGCTGGTGGTCGGCATCGCGCGTGATGAGCCCGGTGTCGGAGCTGGCCAACCGGCTCAAACAATCCGGACGCAGCTCGGAGCCGGAAAACCTCGCCTCGCACTTCCCGGACGACGAAGTCGGACAGTTGGCCGAAGCGCTGGACGATTACGCCGAACGCCTGACCGAGGTGGTCCAGCGCGATCGCGAGTTCAACGCCGACGTCAGCCACGAGCTGCGCACGCCGCTGGCGGTGATCAAGGGCGCGGTGGAGCTGCTGTTGTCGCGTCCCGATGTGGATGAAAAAACCCGCAACCGCCTGCTGCGCATCCAGCGCGCCGAACAGCAGTGCACGGACCTGATCAACGCATTGCTGCTGCTGTCGCGCAACGAGCGTGGCCACGGTGCGACGGACGTGGCCAAGGTTGCCGAGCAGTTGCTCGAAGCGCACCGCGCGCAGTTGGGTGGCAAGCCGCTGGAGCTGCGCGTGGAGGGCGATCCGGGCCTGGTCGTGGATTCGCCCGAGGCCGCCGTGTCGGTGGCGCTGGGCAATCTCATCGGCAACGCGGTGAAATATTCGACCGAAGGCGCGGTGGTCGTGCGCATCGGGCAGCGTTCGGTCGACGTCGTCGACTCCGGCCCGGGCCTCAGCGAAGAAGACGCCGCCAAGCTGTTCGAGCGTGGCTATCGCGGCACGCACGCGGGTCATTCGCAGGGCGGCGGCATCGGCCTGTCGATCGTGCGCCGGCTGTGCGCGCTGTATGGCTGGGACGTACAGGTGCGTCCGGGCGAGCGGCGTGGCGTGGTGGCCACGCTGACCTTCGATTCGCTGCCGCCCGTCGTCGGCTGAACCATCGCGCTTGGCAGAACGGAAACGGGGCGCCATGGGCGCCCCGTTTCGTTACCGCATGTCGATGATCGTCAGAGCGCTTCCAGCCAGCCGTACTTGTCCGGCGTCTTGCCGTCGAACAGGCCGAAGAACAGCTCCTGGATGCGGCGCGTGACCGGGCCCGGCTTGCCGGCGCCCACCTGGCGGCCGTCCACCGAGCGGATCGGGGTGATCTCCGCCGCCGTGCCGCACATGAACAGCTCGTCGCACAGGTACAGGTACTCGCGCGGGAGGTCGCGCTCGATCACGTCGATGCCGGCGTCGCGGGCCAGCGTGATGATGGTGTTGCGCGTGATGCCGTTGAGCAGCGCGGCGCTGACCGGCGTGGTGTGCAGCGCGCCGTCGAAGACCAGGAAGAGGTTCTCTCCCGCGCCTTCGGAGAGCAGGCCCGTGGAGGCCAGGGCGATGCCTTCGCCGAAGCCCAGGCGGCGTGCTTCGCGCGCGACCAGCTGGCCCGAGAGGTAATTGCCGCCCGCCTTGGCGCCGGCCGGGATGGTGTTGGGCGCGAAGCGCTGCCAGCTCGACACGCAGGCGTCGATGCCGGTTTCCAGCACGCTGGCGCCCAGGTACTGGCCCATCTTCCACGTCGCCACGGCGACGTCGGTGGGCGTATCGGCCGACAGGCCGAAACCGCCGAGGCCGCGATACGCGACCGGACGCAGGTAGTCGGTGGTGTTCTCGTTGGCGCGGATGACCTCGCGGCACGCGGCGTTGATCTGGTCCAGCGAGTACGGCACCGGCATGTCGTAGATCTTCGCCGAGGCGAACAGGCGGCGGTTGTGGTCGGTCAGGCGGAAGATCGCCGGGCCCTGGGGCGTCTGGTAGCAGCGGATGCCTTCAAACACCGACGACCCGTAGTGCAGGGCGTGCGACATCACGTGGGTGGTGGCTTCGGCCCAGCGCTTGATCGCGCCGTTGTGCCAGATCCAGTCGGGGTATTGCATCGCCGGCGTCCGTCAGGGGGAAACCGCTATTGTGCCCTGCGCGCCGGGTCCGTCCCACTGCCGCGGTGTGCCGGCGCGCCGGCTCAGCCCTTGATCCACCAGCAACCGAAGTGCTTCTGCAGGCCGAACACCGTCCGCGAGGGGGTGATGCCGTTGGCCAGGGTCTGCTCCACGCGCAGGCCCACGGGAATCGCTGGCTTCGAGGGCGCGGCGCCGGCTTCGTCGAGCGTCGCGACGGCCGGCTCCGTCTCTGCAGGCGCTTCCGGCATCACCGGCACGAGGTCGAGCAGCGGTCGCTGCACCATGGCGTCCAGCCGGGCCATCACGTCATAGGCGGCGTCGCCGCCCATCCCGGCCCAGTGGTAGACGTTGGCCAGGCGGTTCGCGTCGTGCGCGCCGAACGCGCCGGTGATCTCGAACAGCAGATCGTCCACGCTGCGCGCGCAGCCGCCCGCGCGGGCCTTCTGCGGTGTGGACAGGGCAGGGCGCGCGGGCGCCTGTTCGACCGCGCCGATTTCCGCGCAGCCGCGGTCGGTGAATACCTGCATGCCGTCGGGCGTGACGCAGTGCTGCACCTGCGCCATGCAGGACGGGCCCCAGGCGAGCGCCAACGCGCCCGCACACGACACAATCAGGAAACGGCAGAGCTCGGACATCGCGGCAGCCTACCCAGCGATCCCGCGGGCCGACCGTGCGTACATCGCATTCCGTTCATCGCGTCGTGCCCCCGCAGTCCGGAGGTTCAGAAACGCACGAAGTAGCAGCCCGCGTAATGCTCCACGCCTAGTTCCATGACGTGCTGCTGCGGCTGCGCGAAGGTCAGCTGCATCGCGCCCGCACCGGCGATGCCGAGCCCGGGCCAGAAGCTGGCATCGACAAGCGACTGCCTGGCGAGCATCTGCAGCCGCTGCATCACCACATGCGCCTGCTGATGGCGCAGTCCCGGCCAGTGGACGCTCTCGGCGATGCGGTTGACGTCGCCCATCGCGAAGGCACCCAGCAGGTCCGCCGACAGTTGCGCGGGGTTGCGCGCGCAGCCGTCCTGGGGCGCGCGGCGCACCCGGATGGCGGTGCTGGATACACGTGTATCGATGACACCGCCGCCGAATACCGCGCGGTCCATTTCCAGACGGGTCAGCAGATCGGCCGACATCGGTGCCGGACGCGCATTCACCGCCGTACAGGCGCTGTCGGTGTAAACCGACATGCCGTCGGCTGTCTGGCAGCGGTGGAGTCCACCGGCGGCATGCGCGGGGGCAATCGCGCAGAGCGCCGCCAGGATCAGGCTCCATGCCGCCGTGGATCGCGGCGATGACATGGGTCGGCCCGGGGGGAGCGGGAGCGCTCATCGTCCCCCTGGCCGCGTCAATGACGCGTGTGAGCTCAGCGCAGGCGCGAGAGCACCGACAGCGTGGGTTTGCTCAGGTTCAGCGTGTAGAAATGCAGTGAAGGCGCGCCGCCTTCGATGAGACGACGGCACATGTCGGCGACGAAATCCGCGGCGAATTCACGGATGGCTTCGACGTCGTCGCCGTAGGCCTGCAAGCGCTTGCCGATCCAGCGCGGGATCTCCGCGCCGCAGGCGTCGGAGAAGCGGCGCAGCTGCGTGAAGTTCGAGATCGGCATGATGCCGGGCACGATCGGCACTTCGACGCCCAGCCGCCGCGCGTCGTCGACGAAGCGGAAGTAGGCATCGGCGTTGTAGAAGTACTGCGTGATCGCGCCGTCGGCACCGGCGTCGATCTTGGCCTTGAAGTGACGCAGGTCGGCGAGTGCATCGTCGGATTGCGGATGGCATTCCGGATAGGCGCCCACTTCGATGTGGAAACAGCCGTCGTGCTCTCGGCGGATGAACTCCACCAGCTCGCTGGCGAAACGGAAATCGCCGGTGTGGCCCATGCCCGAGGGAAGGTCGCCGCGCAGCGCGACGATGCGGTGGCAACCCATGGCCTTGTAGCGCTCCAGCAGCGCGCTCAGTTCGGCGCGCGTGCCGCCGACGCAGGACAGGTGCGGCGCCGCGTCCAGCCCGTGTTCGCGGCGCAGGCGCTCCACGGTTTCCGGCGTGTAGCTCAGTGTCGAACCGCCCGCGCCGAACGTGCACGACACGTACTCCGGCGAAAGCGACTTCAGCTTCGTCGCGGTCTTGTCCAGCTGCGCGCGCTGTTCGTCGGTCTTGGGCGGGTAGAACTCGAAGCTGATGGGAGGCGTGGGCATGCCGGACCGCTCGCGTTGGGTGCGCTAAGTCTATCGCTTCATCGCGATGAATTGAAACGAATAGTGGCGATTCCGCGGCCGCCGCCGTTCGTCCTGCCGGATCGCCGTTCGCCCGCAGAGCCGGCCGCTCCTCATCTTCCGCAACCGGGCGGGCTACCCCGTCCGCACGATGGCCTCACACACCCACCGTTGGAGACCGTCATGATCCGCAAGAGCCTGGCTCACAAGAGCGTGTTCCGCCTCACCGGCTACCTGATGTTCGGCGTGCTGCTGCTGTCCGGTCGCGCCTTTGCGGCGCCGCAGGCGTTCGAGGAGCTGCAGGTCGAAGTGATCGGCAAGGGCCGCCCCGTGCTGATGATCCCCGGCCTCAACAGCGGCCCCGACACGTGGCGCGAGACCTGCGCCGCGCTGCAGGCCGATCATGTGCAGTGCCATCTCGTGCAGCTCCCGGGCTTTGCCGGCCTGCCCGCGGCGAAGGACGCCAGCAAGGACGCGTGGCTGGCCGACATGCGCGACCGCCTGCTGGCCTACATCGACGCACGCGGCCTGAAGCGCCCGGTGGTCGTCGGTCACAGCCTCGGTGGCGAACTGGGCCTGCAGATGGCGATCGCGCGACCGGAATTGCTGGAGGGGCTGGTGGTCGTCGACTCGCTGCCGTTCTTCCCGGCGGCCACCAACCCCGCTGCGACGACCGACGCCGTGCGTCCGATGGCCGAAGGCATGCGCCAGAGGATGCTGAAGCAGGACGACGCCGCCTACCGCGCTGGCGCGCTGGCCGCCGTGAAGGGCATGGCGCATGCGGCCGAGCGCGTGGCCACGTTGCAGCGCTGGGGCGAAGCCTCCGACCGCGCGACCACGACACAGGCCATGTACGAACTGATGACCGTGGACCTGCGTCCGCAGTTGTCGAAGATCCGCACGCCCACGCTGGTGCTCGGCTCCTGGGCCGGTTACGCGCCGTATGGCGCCACGCTCGAATCGACCCGGGCCATCTTCGCGCGCGAGTACGCGAACCTGTCCGGCGTGCGCATCGAGATGAGCCAGGACGGCTATCACTTCCTGATGTGGGATGATCCGCAGTGGGTGCTGGCGCAGGTGCGTGGCTTCATCGCATCGCCGGCCCCGGGGAAATGACCGCAACAGCCGCAGCTCGCGACGGCCGGCACATGCCGGCCTTCGCGCGCCCGGACGAACCCGAGCGGATATCCACGATGACCCGTAACGAGCTTCGCTTCGTCGCCTTCAACAGCCTGTTCGGCATCGCGTATGCCGCCTTCAACCTGCTGTTCTTCTCGATCTTCACCCGGCTCAACGCCATCGGCGTTCTGGTCGCGGTGTCGTTGGGCGTGGGCGTGTGGATCGGCACCAGCGTGTTGCGCATTCTCGCCGTGCGCCGGCGATGGCTGGAACGGGGCAGTGCGTCGTTCGTGCTGCGTCTGGTCGCCGGCGTGCTGTTGGCCGCCACGGCGACGATGGTGCTGGTCAACCTCGCCATTCGCATCGCCGTACTGGCCGGATGGATCCCGGTACCGCAGGAAAGCAGCGCCGGGCAACTCGTCGGCTATTGGGCCAATGTGGCCATCATCATCGGTCTGTGGGCCGCGTTCTGGGCCGGATGGAGCGCGCTGGCGCGCTATCGCCACGGCGAGATCGCGCGCCTGCGCGCCGAATCGCAGCGCAGCGCGCTCGAACTGGACGCCCTGCGCGCACGGCTGAATCCGCATTTCATTTTCAACGCCCTCAACAACGTGCGTGCGCTGATCAACGAAGATCCGGCGCGCGCGCGGGAAACCGTCACGCGCCTGTCCAACATCCTGCGCCACGCACTGGAGCACAGCCAGCGCGACTGGGCGACGCTGGGTGAGGAGCTGGGCGTGGTCGACGATTACCTCGCGGTGGAAAGCGTGCATTACGAAGAACGCCTGCGCGTGCGGCGCGAGATCGGCGTTGGCGCACTCGAAGCGCGACTGCCACCGATGGCACTGCAGTTGCTGGTCGAGAATGCGATCAAGCACGGCATCGCGCGCCAGCCCGGCGGTGGCGAGGTGACGCTGCGCGCGCGCTGCGAGAACGGTGCGCTGCACGTGGAAGTCGGCAGTCCGGGGCGCATCGTCGTCGATACCTCGCGCCAGGGCGTGGGCCTGGCCTACCTGCGCACGCGCCTGGAGCGCGGCGACGCACCGGGCCGCTTCGAGCTGCGTCAGGACGACGCGCGCGTGCTGGCGCGACTGGAGCTGCCGCAATGACCGCCATGCGGCCGCTGCGCGTGCTGATCGTCGACGACACGCGGCTGGCGCGGCAGGAGTTGCGCACGCTGCTCGCCTCGATTCCGGACGTGGACGTGGTGGGCGAGGCCGACGACGTGCCCGCGGCGCGCACTGCCATCGACACGCTGCGTCCCGACCTGGTGCTGCTCGACATCCAGATGCCGTCGGGCACCGGGTTCGACGTGCTTGACGGGCTCGAGCCCGCGCCGCCGGTGGTGTTCACCACCGCGTACGACCACTACGCCGTGCGTGCCTTCGAGCGCAATGCGCTGGACTATCTGGTCAAGCCGGTCGAGCCGGCGCGACTGGGCGAAGCACTGCAACGCGCACGCGCGCGCCTCCCCGACGCCGTAGCCGAGGTGGAACCACGCGGAATGCTGGGTGCCGACGACCAGGTGTTCCTGCGCGAAGGCGATCGCTGCTGGTTCGTTGCGGTGCGCGAGATCGCACGCATCGTGGTGGATGGCAATTACGCGCGCGTCTGGTTCCGCAACGAATGCGCGCTGCTGGGGCGCAGCCTGTCGGCGCTGGAATCGCGGCTGGACCCGGGGATGTTCTTCCGCGCCAACCGCAACACGCTGGTGAACCTGCGCATGGTGAAGGGCGTGGACCTGGCCGTGCACGACGGCTACGAACTGGAGCTCAAGGACGGCAGCCGCGTGGACGTGTCGCGGCGGCAGGCGCGCGAACTGCGCGAACGACTGGCGCTGTAGCGTCCGACCGCGCAAAAGGAAAACGGGCGCCGAAGCGCCCGTTTCCGTGTACTGCAATGCCGCCGTGGATCAGTAGCGGTAATGGTCCGGCTTGTACGGGCCTTCCACGGCGACGCCGAGGTAGGCGGCCTGGTCGGCCGTCAGCGTGGTCAGCTTCACGCCGATCTTCTCCAGGTGCAGGCGTGCGACTTCCTCGTCCAGCTTCTTCGGCAGGATGTAGACCTTGGCCTCGTAGGTGTCCTTGTTCGCCCACAGGTCGATCTGCGCGAGCGTCTGGTTGGAGAACGAGTTCGACATCACGAAGCTCGGGTGGCCCGTGGCGCAGCCGAGGTTCACCAGGCGGCCTTCGGCCAGCAGGAAGATCGCGTTGCCGTTCTTGAAGGTGTACTTGTCGACCTGCGGCTTGATGTTCAGGCGGACCGCACCCGAGGCATTGAGCTTGTCGACCTGGATCTCGTTGTCGAAGTGGCCGATGTTGCAGACGATGGCCTGGTCCTTCATCTGCGACATGTGCTCGAGCGTCAGCACGTCCTTGTTGCCGGTGGTGGTGACGTAGATGTCGCCACGGCCCAGCGTCGACTCGACGGTGTTGACCTCGAAGCCTTCCATCGCGGCCTGCAGGGCGTTGATCGGGTCGATCTCGGTGACGACCACGCGCGCGCCGTAGGCACGCAGCGAGTGCGCCGAACCCTTGCCGACGTCGCCGTAACCGCACACGACGGCGACCTTGCCGGCCAGCATCACGTCCATCGCGCGCTTGAGGCCGTCGGCCAGCGACTCGCGGCAGCCGTAGAGGTTGTCGAACTTGCTCTTGGTGACCGAGTCGTTGACGTTGATCGCCGGCACGAGCAGCGAGCCGGCTTCGGCCAGCTGGTACAGGCGGTGCACGCCGGTGGTGGTTTCTTCGGACACGCCCTTCCAGTCGCGCACGACGGTGTGCCAGAAGCCCGGACGCTCGGCGTGCACCTTCTTCAGCAGATCCTTGATGACCTGCTCTTCGTGGTTGCCCGACGGAGTGTTGACCCAGTCGCTGCCGTTCTCGAGCTCGTAGCCCTTGTGGATCAGCAGCGTGACGTCGCCGCCGTCATCCACGACCAGCTCCGGGCCGAGGTACTTGTCGGCGCCCTTGCCCGGGAAGGTCAGCGCGGCCAGCGTGCAGTCCCAGTATTCCTCGAGCGTTTCGCCCTTCCACGCGAAGACCGGCGTGCCGGACTTGGCGATGGCGGCGGCGGCGTGGTCCTGCGTCGAGAAGATGTTGCACGAGGCCCAGCGCACGTCGGCGCCCAGGTCGCGCAGCGTCTCGATCAGCACGGCCGTCTGGATGGTCATGTGCAGCGAGCCGGTCACGCGCACGCCCTTGAGCGACTGCGTGGCGGCGTACTTCTTGCGGATGGACATCAGGCCCGGCATCTCGTGCTCGGCGATGTCGAGCTCCTTGCGGCCCCAGTCGGCCAGGGAGATGTCGGCGACCTTGTAGTCGCCTTCGGTGGAGAAGGTCTTGATTTGCGCGTTCATCGATTGCTCCGGTTTCGTCCCGCTCGCCCGCGTTTCGGGGGAGGGATGGGGTGAGGGCGGCCGTGTGCGGCTCGCCAAACCGGGCGCCGTTGTTCTGGAACTCCCGCCGAGCCTGATTCCGGATGCCGGACTTGCAGCGCCCCTCGGTGGGAGCCGGCATTCTAGCCGCTGGGGGTTGTCCGTGGATGAACTCGACGGGCCCCGGCGGCCTGCATGCCGGACAGCGAAACGGGCCGACGAGCGGCCCGTTTCGTTTTTGGATCACGACCCGCGCACAGCGCGGCGTCGCGTACCGCTTACTTCAGCTTCGCATCCGAACGCAGCGCGTCGGCGCGGTCGGTCTTCTCCCACGAGAAGGCCGTGGCGGTCTGCTTCTTGCCGGCGCCGTCGACGTACGACACTTCCTTCGGCTTGCGGCCGAAGTGACCGTAGGCGGCCGTCTCCTGGTACACCGGGTGGATCAGATCGAGCATCTTCACGATGCCGTACGGGCGCAGGTCGAAATGCTTGCGGATCAGCTTCTCGATCTTCTCATCCGGAATCTTGCCGGTGCCGAAGGTGGTGACCGAGATCGAGGTCGGCTCGGCCACGCCGATGGCGTAGGAGACCTGCACTTCGCAACGATCGGCCAGGCCGGCGGCGACGATGTTCTTGGCGACGTAACGCGCGGCGTAGGCGGCCGAACGGTCGACCTTCGACGGGTCCTTGCCCGAGAACGCACCACCGCCGTGACGGGCCATGCCGCCGTAGCTGTCGACGATGATCTTGCGACCGGTCAGGCCGCAGTCGCCCACGGGGCCGCCGATCACGAAGATGCCGGTCGGGTTGATGTGGATCTTGTTCTTGGGCAGCGATTCCAGCCACTTCTTCGGCAGGACCGGCTTGAGGATGTGCTCGTACACGCCCTCGACCAGATCCTTCTGCTTGATGCCCGGATCGTGCTGCGTGGACAGCACGACGGCGTCGAGGCCGGCGACGTTGTGGTTGGCGTCATAGCGCAGGGTGACCTGCGACTTCGCGTCCGGACGCAGCCACGGCAGCGGCGAGTTCTTCTTCTTGCGGATCTTGGCCTGCTGCTCGACCAGACGGTGCGAGTAGTAGATCGGGGCCGGCATGAATTCCGGCGCCTCGTTGCAGGCGTAGCCGAACATCAGGCCCTGGTCGCCCGCGCCCTGTTCTTCCGGCTTCTTGCGGTCAACGCCCGCGGCGATGTCCGGCGACTGCTTGCCGAGCATGTTGATGATCGCGCAGGTGTGGCCGTCGAAGCCGACATCGGAGTTGTTGTAGCCGATCTCGTTGATCACGCGGCGCGCCAGCGACTCGATGTCGACCCACGCGGTGGTGGTGACTTCGCCGGCGACGATGGCGGCACCGGTCTTCACCAGCGTCTCGCAGGCCACGCGCGCGCGCTTGTCCTGCGCGAGGATCGCGTCGAGGACGGCGTCGGAGATCTGGTCGGCAATCTTGTCCGGATGGCCTTCGGAGACGGATTCGGAGGTGAACAGGTAGCTGGACATCGAGGTCAATATCCCTTGATTCGGATGAAAGGATGGGCCGGCATGATACAGGCTCGGGCCGGTCGGCGCATTGTGCGCCATGGAGATGTTGCGGACAGGTTAAGCGGGGGCTTCATTTCCGGCCGTCCAGGGCGTCCGGGGCCACGCCTGGGCGGCGGGCGGCCGCTGTCACCGTTCTGACCCCAAACCGCCATTGCGCTGTCGCCGGTCGGGCCCAGCCTTGCGCGGCGAGACGCCCCGCCGGGGCGATGTATCACCTCGCATGCCCCTCGAACGTCGCCTGCAGGAACACTTTCCGCACTGGTTCCGGGGCCGCCGCGCCAGCGTCGCCCGGCCGCTGCTGCGCACGATCGGTCGCTGGTCCCGCTTCGACCAGGTCGAGGCCTTCCTGGCCGCCAACGGTCATCTGCGCGATTTCGAGTTCGTCGCCGCCGCGCTGGATCATCTGCAGGTGCGCTACCAGGCCGATCCGCTGGAGCTCGCCCGCATTCCGGCCTCGGGCCGGTTGCTGATCGTCGCCAACCATCCCTCCGGAGCGATCGACGCGCTCGCGCTGCTGGACCTGGTGGGACGGGTGCGCCGCGACGTGAAGATCGTCGCCAACGATCTGCTCTCCGCGCTGGAGCCGCTGTCCGGGCTGTTGTCGCCGGTGCGCATTCTGGGCGGCAGGCCGAGCCCGCAGAGCCTGCATGCCATCGACGACGCGCTGCAGGCGGAGCAGTGTGTGATCGTCTTTCCCGCGGGCGAGGTCGCGCGATTGGGCCTGCGCGGCGTCACCGACGGTCGCTGGCGCCGCGGCTTCCTGCGTTTCGCGCGTGGCAGTAGTGCGCCGGTGTTGCCCGTGCGCATCGAGGCGCGCAACTCCGCGCTGTTCTACGGCGCCTCGGTGCTGTTCAAGCCCGCCGGTACGGCGCTGCTGGCGCGCGAGATGTTCGCGCGCCGGGCGCATCGCATTGCGCTGCGCATCGGCCGGCCCCTGCAATTGCCCGAGGGCATGGACCCGCAGCGCGTGCTGCGCGATGTCCGCCGGGAGCTGTTCTCTCTGGGACGTCGCCGCGAACAGGGCGCGGCCCCGGCGCCATCGGGTCCGGAGCCCCTCATCGATCCGCTGGACGTGGAGGCCGTGCGCGCCGGCGTGGAAGCGATGCCGCTGCTGGGGCGCACCTTCGATGGCAAGGAGATCCGCGCCGGACGGCTGGCGGCCGGTTCGCCGCTGCTGCGTGAGGTAGGGCGCCTGCGCGAGCTGACGTTCCGTGCGGTGGGCGAGGGCACCGGCCAGCGCCTGGACGTGGACGTCTACGACAGCTGGTACGAACACATCGTGCTGTGGGACGCGCAGGCCGCGAAGATCGCCGGCGCCTATCGCCTCGCGCGCGGTGCCGCCGTGCTGGCGGAGCGCGGACTTGCGGGCCTGTATACCGCTTCGTTGTTCCGCTACGAAGACGACGCGGTCATGCGCATCGCGCAGGGAATGGAGCTGGGTCGCAGCTTCGTGGTGCCCGACTACTGGGGCAGTCGCAGCATCGATTATTTGTGGCAGGGAATCGGCGCGTACCTGGCGCGGCATCCGAACGTGCGTTACCTGTTCGGTCCGGTGTCGATCAGCGCCGCGCTGCCGGCGCAGGCGCGTGAGCAGATCGTGGCGTACTACGCGCGCTACTTCGGCACCGACCGGCCTTGCGCGGCCTCGCGCCAGCCGTTCGTGTACCGCGAGGCGCCGCCGCAGTTCGGCGAGGTGGACGCCGCCACCGCATTCGCCGTGCTCAAGCAGAACCTGGACGCCCTCGGAGCCACGCTGCCGATGCTCTACCGCCAGTACACCGAACTGTGCGAACCCGGCGGCGCGCGCTTCCTCGCCTTCGGCGTGGATCCGGCATTCAGCGATGCGGTCGACGGACTGATCGAGGTCGATCTGCACCGCCTGCGGCCGAAGAAGCGCGAACGCTACCTCGGCGCGCCACGCGCGGTGACCATCACGGAGGCCGCAGGATGACGTCCGTGCCGTCACTGCCGCCGCGCCACCGTGCGGTGTTCGTGTCCGACGTCCACCTGGGTTCCAAACACTGCCACGCTGACGAACTGGCCGACTTTCTCGGCCGGCTGCGCTGCGATCGCCTGTACCTGGTCGGCGACATCGTCGACCTGTGGTGGATGGCGCAACGTCGCGCGCGCTGGGATGCCGCGCACAACCGCGTGGTCGAGACGCTGCACGCACTGCGACGCGCCGGTACCGAGCTGGTGTACGTGCCCGGCAACCACGATCGCCCGATCCGCCGCTTCTGCGGCCTCGCGCTGCCGCGGATGAGCGTGCGTCGCCGAGCGATCCACGTCACCGCCGACGGCCGTCGCCTGCTGGTCAGCCACGGCGACGACTACGACGGCGTGACGCACTTCGGCGGTCTGCAGGAACAGTTCGGCGACTGGCTGTACTACCGCATCCTCACCGGAAACCAGTGGCTAAACCGCCTGCGTCGCACCTGCGGTCGGCGTTACTGGTCGCTGTCTGAATTCCTCAAGCGGCAAAGCGGTGCGGCTGAACGCTACATCGAACGCTTCGTCCAGGCCGGCCTGGCCGACGCGCGCCGGCGCGGACTGGACGGCATCGTCTGTGGTCACATCCATCGCGCCGCATTGTTCGAGCGCGACGGATGCCTGTACGCCAACGACGGCGACTGGGTGGAAAGCCTCACCGCCCTGGTCGAGGATCCCGACGGCACGTTGCGCCTGCTCGCCCACACGGGCGAGACGCTGGCACTGCTGCCCGCACGCGCACGCCTGCCGCACACGATGCCCGATGCCGCCTAGCCAGACGCGATGGTGCGCGTGAGCTCGACCGTGGCGTGATGGCGCCCCCACCGGCACATGCCGCCATCGCGCACGGCCGCGTAGCATCGGTTCATGGACTCGTTGACCCAGATCGTGCTCGGCGCGGCCCTCGCCGCTGCCATCGCGCCGCCGCAACACCGCCGTGCGGCGCTCCTGGCTGGCGCCGCACTGGGCACTTTGCCCGACCTCGATGTGCTGCCCGTCAATCTGCTCACCGACGACCCGGTCGCGCGGATGACCTGGCATCGCAGCGCGAGTCACTCACTGCTGGTGCTGCCGTTCGTCGCATGGGCGATCTGGGCCTGGTGCCGCTCGCGGGGCGGGCGAGTGGCGCAGTCGCCGACGCGCTGGTTCTGGGCCATGCAGGCCGCGTTGCTCACGCATCCGGTGCTGGATGCCTTCACCGTCTACGGGACGCAGCTGTGGTGGCCGTTGCCGGTGAAGCCGGTGATGTGGTCGAGCGTGTTCATCATCGACCCGCTCTATACCGTGTGGCTCCTGCTGGCCTGCGTCATCGCCTGGTTCGCGCGGGAACGCCCCATCGCCAGGCCCGCGCTGCTGGCGGGACTGGCCCTGAGTACGGCGTACCTGGGCGCATCGCTGCTGGCCAAACAGGCGGTGGAGCGCGAAGCCGACCGGGCGCTGGCCACGCTGAACCTGCAGGACGCACCGCGTTTCTCGGTGCCCATGCCGTTCAACATCCTGCTGTGGCGCGTGGTGGCGATGACGCCGGAGGGGTTCGTGGAAGGCGAGCGATCGCTGGTGGCCGACCGCGGGCCCATGCACCTGCGTGAGTACCGCTCGGATGTGCGTGCGCTGTCGCAGGTGTTCGACTACCCCAGCGTGCAGCGCCTGAACTGGTTCAATCGTGGATTCATGAAGGCGCAGGTGCGCGACGACCGCCTGGTGCTCTCCGACCTGCGCATGGGAGCCGAGCCGGACTACACCTTCCGCTTCGCCGTCGCCCAGCGCGAAGGCGAGGGCTGGCGCGAGATTCCGCCGGAACAATTGCAGTGGCCCTGGCACGCGGGCCGCCGCCTTGGGGCGATGTGGCAGCGCATCTGGCACATGCCCGACGACCATGACGCGGATGCTGTGAGCAAACGTACAGTGCTGTCGCAATCCTCGGCCGGTCCACGCGCGCCGCGCTGAGCTGACTGCGGCAAACGCTCCATCCCGGGCCGCGTGGCGAGCACGCGGCCCGGATCAGCGGCGACACACCCTGTCGTGCCCGCGATCCGCCATGGGCTTCACAGTGCCTTGTCGCCCGCGACGTCGCGCGGGATCTGCACGATGTACTGATGGCCTTCCTTGTCGCGCAGGGCCACCGATTCGCCGTTCATCAGCCGGTAGTAGTTGTCCTTGCCGACGGCTGCGACGAACTTGTGCAGCGAGCGATCGTAGGTGTACGGATACTCAGCGAACGCGGTGCGCGCACCGAGCACCATCTGTACCTTGCGTTCGGTCAGGCCGGTGATCTTCGACAGGTCACCGATAGGATCTTCGGCGGCCCATGCGGGCGCCGTTGTTGCCATCGCGAGCGCGATGAATGCGATCTTGGCTTTCATGACAGCCTCCTGGGGTCGCCGAGGCGCTGCGGCGGGGTCCGCAGTGGGAGGTCGCCCCGACCGTGTCAGGTTGCCGACAATGCGATGGGAATACATCGCCCAAAGGGGCTTGTTACTTATGACCTGCACCGTTGGTCGCGATGCATCGATGCGCACAACGCGATGCGTTCAATCGTGTGTGTGGAATGACAAGACCGTTACATACGAAATGCTTTCACTGGAAACCTGTGCACATTGCGTTATGCAATGCGGTCAATACACCGTCGCGCGCGCCTGCACGAAAGCGTAGAAGAACACCGCGTTCGGATCGTTCTGTACCTGCTGCATCTCGCGCCGCATGCCGTCGACCACATCGGGCGTCACGCGCTGCGCGGACAGCAACTGGTCGGCGGCGGAAAGCAGCAGCTCTTCCCAGAACGCGATCATCGTCTTGCGGCGCGCTGGCTCCCGGTTGTCGAAGTAGAAGGTCTTGACCTCGGTGGTGACGTCGCGGAACCCACCGGCGAGCAGCAGGTTCCCCAGCTTCGCGCCTATGAACGGATCGCCGCCGCTTTCGTACTGGAAGTCGTTGAAGGCCATCCAGTAGCGCCAGACATTCGGCGAGTACGGGTCGAGCAGGAAAGACGAGTTCATCACTTCGGTGATGTACACCGGCGACCCGGGCGACAGCACGCGACGCACTTCGTTGAGCACGCGCGCAGGCGCGGGCACGTGTTCAAGAACCCAGCAAAGGAATGCAGCATCGAAGCTGCGCGGCTCGAACGGCAGGTTGGTGGCGTCGGCGCGATGCAGCGCATAGCGGCCGTCCAGCCACGGCATCGCGTCCAGGTTGGTGCGCGCGGCCGACAGTTGCGCCTGGTTGAGGTCGACGCAGGTCACGCGCAGGTCGGGGAAGCGACGCAACAGGATCTCGGTTTGCGCACCCACGCCGCTGCCCACTTCCAGCAGATTGCGGGCGCCGGTGTAGTCGATGTCGTGGAAGACGGTCGGTTCGGCCAGCTTCGCCTGCTTGACCAGGCGTGCCTGCTCGGTGCTGGAAAATCCGTGCAGATAGGGAAAATCGCAGCTGCGTTCGGGAGGGCGTTCGTCGGACATGGCAGCGGCCTCGTGAGGGCAGGCTGCGATGCTGGCACAGGGCGTGTCAGGAATCGTTGAGGGCGACGGCGGTCAGCGGTCGGCGATCAGGCCGCGGCAGGCAGGTGCGGCACCACGCCGGCGATCAGGGCGTCGAAGTAGTCGCGGGTGAGTCGCAGCTGGTCCTCGGCGGATTCGGCGCGGTTCACGACGGAGCGGAACGCCGCGTTCTCGGGGCGGTCCTTCGCATACCAGCCCAGGTGCTTGCGGGCGATGCGCACGCCGGAGGGTTCGCCATAGAACGCGTGCAGGTGTTCCAGATGGCCCAGCAACACGTCGCGCACTTCGGCCAGCGAGGGTTCGGGCAGGAGTTCGCCATGTGCCAGGTAATGCGCGATCTCCCGGAAGATCCACGGCCGGCCCTGCGCGGCGCGGCCGACCAGCACCGCATCGCAGCCAGTTCGTGCCAGCACCTGCGCCGCCTTGTGCGGCGAATCGATGTCGCCATTGGCGAACACCGGGATAGACAGCGCCGCCTTCACCTCGGCGATGGTGTCGTACTCGGCAGTGCCGGTGTACTGCTGGTCGCGCGTGCGGCCGTGCACCGCGAGCGCGGCGATGCCGGCGTCCTGCGCGATGCGCGCGATCTGCATCGCGTTGCGCTGATCGGTCGCCCAGCCCGTGCGGATCTTCAGCGTGACCGGCACATCGACGGACTTCACGACCGCCTCCAGGATGCGCGCGACCAGCTCCGGCTCGCGCATCAGCGCCGATCCGGCCCAGGCGTTGCACACCTTCTTCGCCGGGCAGCCCATGTTGATGTCGATGATCTGCGCGCCATGGTCGACGTTGTAGCGCGCGGCATCGGCCATCACCTCCGGCACGGTGCCGGCGATCTGCACGCTGATCGGCGCCGGTTCGCCCTCGTGGTCCATGCGATGGCGCGACTTGGCGGTGTTCCAGAAGCGCGGATCGGACGTGGTCATCTCCGACACGCACAGGCCGGCGCCCAGGCGCTTGCACAGCACGCGAAACGGTTTGTCGGTCACGCCCGCCATGGGCGCGAGGATCACGCGCGGCGCGATCTCGTGTGGCCCGATGCGGAAGGAGGCGTTCGACATGCGCCCATTGTAACGGGCGTCCCGCGCGGGTCGCTCAGCGATGCCCGCGCCGGCGCCGCCAGAACAGGAAGCCCGTAACCAGCAGGAACGCGGGCAACAGGCCGATGACGGCGGTGACCCATTTCATCGTAGTGCCGCCGACCGCGCCTACGTGCAGCGGATACAGCGCCTGACTCATGCGCAAGCCCAGGCGATGCGTGGTGGCATCGACGGTCTGCAGCACGCGACCCTCGCGCGACAGCGACACCGTGCTGCGACCGACCGGATGCCATTCGCCGTTTGCCTGCGCGCGGAAGGCGACCACGCCTTCGTCGGGGTCGGGCACCGACACGCGCGCGAGGCGCGCGTCGGGCAGGGCTGCGCGCGCCTGCGCGATGGCCTTGGTCCAGTCGATGGACGCCGTGTCCTTCGGCAATTCCGGTGCCTTCACGTTCTCGCCGCCGAACGCGGCGACAAAAACCTTCTGGAAGCCACGCCCGTACACCATGCCGATGCCCGTCACCGTGGCCAGCAACAGCAACGGCAACAGGACCACGCCACTGCTGCGGTGCCAGCTCAGCCAGCGGCGCACGGGCGGGCCGGCGTGCACTTTGAGTTGTGCCAGATACCGGCCGCTGCGCGGCCACCACAGGTACAGCCCGATCAGCACCAGCGCCAGCGAGGTCCAGCCGAACACGCCCAGCACTTCCTTGCCGGTCTTGCCGCCCAGGAGTTCCACGTGCCATTCGTGCAGCCACATCAGCACGTCGTCGTGATGGCTGCGGTAGAGCAGCAGCGCGCCATCCTCGGGCGCGAAGTATTGCCGGTGCCCATCCTCGAAGTAGGCCTGCCAGACCGGCAGGTCTTCGCGCGGGAGGTCGAGCGAACGCATGCCCTCCGGGCCCCAGCGCTCGATCAGTCGCGCGAGCACGCGTCCGTCGGCGACGGGCGCATGCTGCGCGAGCTGCGGGTGCTGCAGCTTCAGAAGATCGACATGGAACACCAGCACCGTGCCCGCCAGCGAACACAGCGCGAACACGATGCCCACCGTGAGCCCCACCCACAGATGCAGCCACGACAGCACTGCACGCACGCGTCGCCGGGGCGGCGCGTGGGTGGTCAGCGGAGTCGAGGCCATGTCCATCCGGAACGGTGTATCAGAACCTGTGCTGCCATCCCACCGTCAGCACGCGGCCGCGGCCGGCGGTGTAGGTGTCGTTGCGCGGCGGCGAAACCTGCGAGTTGTAACTGATGTACTGCTCGCCCAGCAGGTTCTCGATGCCGACGTTGAGGTAGCCCACCGGCAGCTGCACGCGCGTCTGCACGTCGACCGTGGTGTAACCCTCGAAATGGTCGTTCGACGCCGTCACGCCGGGGTACTGGAAGTCGCGGTCGAAGGCATGACTGAGCTGCAGTCGCGTGGATACGGTGGCGTTCCAGCTCTGGTCCCAGAACGCGGTGAGGCGGTCGGGGCTGACGTTGGCGCCGGGCATGTCCGCATCGACGCGCTGGTCCTTGTTGCTGTCGTAACGCGCGTCCGTGCTTGCGTAGGCCAGACCGACGCGACCGGCGTCGGAGAACTGGAACGCGGCACTGCCTTCGAAGCCGCTGATTTCCGTGCGTTCGCGGGCGACGTTGTAGGTCTGCGTGGCCGCGTCGTAGTCCAGGCGCGAGCCGAAGTCGGAGTCGGACCAGAACGCCGCCACGTGCACGATCCAGCGACCGTCGTCGTAGTCCAGGCCGATCTCCTGGTTGTCGGCGATGACCGGCTTCAGGTCGACCAGGTTGTCCACGCGCTGGCCCGGTCGGGCAATCGCGCGCAGCACGCGGCCGATGTCGGCGACGCTGTAGCCTTCCGAGTACGACGCATAGAACTTCAGCGCGTCCGTCGCTTCCCACACGATGCCCAGGTTGGGGAGCGTTTCACTCGTCGTCGGCGTACCGCCCTGCACGAACTGGCTGCCACCGGCGTTGGCCGGGATGGTGGTGTAGTCGTCCACTTCGAGCTTGCCGTGCTCGTAACGCAGGCCGCCGGAGATCATCACCGAATCGCTGACCCACCACTCGGCCTGCACGAACGGCGACCAGGATTGGTACGTCGTCTCGGGTACCCAGTCCAGGCCGGCGCGCACCAGTTCCTGCGAGGTCGTGTCGCGGGCCAGGTCCAGGCCCAGCGTGGCACGCAGCCGCAGTCCGAACAGATCGCCCCGCGACCAGCTGAACTTGCCACCGACCTTCTCGGAAACGTTCTGCGACTGGTCCCACCATGCCGGGTCGCGGCCATCGCCCCAGAAGTTGCCCCAGTCGCTGCTGCCGTACAGGCCCTTGAAATCGACCCAGTACAGCTGGCTCTGCAGGTAGCCGCCGGCGAGGTTCTTGTCGATGTAGTCCAGGGACAGCGAAGTGGAGCGGTTGCGCGGGCCTTCGCCCAGCGGCGTGCCGCGCACGGAGCTGGCGGGAATGCCGTTGACTGCGTTTCCGTTGACCACCGCGTAGTCGTTGTTGCCCTGCAGTTCGTAGTGGTTGGCGGTCAGCTGCAGGCGGCGCTCTTCGTCGAAGTTCCAGCCTGTCTTGGCGAAGAGGTTGTAGCTTTCCGAATCCATCAGGTCACCCTGCACGGCGTTGACGGCCAGAGGGTTGCCGTCGCCGTCGTAGTACAGGCCTTCGCTGGCGTAGGACGCGCCACCGACGAAATCGAAACTGCCGCGACGCGTGCCGAACAGGTAAGAGGCGCGATAGCCGGTGCTGTCGCTTTCGTGCGGCAGGGCGGAGCTGCCCGACACCGAGACGTCCTGGAAGGTCGCCCCGTCCTGGCGCGGCGCGCGCTTGGTGATGATGTTGATGATGCCGCCCGATGCGCCCAGGCCCTGCAGCGCGTTGGCGCCGTGGATGACCTCGATGCGCTCGATCATCGACGGATCGATCGTGTGGCCGTCGCGACCGCCCTCGCGCAGCGGCGTGGACTGCGGCACGCCATCCACGAGGTACAACGGCTTGCGGCCGCGCAGCGTCTCGCCACTGTTGGTCAGTTTCTGGCGCGAGGGCGCGAACGACGGAATCAGGTTGGCCAGCACCTGCGAGAGGTCCTGCGTGACCGCCAGCTGCTGCTGCAACTGCTTCTGGTCGATGATCGTGATGGTGTTGGGCAGCGCCGCTTCCGAATCCGGAACGCGACTGGTGCTGGCGGAGACGGTGATGCGGTCGATGTCGGTGGTGTCTTCGGCGTGGGCGACGGGTGCGACGAAGGCGGCCAGCAGGGCGCTGGCGAGCAGGTGGCGACGGGGCATGCGGGGGTCCGTGACGACTGGATCAGCCCACTATGTTAATGCGAAGCATTCTCGTTTGATAGGTCGGGCAGCGGGCGAGGCGCCTGAAAGCGCGCCTGCTTGACCCAAATCAAGCCGGGTGGGTGTGCCGATCCGGCTGCTTCAATCGAACCGCGCGCGCACGTCGGCGTCGTGCGGCATCGACGCCGCGGCACCGGCACGTTCGGTCGACAGGGCTGCGTAACGGTTGGCGTAGTGCAGGTGGTCGGCGAACGCGGCAGTGGGATTCCGCGCCCACGACGCCGACAGCGCGCCGTTGAACGCATCGCCCGCGCCGGTGGTGTCCTGCGGTTGCACGTGTGCGGCGGCGACGCGGTAGTGCGTCCGTGCATCGCCGTGCAGGCGCCCTGGCGCATGGGAGACGAAACAGCCCGCGGCGCCCAGCGTGATGACCACGGTGCCCTGCGGAAGCAGGCGGCGGCACAGCGCGTGCAGGGTGTCGTCGTCGTGCGCGACGAGCGTGGCAGCATCCAGGCGCTCGCCGGCGTGGCGCGCCAGCTGTGCGCAGAATTCGGTTTCGTTCGGCGTGATGACATCCGCCAGCCCGAGCAGCGACGCCGGCGCAAGCGCATCGGCCGGCGCGGGGTTGAGCACGGTGCGAACACCTGCGGCGCGGGCAGCGGCGAATGCCGCCTCCACCGCGGGCAGCGGGGATTCCAGCTGGGCCAGCACCACGTGCGCCTTCGCGATCGCGGCCTGTTGGGTCTGCACGAAATCCGCGCCGAGGTCCGCGTTCGCGCCCGGACCGATCACGATCGAGTTGCGTCCATCGTGGTCCACGTAGATGCCGGCCGTACCCGTCGGCGCTTCGCTGGCATGGTCGCGCAGGTCGATGCCGTCGGCCGTGGCGAGCGCCCGTGCGAGCTGTCCGCCCAGATCGTCGCCGAGCGCGCAGACGAATGTCGTCGTTGCGCCGGCGCGTGCGGCAGCGGTGGCCTGGTTGAAGCCCTTGCCGCCGGGGCCGGTGTGGTAATGGCCACTCAGCGTTTCGCCGGGTCGCGGCAGTGCTGCGACCGTCCACACGTGGTCGACGTTGAACGAGCCGACGACGACGACGCGCGCGCCATCCATCACGTCAGCTGCCGAACCAGGTCAGCACGCCGGCGATCGTTGCCGTCATGAAGGTGGCGATCGAGCCGCCCAGCACCGCGCGCAGGCCGAAGCGGGCCAGGTCCTGTCGACGTTCCGGGGCGAGGCCGCCGATGCCGCCGATCTGGATCGCGATCGAGCTGAAGTTGGCGAAGCCGCACAGCGCGTAGGTGGCGATCAGGCGGCCCTGGTCGGTCAGCGTCACACCGGCGACCTTGCCATTGACGATGTCGGCCAGCTGCAGGTACGCGACAAATTCATTGATGACGACCTTCTGGCCGATCAGGCTGCCCACGACCGGGGCGTCCTGCCACGGCGTGCCGATCACCCACGCCAGCGGCGCGAGGGCGTAGCCGAAGATGGTGGCCAGGTCGAACGGCTTGCCGATCGCGGCGGAAATGCCGGTCACGTCGCCCAGCCAGGTCAACGGCCAGTTGACCAGCGCGATCAGTGCGATGAAGGCCAGCAGCATCGCGCCGATGTTCAACGCCAGGCGCAGGCCGTCACCGGCGCCCGCAGCAGCGGCATCGATGATGTTGGCGGTGTTCTTCTCCACTTCCATCTTCACGGTGCCGCGGGTGAGCGGTTCACCGGTTTCGGGCACGAGGATCTTGGCGATGACCAGCGTGGCCGGCGCGGCCATGATCGACGCCGCCAGCAGATGCTTGGCGTAGAACGCCTGCTGTTCCGGATCGCCGCCGCCCAGCATGCCCACGTACGCGGCGAGCACGCCGCCGGCGATGTGCGCCATGCCGCCGATCATCATCGTGATCAGCTCCGACTCGGTCATCTTCGGGATATAGGGGCGCACCGTCAGCGGCGCCTCGGTCTGGCCGATGAAGACGCTGGCGCAGACGCTGGTGGTTTCCGCGCCGGACACGCGCATGACCTTGGTGATCACCCACGCCATCGCACGCACGACCGCCTGCATCACGCCCAGGTGATACAGCACGCCCATCAGTGCGGCGAAGAAGATGATGGTGGGCAGCACCTGGAAGGCGAAGATGAAGCCGTAGGTGTTCACGTCCATCAGGCTGCCGAAGATGAACTTCGAGCCCTCGCCGACGAAGCTGAGCACTTTCACGAAGCCGTGGCCGATCGCGTCGAACGCGTCCTTGCCGCCCGGCACCAGCAGCACGAGTGCGGCGAAGGCGATCTGCAGGCTCACGCCCGTGGCGACCAGCTTCCAGTCCACGCGACGGCGGTTGTTCGAGGCCAGCCACGCGATGCCGACAAGCACAGCAAGACCAAACAGGCCAAAGGCCACCCGGGTAATGGCTTCCACTCAGTTCTCCCCATTGCAACCGGCGGCCGGCAGCGAGTCGTTGTCGTCGAAAGGTATGCGGCCCTGGTCCCTGCGGGGGCGGGTCATGGCTGCGGCGGCGCTAGTTTACGCTGCGCGCGCCGGCCCGCACGGTGGCCGCGTCCATCCCGGGCTCGCGGCGCTGGCGGGGTGGGGGAACCGCGCGGTCCAGCCTCAGCCGTCGCGGGCGACGACCCGATTGCGGCCCTGCAGCTTGGCCTGTTGCAGGCGGCCGTCGGCCCGGCGCAGCAGGCGGGAGAGGTCCGTGCCCTCGTGCGGGAAGCCCGCCAGGCCGGCGCTGAAACTCAGCGCGACGTTGTCCGCGCCGCGCTCGGGTTCGAACGGGCGTTCCCCAAGACCCCGGCGGATCGCGTCCACGCGTTCCCACGCCGTGCCGATGGGTTTGCGCAGCAGCAGCACGAACTCCTCGCCACCGATGCGCACCAGCCATTCCCCCGGCTCGGACAGCTCGCGCAGCACCGCGACCACGTGACGCAGGGCGCGGTCGCCGGCGTGGTGGCCGTGACTTTCGTTGATGCGCCGGAAGTGGTCCAGGTCGATGAGCGCCAGGGTCAGGCTGTCGCCGTCATGGCGGACGCTGTCGAACAGGCGCGGCACGCGGTACATCAGCCAGGTGCGATTGGGCAGGCGCGTGAGGCCGTCAGTGCCGGACATCTCCACCAGGCGCTGCATGCGGTAGACCACCATCGCGGTGATCAGGGTGAAGATCATCAACAGCAGCACGCGCTGAGCCTGCCCGGCCCAGGTGATCGCGCCGTAGTCGCTGGAGATCAGTTGTTCGGGCGAGGCGGCCGTGGCGAACACCGCCAGCACCAGCAGCGCGTACTGCCCGATCGCCAGCGCGCCGGCGAACAAAGCGATGCGTCCATCGCTGCGCGGCGCGGTAAGGACGATGGCCACCACGTAGCCGCACCACGCGGTGAGGTTGTTCAGGCCCGCCGGCAGGTGGTCGGCGGCAAGCAGGATCAGCAGCACCGTCGTGGCCGTCACGTCGAAGGCCGATGAGGCGAACGGCAACCAGCGGAACAAGCGCCGGCGCCGTGCCAGCGACAGCCACAGGTGGGCGAACACGTTCACCAGGATCGCGCCGGCCAGGCCGATCATGGTGTCCTTCACGCTGCCGCCGCCCAGGGCGTTCGCCACCGGCAACACCAGCAGCATCGCGGCGATGACCACGCGCAGGCGCGCGACCATCAGCTCGCCGCCGGCGCCGATCTCCAGCATGATTTCGTCCGGCCTCGCCAACAACGCGGCGATGACATCGCGGACCCTGCCACCGGTGCCGAGCATCCCGTCCCCCGTGATGGCCGTAGACGGCCGCGCCGAGCATAGCGCGGCGGGGTGGCGCTTGGGCTGGATGGTGGAGGGTGGGGAAGGGCGGTGCGGCACGAGCGGTCGGTGAGATTGTCGCTGCCCTTCATGGCGTCACGCGACCGGCTTCGGGTCACCCTGCCCGGCCATCCATGGCCGGGCGTTCAGCAGGCCACGCGGCAGTGCCGCATGACGGCCTGCCTCACCCAATGCCGCGGATCGCCGCCCAGGCCGCCAGTGCGAGGAACACCACCGCAGCCGTGTAGCGCGCGGCCTTCAGCGGCAGGCGATCGGCCAGCTTGCTGCCCAGCAGCACCACCGGCACGTTCGCCAGCAGCATGCCCGCGGTGGTGCCCACGACCACCTGCCACAACGGCGAGTACTTGGCCGCCAGAAGCACCGTGGCGATCTGCGTCTTGTCGCCGATCTCGGCAATGAAGAAGGCGACGGTGGTGGCGACGAACGCGCCCTTCGCGGGGATGCCGCTTTCGGCGTCGTCGAGCTTGTCCGGCTTCAGCGTCCACAAGGCCACGGCCAGGAAACTGGCGGCGACCACCCAGCGCAACACCTCCGGCTGCAACCATTGCGCGACCAGTGTGCCGAGCCAACCGGCGAGCGCGTGGTTGAGCAGCGTGGCGACCAGGATGCCGCCCACGATCGGCCAGGGCTTGCGGAACCGCGCCGCCAGCAGCAGTGCCAGGAGCTGGGTTTTGTCGCCGATTTCGGCGAGGGCGACGGTGCCGGTCGAAACGACGGCCGTCATCAGCGGGAAGTGATCCATTGCGACTCCAGGGCCGGGCTTTCGCGTGGACGCGAAAGGCAAACGCCACGCGGCCCGACCCGGCTCATGCCAGTTGCTCACGCGACGCCTGCCTTCGGTCTTGCCCGTGGTCGCTCGCCGTCACGTGTGTTTCGGCTGACTGCCGCTCCCGCGCCATGGCCTGTGGGCCAAGTGTGTTGACGTCGGTTCTCCGCCGCTGGGGCGGATGGGCTACTCCCCGGAGGAGGAAGTGCGCGCATTGTACAGGCCGGGCCATGACAGGGGCAGGGCTAAACTGAACCGAACTGTCCCTGGAGCGTCCCCCCATGCAATACCGCCGCCTCGGCTCGTCCGGCCTGCAGCTCTCGGCCGTCTCCTTCGGCGCCTGGCTGACCTTTGGCGCCCAGATCGGCCGCTCCACTGCGCGCGACCTCGTCGCCGCAGCGTGGGACAACGGCGTCAATTTCTTCGACAACGCCGAGGGCTATGCCAACGGCGAGGCCGAACGGGTGATGGGCGATGTCATCGCCGACCTGCGCCTGCCGCGCGACGGATTCTGCGTGTCCAGCAAGGTCTTCTTCGGCTCGGCGGCCGAACCCGGTCCGACCCAGAAGGGCCTGTCGCGCAAGCACGTGACCGATGCCTGCCACGCCGCACTCAAGCGCCTGCGCGTGGATTGCCTGGACCTCTACTACTGCCACCGTCCCGATCCCGATACGCCCATCGAGGAAACCGTGGGCGCGATGGATGCGCTGATCCGCCAGGGCAAGGTGCTGTACTGGGGCACGTCGGAATGGACCGCGGCGCAGATCCGCGAGGCCCACAAGATCGCCCGGGCGCGCAACTGGTATGCGCCGACGATGGAGCAGCCGCAATACAACCTGCTGCATCGCGAACGGGTCGAACTGGAGTACGCGCCGCTCTACGCCGAGGTGGGTCTGGGTACGACGACCTGGTCGCCGCTGGCGTCGGGGTTGCTGACCGGCAAGTACAACGCCGGTGTGCCCACCGAAGCGCGCCTGGGGCGCGAAGGCCTGGGTTGGCTGCAGCGCACCGTGCTGGGCAGCGAAGGCGAACGGGTGGAACGCGCGGGCCGCTTCGTCGCATTGGCGAGCGAGCTGGGCATCGCGCCGGCGCCGTTGGCGATCGCCTGGTGCCTGCGCAATCCGCATGTCTCCAGCGTGATCCTCGGCGCGAGCCGTCCCGAGCAACTCCTGCAGAACCTGGAGGCGCTGGAGCTGGCGCAGCGGGTGGGCGAGGGCGAATGGCAGCGGGTCGAGGCGGCCGTCGGCTGACGGTTGACTCATGAATGAGAATCATTATCATCCGTCGTGAGCCCTCGAACGAGCCACGACCATGTCACTGCGTCCCACGCTGCTGCAGCTCAAGCCACGTTCCGAATTGCTGACCCCGCCCATCGCCGCGGTCGCAGCGCCGAGCCTGCCGTTCGCGGCTGGCCTTGTGGACAGCGACGACCTGCTTCGCGGCGGGCGGGAAGTGCTGATTCGCCACGGTGGCGAGGTCTATCGCCTGCGCCATACGCGTAACGACAAGCTGATCCTGACCAAGTAACCGGTCCCCGGCGCCGCCTCGCAGGCGGCGTCGCACTGCACTGCGCGCAAGCCCTTGGGGAAGGGCGGCGTGCGGCGACCGCCCGGTCGCGTCCTTCTCCTTTCCATATCTATCTCTCCAGGCACGCAAGCTCGCCGCACAACGGCTGCCAGCCCGCCTCGGTCCTTCCGAGTACGCGCATGCATCCCGTTCCCAGCACTCTTGCCCTTGCCCTCCTGTTCGCCATTCCTGCGGTGAGCGCCGCCGCCGAGGCCGCGCCCGACGGCGGCACCGATCCGCAATCCCTCGTCGCTGCCGCGGCCGCGGCCGGCGCGATGAACGAATTCGACCGCATCGTCGTTACCGCCACGCGCACCGAGCGCGCGCTGGACGATGTGCCGAATGTCGTCACCGCGATCGATCGCGAACGCATGGATCGCGAACTCGTGCGCGATCTGAAAGACCTGTTCCGCTACGAGCCGGGCATCACCGTGACCGGTGGGGCGGGCCGCTTCGGCGGGATCGGCGACATCCGCATCCGGGCGCTCGGCGGCAATCGCGTGCGCATCGAGACCGACGGCGTCGCGGTGCCCGACGCGTTCTCCATCGGCAGCTTCTCAAACGCCAACCGCAACTTCGTAGACCTGGACACCTTGAAGACCGTGGAGGTGGTGCGCGGCCCCGGCAGCGCGCTGTACGGCTCGGATGCACTGGGCGGCGTGGTCTCGTTCGTCACGAAGGATCCGTCCGACTACCTCGGCGAAGGCAAGGACGCCTACTTCGGTTTCAAGCTCGGCTACCTCGGCGAGGACAACAGCCTGTTCGGCAGCGCCACCGCTGCGTTCGGTGGCGAGCGATGGTCGGGTCTGGTGGCCGTCGGCCACCGCCAGGGCCAGGAGCGCGAGAACATGGGCGAGAACCGCAGCAGTGGCGCCACGCGCACCGCACCGAATCCGCAGGACAGTGACGGTCGCAGCTTGCTGGCCAAGCTGGTTTTCGCGCCCAGCCAGAACCAGCGCTTCAAGCTGACCGTGGAAGGCAACGAGGACAGCGTCGAGACCGACGTGCTCAGCGCACTCGGCGATACGTCCACCATCCCGGGAGCGCCGCCGTCGGTACGCGTGGCATCGCAGACGGGCGACGACCACCAGACCCGCGCGCGCGTGGCCTTCGCGCATGAAATCGAATCGCTGGACGCCGCGCTCGCCGATTCGCTGCAATGGCAGATCTATCGCCAGGACAGCGAGACGACGCAGCGAACACGCGAAGAACGTGCCACGTTGCGCAACGGCGTGGCGATCAATCCGGTGCTGCGCGAGCGCGAGTTCAACTTCGACCAGCGCCTGACCGGCTTCGATGCGGTTCTGCACAAGGACCTGCGCACCGGTTTCGTGGACCATGCCTTCACCTATGGTGTCGAACTCACGCGCACCGACTTCAGGCAGAAGCGTGACGGTCGCGCGACCAACCTGCTCACCGGTACGGTGAGCAACGTCATCTCGCCCGACACGTTCCCGGTGCGCGACTTCCCGGTCAGCCAGACCTCGCAGGCCGCGCTGTACGTGCAGGACGAGATGTCGTTCGCGGACGGCGAATTCCGCCTGATCCCCGCGGTGCGCGTGGACTACTACAAGCTCGACCCGGAACTGGATCCCATCTTCGCCGGCGACAATCCCGGCGTGGTCGTGTCGGACCTGAGCGAGACCAGCGTGTCGCCGAAGCTGGGCGCGGTGTGGCACTTCACTCAGGACTGGTCGCTGTTCGGCGGCTACCAGCATGGCTTCCGCGCGCCGCCCTACAGCGACGTCAATCTGGGTTTCACCAATCTGCAGTTCGGCTACACGGCCATCCCGAACCCGGACCTGAAGCCGGAAACGAGCAACGGGGTGGAACTGGGTTTGCGCTTCTCGGGTGAGGCCGTCTACGCGGAAGTGTCCGCATACTACAACCGTTACGACGATTTCATCGAGTCGGCGGTGCAGGTGAGCCAGCCGCCGCAGACCCCGTTGATCGTGTTCCAGTCGCGCAACATCGCCGATGCCGAGATTCATGGCCTCGAAGCGCGTGCCGGCGCGGACCTGGGAATGCTCAACGAGACCTTCGCGGGTTGGTCGGTCAAAGGCGCAGTGGCCTGGTCGAAGGGCGAAGACCGCTCGACGAACGAAGCGCTGCCATCCATCGATCCACTGCGCGCGACGCTGGGCATCGCCTACGACCGCGACACGTGGGGCGTCGAACTGGCCGGCCGTTTCGCCGGCCGCAAGGACGAGCTACCGGCCGCCAACCAGTTCGAGATACCGGGCTACGGCGTGTTCGATCTGCTTGCCCACTGGAACTTCGCGCCGGGTGCCGTGTTCGACATCGGCGTGTTCAACCTCGGCGACCGCAAGTACTGGGACGCGGGCGATGTGCCGGCCGGCACGCTCGCGAGCAGCACCGTGCTCGACCGCTACACCAGACCCGGCCGCAGCGTCGGCGCAAGCCTCGCGGTGAGCTGGTGATTCCGGCCATGCACCTTGCGCCACGCACCCTTCAACGTTCCACTCGAATCGAGCCAGCCATGAACATCCGCCTGCTCTCCGCTTCCCTGCTTGCCCTGATCATTCCCGGTATCGCCGTTGGCGCTCCCGTCGCGGACACGTCCCGCGATCGCACGTCCATCCTGGCGATGCAGGGTGAATACCTCGTCGACTTCGCGTTCGATGAAACCGTCCTGCTGCAACCGGGCTACGAACGCCAACCGGCGATGCGCAGCGGTGGCAACGAGGTGGTGATCGTGGTGCAGGACTCGCCGGCGAAGATCGTCCTGCAGCACCTGCTGGTGGACGAGAAGAGCGGGCACGTGACCAAGCACTGGCGCCAGGACTGGACATACGAGGCGCCCACGCGTTTCGAGTTCAGCGCCGACCAGACCTGGCAGTTGCGTTCGATCCCGGCTGCGCTCACGCAGGGTGCCTGGACGCAATGCGTGTACGAGGTCAGCGATGCGCCGCGCTATTGCGGAACCGGCCGCTGGACCTACGACAACGGCGTGGCGATGTGGACCAGCGACGTCAGCTGGCGTCCGCTGCCGCGCCGGGAATACACCAAGCGCAGCGACTACAACGCGATCAGCGCCGTGAACCGGCACACGCTCACGCCGGGCGGGTGGACGCACGAGCAGTTCAACACCAAGGTGTTGCGCAAGCCCGACGGCACGCAGGTGGAACTGGCGCGCGAGTTCGGTTTCAACGATTACCAGAAGACCACCGAGGTCGACTTCAAGCCGGCCTACACGTACTGGAATGCCACGAAGGAGTACTGGGCGAAGGTTCGCGCGCGCTGGGAGCGGTTCCTGGGCCAGGCCCCGGGCGTGCATCTGAAGACCAAGGTCGATGGCATGGCGATGATCATTCCGTTGTTCGAGCAGGCCGGCTCGATCGAGGACGGAAAGAAGGTGCGTGATGCGCAGATCGACGCAGTGTTCGAGAAGTGGGTCGAGCATGCGCCCACGGAGGCCGTCGCGTCGCAGCGTTGAGCGTCCCGCGTTGATCCAACGAAGAAGCCCGGCTCGCGCCGGGCTTCTTTTCGTTCAGACCGCGATGACGATCGCGTACGCCCCTTCGGGTGGCGCGGGCGGGGACGGTGGCGCGGGCGGAGCCGGCGGCGTGAGTGCCTGCGGAGGCGTCGGGGGTGTCGGCGCCGACGGAGGCGTGGGGGGCGTAGCCGGCGCGGCGGGCGGAGCCGGCGACGAAGGAGGGGATGGCGGTGCGGGTGGCGCCGGCAGGCGCAGCATCGCCACCTTGGGCACGGTGACCTTGGTGGTCGCGCTCTTGCGGTCGCGCAGATAGGTCACATCCACGCGGCTCTCCTCCGGCTTGCCTCGCAGTGCTGCCATGGCCTCGCGCGGCGAACCCACCGGCTTGCCATCGATGCGCTGGATCACGTCGCCCGCCTGCAGGCCCGTGAGTTCCGGACCGGTGCTGAGTACCAGCACGCCGCGATCGGTGCCGAAATAACGCCCCAGTTGTGGATCGACCGTGGCCAGGTTGATGCCGCTCCAGCGGAAGGCCTCCGACAGCATCGGCAGGTGGCAGTCCTCGCCATCGCAGTCGCCCATCGGGCCCAGGCGGATGAGTTCGCTGCGCACCTGCGGCGAAATCAGCGGCAGCGAGCGCTCGATCGGGTTGCCGTCGGCGTCGCGCATCATCACGACGCGTTCGCCCAGTTGCGGCGTGGCGCGCACCGTGGCGGCGCGGCCATCGCGCTGATAGGCCAGAGCGACCTGCGCTTTCGTGTCCAGGCTGCGCAGTTGCTCGCGGGCCTGGGCGAGGCGCTGCTCGGACGAGGCGGCATCCAGCTTGGTGTCGTTGATGGAGGTGAGCACGTCGCCCGTGCGCAGGCCGGCCTTCGCCGCCGCGCTGTCGGGCGTGACCGCCGCGATGCGGACGCCGACCTTGGGTTCGGGTGCGAGCACCACGCCCAGCACCGGGCGCTGGATGAAGCGACGCTCGAACTCGCGCTCGAACACGGCGCGGTCGAACGGTGCGTTCTCGCGCGAGAGTTCCGCGTAGCGCTTGGCAGCGCGGTTGAGGTCGGCGCGCGCGGCTTCCAGTTCGCGCGACTGTGCGGCGTCCTTGCCGGTCTGTGCGCTGGCGGCGCAGGCGAGCAGCAGTCCGAGCGATGCGGCCAGCAGCGTCGGCTTGGAACGGAGCGGAGTCATGGGTGCAGTGTCCTGCGGCAGATGGAAGGTGGAATCAGTCGACGCTGACAAGGGCGCCGTCGTAGCGCTCACCATGGGTGGTGAGCCAGCGTTGCGTGGTTTCGATGCCGGCCAGTTCGCGCATCGCGACGACGCGTTCCTGCCAGAGCAGGGTGCGGTCGCCATCGGCCAGGCCCGGTTGCGACAGCGAGGCGTCGATGCGGCCGATGCGTTCGTCGAGCTGCGTGGTCAGCGCGGCACCATTGGCCGATGCCACCCGGTCGTCGCGGGCGAGGGCGACCAGCGCTTCGAGCCGTGCGGATTCGGCCTGCAGCGACTGCACGGCGACGGCATCGCCGCGGTTCGCCTCGTCGTCGATGGTCGGCGCGGTGGCGACGGTGTTGGGGGCGTCCGGCATGGACGCCGTCGCATCCGCCACCAGGCGGCGCGGCTCGGCGGCATGCGGCGGCGTGGTCACCGAGTTGCGGCGCTTGCGCGGCACGGCGGTTGGCGGCCGTGCCGTCGCGCTGCCGGCTTCGATGCGCGGCGCCGGCGGGGTCGAGGCCACCGCGATGTCTGGAGCTGTGCGGCTCGCATCGCGTGCGGGTGATGCAGGCATCGACGCGGCGGTGGACGCAGGCTTCGTCGTGGCGACCATGACGGTGTCCTGCGGCGTGGGCGCACCGGGATCGCGCCTCAGCATCGGTACGAGTGCGACCGCCGACAGCACCGCGGCGGCCGCGATCCACGTCGGCCAGCGGCGTCGATGGTGCGGCGCGCGGGATGTATGCGCTCGCGCGTCCAGTGCATCGCCCACGCGCTTCCAGCCATCGGCTGGCGGCGTTTCCATCGGCAGCGCAGCGAAGGCGGCGCTCCAGTCGGACGGTGCGGGGGTGCGGGGGGTGTCGGCGTCAGGCATGGGCCGTCTCCGGTTCGAGCAGTTCGCGCAGGCGACGTCCGCCGCGCGAGAGTTGGGATTTCGAGAAACTGGGCGTGCGCTGCATCAACGCCGCGATTTCCTCGTGCGTGTAGCCCTCGGCGTGGTACAGCCAGAGCACGCTGCGAGTGGACGACGGCAGGCGTGCGAGCGCGCGTGAAAGCGTCGCAGCGTCGGCGGCGGCGCTGGGCAGCGGGCCGGGATCGACCGCCATGTCGTCGCCGTCCAGCGGCACGTCGAAGTGATGTCGGCGATTGCTGCGCAGCCGCATCAACGCTTCGTTCACGGCGATCTGACGGACCCAGCCCCAGAACGGTCCGCCGGCGTCGCCGCCGCGGTAATCGCCGATCTTTCCGTACACCTTGATCATCGTTTCCTGCAGCACGTCGGCTGCCTCTTCGCGGTCCGACCCGTGCGCGCCGCCGAGCATCCGCAGCGCCAGGTTGAACACGGGGCGCTCGAACCAGCGGTAGAGCTGCTCGAACGCCGCGCGGTCGCCGTTGCGCGCGCGGGCCAGCAGGCCGTCGGGCACGTCGATGGCGAAGCTGCTGCGCGGGGCCGTTGTCGTCGCTGGCGTCACGGGCTCGGGGCTGGGGGGCGGTGGCATGTCATTCCCCTAGATGCGGCGGCCCGGAAAACCGTCGCAACGGGCGTTCGGCCTATACTCGGACCCATCTACAAGGAGGGGATCATGGGCCTGAGCGCGGTACTGAGCGTGGTCTTGCTGTTTGCCGGCGTGGTGCTGGTGCTGAAGGCGGTGAGGGTGGTGCCGCAGGGGTACGAGTGGACGGTGGAGCGTTTCGGCCGTTATACGCACACCATGGACCCCGGCCTGCACTTCCTGGTCCCGATCATGTACGGCGTCGGCCGCAAGATAAACATGATGGAACAGGTGATGGAGGTCCCCAGCCAGGACGTCATCACCAAGGACAACGCGGTGGTGAAGGTGGACGGCATCGTCTACTTCCAGGTGCTCGATGCGGCCAAGGCGGCCTATGAGGTGGCACAGCTGGAGGTCGCGATCCTGAACCTGGTGATGACCAACATCCGCACCGCGATCGGTTCGCTGGACCTGGACGAATCGCTGTCCAAGCGCGACGAGATCAACGCCAAGGTGCTGGTGGCCGTGGATCAGGCAACGCACCCGTGGGGCCTGAAGGTCAACCGCATCGAACTGAAGGACATCCAGCCGCCGCGCGACCTGGTCGATTCGATGGCGCGCCAGATGAAGGCCGAGCGCGAGAAGCGCGCCAACATCCTGGAAGCCGAAGGCCATCGCCAGTCGGAGATCCTGCGCGCCGAAGGCGACAAGCAGGCCGCCATCCTGGCCGCCGAGGGCAAGCGCGAAGCCGCCTTCCGTGAAGCCGAGGCGCGCGAGCGTCTGGCCGAAGCCGAGGCGAAGGCGACGCAGCTGGTGTCGGATGCCATCGCCGCCGGCAACGTCAACGCCATCAACTATTTCGTCGCGCAGAAATACATCGAAGCCTTCAAGGCCCTGGCCGAGGCGCCGAACCAGAAGTTCGTGATGATGCCGATGGAATCGGCGGGCGTGATCGGATCGATCGCCGGCATCGCCGAGCTGACGAAGGAAGCGTTCGACCGTCAGCCGCCACGCGTCGTGCCGCCACCGCCGCGTGCGGGGGGCTGACATGCAGTGGAACTGGGAAACGGTGACATGGGCCGCGGTGGCGCTGCTGCTGTTCGCGGCCGAGACGATGGCGCCCGGTGCGTTCATGTTGTGGCTCGGCTTCGCCGCGGCCGCCGTGTTCCTGATCGTGCTGGTGGTGCCGGGCGTTCCGGTGCTGGCGCAGGTGGCGGCGTTCGTGCTGCTGAGTTTCGTGTCGATCCAGGTCTACCGTACCTGGTTCCGCGGCCGTGAGCCGCGCAGCGATCGCCCCACGCTCAACCGTCGCGCCGAAGCGCTGATCGGACGCGTGGTGCCGCTGGAGCGGGCCATCGTCAACGGCCACGGGCGTGTGCAGATCGCCGATGCGTTCTGGGACGTGACGGGGCCGGAGCTGCCGGCCGGCACGGTCGTGCGCGTCGTCGCCAGCCGTGGCATGAGCCTGCTCGTCGAGCCGGCGGTGTGAGGGCGACGCCCTCCGTGCGCATCACCGCCGCCGCCATCGCAGGCCTTTGCCTGGCCCAGGCGGTGTGGGCCGGTCCGCCCAACCTGGTGGGCAAGGTGGTGCCGCCGTATCCGCAGGGATACCGCTCCAACACGGGCAGTTGCGTCGGCTCCGGTTCGGAGCCGGAGCAACTGTGCGCGCGCAGCATCGCCACGCTCGACGACGATCAGGACCGCACGCTGCAGTTGCTGGCGGCGGAGTTCGTCGACCGTCTTGGCGACGAGCCGCGCTGGCGCATCACCGATGCCGTGCCGTACCCGGCGCTGCGTCGCGATGAACTGGTGGCCATCGCCACCTGCCAGCGCGACGGCGTGGATGACGCCGGCGTGGCGGCGATCATCGACACCGGCGTGGAGGGCGCCTCGGGCCTGGACATGCTCCCGGCGGTGCGCTGGGCCGTCCGGCTGGACCGCGACACCGGCCGCTTCGTGCGCGTCGCGCCGGGGCGGGTGCGCTGCTACAACGAAGGCACCAGCGAGTAGCCGCTCCATTCGCCGGCGTAGGTGGCAACGTGCCGACCCATCGCTCCGGCCGCTTCTGGGATAATCGCGGGCTCGCTCCCGCACAGGCTTCGTACCGCCATGACCCAGAAGACCATCCTCAATCAGACCCACCGCGACCTTGGCGCCAAGATGGTCGACTTCGGTGGCTGGGACATGCCGATCCACTACGGTTCGCAGATCGAGGAGCACCACCAGGTGCGCCGCGACGCCGGCATGTTCGACGTCAGCCACATGACGGTGGTCGACCTGCACGGTGCGCGCGTGCGTGAGTTCCTGCGCCGCCTGGTGGCCAATTCGGTCGACAAGCTGAAGGTGCCGGGCAAGGCGCTGTACACCTGCATGCTCAACCCGCAGGGCGGCGTCATCGACGACCTGATCATCTATTTCCGCGCCGAGGATTTCTTCCGCCTGGTGGTCAACGCCGCCACGCGCGAGAAGGACCTGGCGTGGATCACGGAACAGGCCAAGGCCTTCGAGGTGACGGTCACTGAGCGCCCCGACTTCGGCATGATCGCCGTGCAGGGCCCGACCGCGCGCGAGAAGGTGCTGGGCCTGCTGCGCGATGACGACCGTGCCGCCGCGGCCAAGCTCGGCAAGTTCGCCGCCGCCGAGGCGAAGACGGTCGACGGTATCGACGTGTTCGTCGCCCGCACCGGTTACACCGGCGAAGACGGTTTCGAGGTCGTCGTGCCCGAAGCGCAGACGGTCGCCTTCTGGAACGCCCTGCTCGAGGCGGGCGTGAAGCCGGCGGGTCTGGGCGCGCGCGACACGCTGCGCCTGGAAGCCGGCATGAATCTCTACGGACAGGACATGGACGACAGCGTCTCGCCGTACGAAGCCGCGCTGGCCTGGACGGTGGCGCTGGACGAAGGGCGCGACTTCATCGGCCGCGATGTGCTCGAGCAGCAGAAGGCCGCCGGCGCGCCGCGCCAGATGATCGGCGTGGTGATGGACGAGAAGGGCGTGCTGCGTCACGGCCAGAAGGTGCTGACCGACCGTGGCGACGGCGAAATCCTTTCGGGTACGTTCTCGCCGACGCTGGGCAAGGCCATCGCCTTCGCACGCGTGCCCGCCGGCGCGCTGGGCCACGTGCGCGTGGACATCCGCGGCAAGGAAGTGCCGGTGCGCGTGGTGAAGTTCCCGTTCGTGCGCGACGGCCAGGCGCAGGAAGGCGTGCTCGGCTGAGCCGCCAGGCCGTGCGCCGTCCGTCGCGGCAGCATGCCGCGGCGCGGGGCGATGGCCTACCCTGTCGCACGCCCCGTCCGCACCGTTAAACTAGGCGCCGTTCCCAGCCCCCGCAAAGTTTCGAGGTCCGTCATGAGTGAAATCCCCGGCGATCTGAAGTTCATGAAGTCCCATGAGTGGGCCCGCGTCGATGGTGACGGCAAGGTCACCGTGGGCATCTCCGATCATGCTCAGGGCCTGCTGGGCGACCTGGTCTATGTCGAACTGCCGAACGTCGGCGACCGCGTCGAAGCCGGTACCGGCTGCGCCGTGGTGGAGTCGGTGAAGGCCGCCTCGGATGTGTACGCGCCGGTTACCGGCAAGGTGGTGTCGGTCAACTCGGCGCTGACCGACAAGCCGGAAACCATCAACGAGGACGCCTACGGCGAAGGCTGGATCTTCACCGTCGAGATCGAGGACGCCGAGCAGCTCAACGAGCTGCTCACGCCCGACGACTACAGCGAACTGCTCGAGGAAGAGGACCACTGAGGTCCGCGCGCGGCACGCGCCGCGCCTTCCCAATGACGGTCGCCCACCGGCGACCGACGACCGGCCGCCCAGTGCGGCCGGTTCTGTTTCTGCCGTCCGGATTCGTCGTTGTCGCCGTGCCGAGCCGTGTCGCGGCGCACCGTCGTCGCGTGGAGGCAGCTCGTCCCGATGCTTGCGGCACGCGGAAGGTCGGCAAGCCGCGTGTCCGCGATGGCGGCGGCCGGTGCTGCACCGACGCGTCCGTCGGCCGGATTCGTGACGGGTGGGTGAGCGTCCCTGCACTGCGTCGTCTTGTTGCCGATGACACGTGCGGCGGCATGCACGGCAGCGTCGCGATCGGTATTCCGATGGTCGGCCGCGGTGCATCGGCACCTTCGACGTTGCCTTCGTCGTGGTCGTCGAGCGTCGCGATGAGCGCGTCGATCGGGTGTCGCGCACCCCGCATGAGGTCGCCCAGGGTTCGCGCACTTTCGCGCAAATCGGCTTGTGCGGCGCCAGATCGGCGCCGTCCAGCGACATCGGCGAGACCTCTTCTTCCGCGCCTGCAAGGTGGGTCGAAAGGGCAGTCCACGCGATGTCGCGCCGACGCGTCGGAATGTGCACGCGCGAGAATGCGTTTTATGAAACCCCTTAAATAAAGCTACTTTCGAAATGCGCGCGTTCGATCGCGCGTATCGAAGGTTCGCTTCCAACTCCTCCAGCGATAGCTGGCGGGCGGCGTCGACGGTGACGCCGCGCCGACATGGCTTAAAAAAAAATGAGCGAAGTTGTTGACAGTCCGAAAAAGCGTGATTAGGTTTCGCCCAGCAGACGTTTCCTGCGGAAGCGAGTGAGTACAGACAACGCGACAACTCGCGGCACAAAGCAGACCTCCGACCGGGCAGTCGAAACGGTGGACGCAGGGTTCGCTTCCCTCGAGAAAATGCGTACCGCCTCGCAGGCGTCGCACCTCATCCAACCCGGTCCGCTCTCGGAGGGCCGGGTTTTTGTTTGCCCGCAAGGTGTGGGCAACGGCACCGAATCCGTTTTGGCGCGCGTCGCGCGTCGACGGCTGCACGCGGGTCCGACTCCCGCGGCTCTGGTTCTACTGGGCTTCAAGACCTGCAAGACCACTGATCAAGACCTGATCAACCACTGACGAGGAGCCATCTCATGGCCATGAAGAAAGCTGCGAAGAAGAAGACCGCCGCCAAGAAATCGACCAAGAAGGTCGCCAAGAAGGCTGCTGCGAAGAAGACCGTGAAGAAGGCCGCCAAGAAGGCGACCAAGCGTCCGGCGAAGAAGGCTGCCAAGAAGGTCGCGAAGCGTCCGGCGAAGAAGACCGCCAAGAAGGCCGCCAAGAAGACCGCCAAGAAGGCCGTCAAGAAGGCCGTCAAGAAGACTGCGAAGAAGACCGCCAAGAAGGCCGCCAAGAAGGTTGCCAAGCGTCCGGCGAAGAAGGCTGCCAAGAAGACCGTAAAGAAGGCCGCCAAGAAGACCGCCAAGAAGGCTGCCAAGAAGACTGCGAAGAAGGCCCCGAAGAAGGCCGCTCGCAAGGCCAGCCGCAAGAAGACCGCCAAGAAGGCGGCTGTGAGCGCGATGCCGGCTACCCCGGCTCCGATGATCTAAGAAAGCCCCGAAGACCGTAATCCAGCTCTCTCCCCGCAGCCCAGGCGGGGGGAGAGTTTTTTTTAGGGGGCACCGAAAGGCAGCCGCGCTTTCGCCCCGCTGCCGTCGGTCGACGCGGATTCACCCGTCGCACCCGTGGGTAGCGGATCAGGTGCGGTGCCACGGATCGCGGAAACGCGAACGCCGCCCGCAGGCGGCGTCGTGGGTCATCCGATCGCGCGGCGCTTAATTCGGCGCGGCGCTCGAAGCCGAAGCATGCGCGCCCTGCGGGTTGGGCGCCGTCTCGTCGGTCGCATCGGCGTACAGCGTCGGGTCGATGTTGTCATCGAGCCAGCGTCCTTCCGGCAGTCCCAGCGCGCTGTCGAGGATGGTCGGCAGCAGGCCGGAGGGCAGCGAGCTTTCGCTGTTCCAGAGCATCGCCACGCCGAAGTCGAGTTCCGGCACCATCGCGATCAGGCCGCGATAGCCCTGCACGGCGCCGCCATGGAACACGACGTCGTGCCCGGCGTAGTTGTACGTGCGCCAGCCCAGCGCATAGCCGGCCGAATTGAGGCGCGTGCGGCGCCAGGACGATCCGCGGATCTCGCTCGGCGTGTCGACCAGCCGCTGGTGCAGCGTCGCCAGCAGCGGCAGAGGCAGCACGTCGGGGCGATGGCCCGTGTGGGCCAGCAGGTACTGCGCCATGTCGCTTGCGCTGGCGTTGACGCCGGCGGCCGGCAGCACCTGGTAATAGGTGGTCTTGGGCATCATCGACACCCAGCCGCCGCGACCGCGCACGTGCGGACGCGCCCAGCTTGGGCTGGCCTGGATGCCTTCCAGGCCCAGGCTCGCATCGTTCATGCCCAGCGGCTTGAAGATGCGGCGCTGCACTTCCTGCGCGTAGAAGTCGCCCGTCGCGGCGAAGACCACGTCGCCGATGAGGCTGAAGGCGACGTTCTGATAGCTGTAGCAGGTACCCGGCGCGCACTTGAGCGGCGCGTACGCCAGCTTCTGGGTGAGCGTGTGGTAGTCGGCGTACTGTTCCAGGTCGCGATCGAAGGCGTTGTGGGTGAGGCCGACGCGATGGCTCAGCAGGTCGGCGACGGTGAGCTGCTGGGAAGCGCTCGCGTCGCTGAGGCGGAAGGTGGGCAGGTAGTTCACCAGCTTGCTGTCCCAGCGCAGCGAACCGTCGTTGACCAGCAGGCCGGTCATGGTGCCGGCGAAGCTCTTGGACAGCGAGGCCAGGCGGAACACGGTGTGCGAATCCACCGGCTGCGCACGGCTCACGTCGGTGACGCCGAACCCGCGCGCGCTGAGGATCTGCCCGTTGTGCACGATCGCCATCGCCAGGCCGGGAACGCGTTGGCCGGCGACGAGCTGCTGCGCCATCGATTCGAACTGGCGCACATCGAAACCGGCCGCAAGCGGTGCGGCCGGAGGCAGTGGAGCGGACGGAGCGACGGCGGTTGCCGATGCGTTCTGCATCGTGACGGCGCCATTGCCGTGCTGCGGCGTCTGGGCCGTGGATCCCAGCGTGAGTGGCATCAACAGCGCGATGGCGCCGAGGCGGGGCAATACGCGCGAACGCCTTTTCTTGTTGCAATTCATGGCCTTCGCCCCTGCACTACGAGTCGTCGGGATAATACCGCCGATCTCAGGGGCCAAGGCAACATTGGCGACCAGCCGGCTGATTTTGCAGGCTTTAGTGCGCTCCATCGCAGTTCGTGACCGGCCCTGCGGGCCATTCACGAATGTGCATGCGCGAGGCATCCATGCGGCACCGCACAAGGCGCGCGCGCGAGGCATGCCCGCGCCCGCGAGCAGGGCCTTTCAACCGCCCAGGATCAGGTCCGCCGCGCGCTCGGCGATCATCATCGTGGGGGCGTTGGTATTGCCGCCGATGAGGGTCGGCATGACCGACGCATCGACCACGCGCAGTCCGTCCACGCCGCGCACGCGCAGTTGCGGATCGACCACCGACATCGTGTCGTTGCCCATGCGGCACGTGCCCACGGGGTGATAGATGGTCTCGGCCTTGGCGCGCACGAAGGCTTCCAGTCCCGCGTCGTCCAGGTCATCGCGCGCGGGGAAGATCGGCGCGCCGCGATAGGCGTCGAACGCGGGCTGTGCCATCAACTCGCGCGAGAGCTTCGCGCACTCGACCATCATCTTCAGGTCGAAGCCTTCGGCATCGCTGAGGTAGTTGGCCTCGATGCGCGGTTTGTCGCCGGCGCGCGCGCTTACCAGGGAGATGCGGCCGCGGCTGCGCGGACGCAGGAAGCAGGCGTGCACCGTGTAGCCCTCGCCCTGCAGGCGATGGCGGCCGTGGTCGTCGAGCATCGCCGGAACGAAGTGCAGCTGGATGTCCGGCCGCGCATCCGTGGCCAGGTGCGAACGCACGAACGCGCCGGCCTCGGCGATGTTGCTGCTGCCCACGCCGCTGTGACCGCGCAGGTAGTAGTCGAAAGCGACCTTGACGTCGTTGAGCTTGTCGTAGGTGATGTGCTGCGTGGTATGGCGCAGCGTGCAGATGTCGAGATGGTCCTGCAGGTTTCCGCCGACGTCCGGCGCATCGGCGATCACATCGATGCCCAGGCGTCGCAGCGCCATCGCCGGGCCGATGCCCGACAGCATCAGCAACTGCGGAGAGTTGATCGCGCCGCCGCACAGCAGCACCTCGCGCGAGGCGGACTGGTGGAACGCCTTGCCGCCCGCGATGTAGACCACGCCGTTGGCGCGACCGCGCTCGAAGGTGATGCGATTTGCCTGCGCGCCGGTGACGATGGTGAGGTTGCGGCGTTCGCGGACGGGATCCAGGTAGGCCACGGCGCTGGAGCATCGCGCGCCGTTCTTCTGTGTCACCTGGTACAGGCCGAAGCCGTCCTGGCTGGCGCCGTTGAAATCCGTATTGAGCCGATAGCCGGCCTGGCGACCGGCTTCGACGAACGCGCGCGAGAGCGGGTTGCTGTAGCGCAGGTCGGACACGTACAGCGGGCCTTCGTCGCCGTGAAGCGCGCTCGCGCCGCGCGCATTGCGCTCGCTGCGGCGGAAGTACGGAAGCACCGACGACCATCCCCAGCCATCGGCGCCCAGCGAGGCCCACTCGTCGTAGTCGCCCGGTACGCCGCGCGTGTAGCACATGGCGTTGATCGAACTGGATCCGCCCAGCACCTTGCCGCGTGGCCACCACAGGGCGCGGTTCTCCAGCGCTGCTTCCGGCGCGGTGTGGTAATCCCAGTTGACCCGCTTGTTGGTGACCAGCTTGGCCAGCCCGGCGGGCATGTGGATGAAGGGATGGCTGTCGCGAGGGCCGGCCTCGATCAGCAGCACGCGGACGTCGGGGTCGGCGGAAAGCCGGTTGGCGAGGACGCAGCCGGCCGAACCGGCTCCGATGATGATGTAGTCGAACACGTCCGCTCGGCGCTCCCCGGGGTAATGCGGCCCTGCAAACGGGCGACACTAGGAGCGCCCATTAGAGCAAATGCTCCCGCTCGTCCGTCGGGGGCAGTGGATGTTCCGCCAGACAGCGCGGTAGCGGGCGGTCCCGGCATGGGCTAACGTGCCGCCAGCTTTCCCGGAGCCCGGGCGATGGCCTCCCACGCCACGACTGAACAGCCGCAACGACGTGTCCACAGCGGCGAATGGCATGCCGTCGCCCTGTCGTTCGCCTATTTCTTCTGTGTTCTGGCGGCGTACTACGTCATCCGGCCCGTGCGCGAGCAGCTGTCGGCCGCGGTGGGCTCGACCCAGCTGCCCTGGTTCTACGGCGCGACCTTCCTCGCGACGCTGGCGCTGACGCCGGTCTTCGCCGGCCTCATCGCGCGCTGGCCACGACGGATCGTGGTGCCGCTGGTCTACGCGTTCTTCATCGCCTGCCTGTTCGCCTTCGTGCCGCTGTTCGCGCGGCCGGACCTGCTGAGTCCGCGCACGCTCGGCACGGTGTTCTTCGTTTGGGTGAGCGTGTTCAACCTGTTCGTGGTGTCGGTGTTCTGGATCTTCATGTCCGACATCTGGAACACCGAGCAGGCCCGTCGCCTGTTCCCGATCATCGCCGTCGCCGGCACCTTCGGCGCGCTGGCCGGGCCGGCGCTGACGCGCTCACTGGTGGACGTGATCGGCGTGGCGCCATTGCTGCTGGTCTCGGCGGCGCTGCTGGGCGTGGCGCTGGTGTGCATCGTGCTGCTGGGCCGCTGGGCGCGCATGCACGGCGCGCCGCGTTCGGATGCGGCGCAGGGTGCGCCGGTTGGCGGAAGCATGTTCGACGGCCTCAGGCAGGTCTTCGCCGATCCCTTCATGAGGGGCATGGCGATCCTGCTGTTGCTGGCCGACGGTATCGGCACGGTGAACTACGCGCTGGTCGCGGACTATTCCGGCGCGACCTTCGTCGATGCGGTCTCGCGCACCCGCTTTGCGGCGGAAGTGGACCAGTACGCCAATGCGCTGACCGTCCTCACACAACTCTTCCTCACGCGCTGGCTGCTGCCGCGACGCGGCCCGGGCGCGGTGATCCTGGTGTGGGCGGTGGTGAGCATGCTGGCGCTGTGCCTGGTGATCTTCTCGCCCGATCCGCATGCGCCGCTGCTGGCCGGCATGCCGGCGGTGGCGCTGGCGTTGATCGTCAGCCGCGGCCTCGCCTATGGCATGGCCGAGCCGGCGCGCCACAGCCTGTACACCCGCGTGCCGCGCAATGTGCGCTACAAAGGCCAGAACGCGGTGGATACCGCGGTGTGGCGCTTCGGCGACACCGCCATCGCGCTGGGCATGAACGGTTTGCGCGCGCTGGGCATGAGTACCGGCGGCTTCGCGAGCCTCAGCGCGTTGGCCGCATTCGCCGCCGCAACGCTGGGCTGGCGGTTGTCGCGCCGTGTGGAGCAGACGCCCGCCGCGCCCACCGGCCAGCCCGTGGCGTCATGACCTTCGACGCATGGCGCCGCATTCCGGCGCAGCGCACGCTGCGGGGCATCGTCGCCACGCCGAAGGACCGCCATGACCGATCGTCGCCAGTTCCTGTCCGCCGCACTTGCCGGTGCCGCATTGCTGGGCCTGCCGGCTGGTGCGCGTGAGCGTGCGCCCAGACCGTTGAAGCTGCTGGTGCTGGGCGGCACGGGGTTCCTCGGTCCGCACTTCGTCGACGCCGCACTCGCACGCGGCCACACACTGACGCTGTTCAACCGCGGCAAGACCAACCCGACGAAGTTCGAAGGGCGCAAGGGCGTCGAAACGCTCCACGGCGACCGCAAGACCGACATGACCGCGCTGGAAGGCAAGCGCGAGTGGGACGCGGTGCTCGACACCTCCGCGTACATCCCGGCCGACGTCACCCGTTCGGCGACGCTGCTCGCGCCGCGGGTGAAGCAATACATGGTGATCTCGTCGATTTCGGTCTATGCGAAGAACGACGTTCCCAACGCCGACGAGTCGGCCGCGGTGGCGCAGCTGGCCGATCCCACCGTCACCGAGGTCACCGGTGACACCTATGGCGGGCTCAAGGCGTTGTGCGAGAAGGCCGCCGAAGCGGCGATGCCGGGGCGCGTCACCGTTGTGAGGCCTGGTCTGATCGTCGGCCCCGGAGACACCACCGACCGCTTCACCTATTGGCCGGCGCGTGCCGACCGTGGCGGCGAGATCCTCGCGCCGGGCACGGCGGCCGATCCAATCCAGTGCATCGACGTACGCGATCTGGCGGCCTTCCTGCTGCATCTGATCGAACAACGCAATGTCGGCACCTTCAACGCCGACGCGCCGGCCGGGAAGCTCAGCATGGGCGACCTGGTCGAGACCTCGCGTTCGGTCGCGCGCGACATGGGCGCGCCGGCGTCGACCGTTACGTGGGTATCGGCCGACTTCCTCGAAACCAACAAGGCTTCGCCCTGGCAGGACCTGCCGGTGTGGATTCCCGCACAGGGCGAATACGCTGGCTTCGGCCGCACCAGCGTGGCGAAGGCGCAGGCCGCAGGCCTTACGTACCGCCCTCTGCGAGAAACCGTGCGCGACACGCTGGCCTACTGGCGCAGCCTGCCGGCGGAACGCCGCGCCAAACCAAAGGCTGGCCTGTCGCCGCAGCGTGAGGCGGAACTGCTGGCGGCGTGGCACGCACGGCCCGCAACGCCTGCCGCCTGAGCCAGCCGCCATGGCGATGACGGCGCGGTAAGCTCGCGCGAAACCCCGCGCAGGAGGTCCACATGTCCGCGCTTGCCATGCTGCTGATCGCTCTCGTCGCGCTGCTGCACCTGGGCTTCCTGGTGCTGGAGATGTTCCTGTGGACGCGCCCGCTCGGCCTGAAGGTGTTCCGCCAGTCGCGCGAGAAGGCCGAACTCTCGCGCGTGCTGGCCGCCAACCAGGGTCTCTACAACGGGTTCCTCGCGGCCGGCCTGATCTGGTCGCTGGGCGGGAAGCGGGTGGATGTGGCGGCCTTCTTCCTGGTCTGCGTCGTCGTGGCCGGCGCGTACGGCGCGGTGACGGTGAACCGGCGCATCTTCCTGATCCAGGCCCTGCCGGCGCTGCTGGCGCTCGTGGCGCTCCGGCTGACCGCCTGACCGGTCGATCGGCGCCTGTCGAATCGCGCCTCGCGAGAACGACCATCCCACGAGGAGGGCGATCCGGTGGCCGGCTCGACCCGTTCTTCATTCCACGCAGGAGCCAAGAAATGAAGTACGTGTGCCTGATCTACGACGAAGAGAAAGTGTTCGATGAAATGCCCAAGCAGCAGATCGACTCGATCCTGGGCGAATACTTCGCGCTGACCGACTCACTCACGCAGGGCGGGCAGATGGTCGCGGCCGAAGCCTTGCAGTCGGTCAGCACCGCGACCGTGGTGCGCGTGCGCAACGGGCGACTGTCCACCACGGACGGCCCCTACGCCGAAACCAAGGAGCAACTGGGCGGTTTCTACCTGATCGACGCCAAGGACCTGGACGAGGCGATCCGCATCGCAGGACGCATTCCATCGGCGCGCTGGGGCAGCATCGAGGTGCGGCCGATCATGGATTACCGCAACCGGGAAACCTGAGTCCGTGGACGCACCGGTGCAGGCGCAGCTGGAGGCGGTGTACCGGCGCGAATCCAGGCGAGTGCTGGCCACGTTGATTCGCCTGCTCGGCGATTTCGACCTTGCCGAGGAAGCCCTGCACGATGCTTTCCGCGCGGCGATGGAGCAATGGCCGCAGACCGGTGTGCCGGATCAGCCGCGTGCGTGGCTGGTCTCCACCGGGCGCTTCAAGGCCATCGATGGTCTGCGCCGGCGCGCGCGTTTCGACGCGTCGCTGGCGCAGATCGCCGACACGCTGTACCTGCAGGCCGAAGCCGGCGACGAGGAAGACCTCGAGGACGACCGCCTGCGCCTGATCTTCACCTGCTGCCATCCCGCGTTGCCGGCCGATGCGCAGCTCGCGCTGACGCTGCGCGAAGTGTGCGACCTGACGACGGAGGAGATCGCCCATGCGTTCCTGTCCTCACCGTCCACCATCGCCCAGCGCATCGTGCGCGCGAAGGGAAAGATCCGGCAGGCGGGCATTCCGTACCGCGTGCCGTCACGCGAGGAGTTGCCCGAGCGCCTGGACATCGTGCTGCACGTGGTCTATCTGGTGTTCAACGAGGGTTACGCGGCCAGTGCCGGCGATTCGCTCACGCGACACGACCTGAGCGGCGAAGCGATCCGCCTGGGGCGCCTGCTGGTGGAGCTGCTGCCCGACCCCGAAACCCTGGGCCTGCTCGCACTGATGCTGCTGCACGAATCGCGGCGTACCGCGCGTACGGATGCCAACGGCGACCTGGTGCTGCTGGAAGAGCAGGACCGCGGCGTATGGGATCGCACGCTGATCGCCGAAGGCCGGGCGCTGGTGCAGCGCATCTGGAACGCACGCCGCTTTGGTCCGTACGCACTGCAGGCTTCGATCGGCGCCGTGCACGCAGCGGCCGTTTCGTCGAAGGATACCGACTGGAGTCAGATCGTCGCACTCTACGACCTGCTGTTGCGCGCCGATCCCTCGCCGGTGGTGGAACTCAATCGCGCCGCGGCCATCGCCATGCGCGATGGCCCGGAAGCCGGGCTGGCGCTGATTTCGGGATTGCTCGAGAACGACGAACTGCGGCGCTACGCGCCCGCGCATTCGGCGCATGCCGATCTGTGCCGCCGCCTGTCGCGCCACGAACAGGCCCGTGCGTCGTACCTGCGCGCGCTGGAGCTGACATCGCAGTCCGCACAACGGCGTTTCCTGGAAAAACGTCTGCGCGAAACGGAAACCCTGCGCGGCGCGTGAGGCCGTACGTTACTTCCGCGGCGACACCCACATCGCGATGCTCGCGCGGAATACCGCATCGCCACCCGCATCGGTGACGACCACCGTGACGGGCAGGTCGTAGCCGGTGTCGGATTCCACCAGGGCACGGTCCGGCGTGGCCACGCCATGCAGTGTGCCCTTGGCCTTCTTCAGGTACTCGACCGTCATGCCCTTGGGAATCCAGCGCATCGATGCGGGCAGGCTGGCATCGGTCATCACGCCGGCGGCGAGTTCGGCCAGATTGCACAGCGCGATCGCGTGCACCGTGCCGATGTGGTTGTGCACCCGGCGACGATCGTGGATGCGCACTTCGCAGCGACCCGGTGCCAGCGCGACGAAGCGCGGCGCGATGGTGGCGAAGTAGGGCGCCTTGAAGCAGATCGCGCGCGAGAACAGCCAGTGGCCGGCCGGCCAGCGCGTGATGCGGCGGTACAGCGAAAGCAGTGGTGTCGACATGGCGGGCTCGGGAACGCGAAGGCCGGATGGAACGACGGCGGGACAAGCCCGCCGTCGTGTGTAGCGAAGTGCGTTGCGCGCGCGTCAGGCGGCTTCGCGGCTGTCGTGCTTGCCGGCGCGATAGCTGGCCGAACGGAGTTCATCGGCATCGAAGTCGTCGACGCTGATCGTATCGATGGTCAGCTCGCGCAGCTCTTCCAGCTGGCGGCGTTCGTCGGCGGTGATCCAGCCTTCACGCACGCCTTCGTCCAGCTGCGAGGCGAAATCGTGCGCTTCGATGTCGTGCTGCTTCAGCGCCTTGAGGAACTTGCGCTCCACCGGCTCGGCCAGGACGGCCTTCTGCAGGTAGCTGGCGATGCGGCCGCCCGGGTTGTTGGCGGTCGGCGTCAGGAACACGCCCTTGCCGAGGCGGTCGCGCGCTTCGTTCGGCGACATCAGCAGGGACGCGACCTTGTGGCCCAGGCGATCGCTCGGGTACTGCGCGCGGCGGCCCAGCGGGAACACCAGCGTCCACAGCAGCCAGCCGATCGGACGGATCGGGAAGTTGCGCAGCGCGCCGGAGAACGCCTTCTCGATCTTGAAGGTGGCGTTGTGGATCGACCAGGCCAGCAGCGGCTGGTCGGTGACCGGACGGCCTTCGTCCTCGTAACGCTTGAGCAGGGCGCTGGCGATGTACAGGTTGCTCAGCACGTCGCCGAGGCGGCCAGACAGCGATTCCTTGAACTTCAGCTTGCCGCCCAGCAGCAGCATCGAGGTATCCGCGCACAGCGCCAGCGCCGCCGAGTAACGGTTGAGCTTGCGGTAGTAGCGGCGGGTATAGGCATCGCCCGGCGCCTTGCCGAACTTCGCCGAGGTCAGGCCGTACCAGAACGAGCGCACAGCGTTGGAAATCGCGAAGCCGATGTGGCCGAACAGGTTGCGGTCGAACTCGCGCAGGCGCTCCTCGGGATCGGGCAGCGTGGCCGCCTTCATTTCCTTCAGTACCCACGGATGGCACAGGATGGCGCCCTGGCCGAAGATCATCAGCGAGCGCGTCATGATGTTCGCGCCTTCCACCGTGATCATGATCGGCGCGGCCTGCCAATTGCGACCGGCGAAGTTGCGCGGGCCCAGGATGATGCCCTTGCCGCCGATGATGTCCATGACGTCCTTGGCGACTTCACGGCCCAGCTCGGTGCAGTGGTACTTGGAGATGGTCGACGGCACGGCCGGCAGTTCGCCGCGCGCCACCGCCGCGGCCGAGGCCTCGGCCAGCGCGCTGATGGTGTAGGCGTTGCCGCCGATGCGCGCCAGCGCCTCTTCCACGCCCTCGAAGCGTCCGACCGACAGGCCGAACTGCTTGCGGATGCGTGCGTAGGCGCCGGTCACGACCGCGCCGAACTTCGTGCCGCCGGAGGCCGTGGACGGCAGCGTGATGGAGCGGCCGATCGACAGGCATTCCACCAGCATCTGCCAGCCCTTGCCGGCGTAGGCTTCTCCACCGATCAGCTGGCTCAGCGGGATGAACACGTCCTTGCCGCGGATCGGACCATTCTGGAACGGGCTGTTGAGCGGCATCGCGCGGCGGCCGATCTCGACGCCGGCGGTGTCGCGCGGCAGCAGCGCCAGGGTGATGCCGATGTCCTGCTTGTCGCCGATCAGGCCTTCCGGGTCGTACATGCGGAAAGCCAGGCCGATCAGCGTCGCCACGGGCGCCAGCGTGATGTAGCGTTTGTCGAAGGTCAGCTTCACGCCGACCACGCGCGCGCCGTTCCAGTCGCCCATGCAGACGATGCCGTAGTCGGGGATCGACGTCGCATCGGAGCCGGCCCACGGACCGGTCAGGCCGAAGCACGGCACTTCACGGCCGTCGGCCAGGCGCGGCAGGTAATGGTCCTTCTGTTCCTGCGTGCCGTAGTGCATCAGCAGCTCGGCCGGGCCGAGCGAGTTGGGCACGCCCACGGTGGAGGAGACCACCGAGGAGATCGATGCCAGCTTCTGGATGACCTTGTGGTTGCCCAGCGCGGTGAAGCCCAGGCCGCCGTACTCCTTCGGCACGATCATGCCGAAGAACTTGTTCTTCTTGATGTAGTCCCACAGCTCCGGCGAGAGGTCGGCATCGACGTGGGTGATCTTCCAGTCGTCGACCATCTTGCACAGCTCTTCGACCGGGCCGTCGATGAAGGCCTGTTCGTCGGCGCTCAGCGTGGGCTTGGGCTGGTTCGCCAGTACGTTCCAGTCCGGCTTGCCGGAGAACAGCTGGCCTTCCCAACCCACGGTGCCGGCTTCCAGCGCGACGCGCTCGGTTTCCGACAGCGGCGGCAGGATCTTGGTGTAGAAGCCCAGCAGCGGCTTGGTGATGAAGGGCAGGCGGATCTGCGGCAGCAGCAACGGCACCGCGATCAGCGCGGTGACGATGGCGGCGACGACAGTGGCTGCGCCGTTCGCGCCCAACAGCCAGCAGGCGACCAGCGCACTGGCCGTGAGTGCGGCCCATACCGGCAGACGCAGGCGGTGGTAGGCGGCGATGGCGCCGACCAGCAGAAAAGCGAGGAAGGGAATCACGATACTCATGACGGCGCTCCGGCGCGGCGCGGTGACAGCAGGCTAATGGGATCGAGGCGATGCGGCGGTGACACGGGGCCCTGGGGCCGGCATTCAAGCGCGCGCATCAAACACTCAACATACGGCCGAGTATGGTAAGATTCTCCTCTCGCTGTCAACCGGCCCCTCACGATGCGTTGACGGCGGGGTTCCGGAAGGCGTGCATACTGTTACAGCCGCTGGCGTATGGTTAAAATATAGACCATGAGCTCTAATCCGCAGACCAAGCAGGAAGGAGCCGGGCAAGGCCGCACCGGCGAGGATCGAACCGCCGCCGAACGCCCGGTCCCGGAACGGACAGGCCGGTTGAGCGCCGACGACTGGGCGCAGGCCGCCCTGGATCTGATCGCCGAGCAGGGCGTGGCTGCCGTGGCGGTCGAGCCGCTCGCGCGCCGCCTCGGCGTGACGAAAGGCAGCTTCTACTGGCACTTCCCTTCGCGTGATGCGCTGCTCGTCGCGGCGCTGGAGCGCTGGGAGAAGGTCGAACAGGAAACCGTGTTCGGCCAGCTCGAGCCCATCTCCGATCCGCGCGAACGACTGCGTGCGTTGTTCACCCTCGTCGCGCACGAGTTCAAGTCGCACGTCATCTATTCCGAGCTGCTCAAGGCGCTCGACCACCCGGCGGTCCAGCCGGTCATCGGTCGCGTTTCCGAACGCCGGCTCGACTACCTCACCGCGTCGTTCCGCCAGGCCGGGCTCAGCCGCACCGACGCCCAGCACCGCGCGCGCCTGCTCTATGCCGCCTACGTGGGCTTCCTGCAGCTGAACCTGCAGCTGCACCAGGCACGCATGCAGCACGACGAATTCGAGGCGTATGTCGAGCACATGATGGCTACGCTGATCCCGTCGGCATGACCCGTCAGCCTGAATCCCTAGAAACCGGCCCCCGCTGGAGGTAGTTCCGCAATGAATGCCATTTCCCATGACGTCTCGAAACCTGCCGTCGCGCCGGGGAGCGAAGGCAGCAAGCTCGCCGCCCTGAACGCCTGGGTCGCCGAGGTCGCCGCGCTGACCCGGCCCGACGCGATCCACTGGTGCGATGGCAGCGATGCCGAGAACGCCGCGCTGGTCGAGCAGATGCAGCGCGATGGCACGCTGGTCAAGCTCAACGAACAAACCCATCCCAACAGCTACCTGCACCGCTCGCATCCGGACGACGTCGCCCGCGTCGAACACCTGACGTTCGTGTGCACCACGCAGCAGGACGACGCCGGCCCGAACAACCACTGGATGTCGCCGGCCGACGGCCACGCGAAGATGGATGCGCTCTTCGACGGCTGCATGAAGGGCCGCACGATGTACGTGATTCCCTACTGCATGGGTCCGATCGATTCTCCGCTGTCGCGTTGCGGCGTCGAGATCACCGACAGCCCGTACGTGGTGGCGAACATGCGCATCATGACGCGCATGGGCGCACCGGCGCTGGCGCGCATCGAGCGCGAAGGCACCTTCGTGCGCGGCCTGCACTCCATCGGCGAGCTCGACCCGGAGCGCCGCTTCATCATGCATTTCCCGGAAGAGCTGACGATCAAGTCGTACGGCTCGGGCTACGGCGGCAACGCGCTGCTGGGCAAGAAGTGCCACGCGCTGCGCATCGCCTCGCACCAGGCACGCTCGGAAGGTTGGTTGGCCGAGCACATGCTGATCCTGGGTCTGGAGAATCCGCAGGGCGAGACGCACTACATCGCCGCCGCGTTCCCGTCGGCGTGCGGCAAGACCAACCTGGCCATGCTGATTCCGCCGGAGGGCTACCGCGCCCAGGGCTGGAAGGTGTGGACGGTGGGCGACGACATCTGCTGGATGCGCCCGGGCGCCGATGGCCGCCTGTACGCCATCAACCCGGAAGCCGGCTTCTTCGGCGTCGCGCCGGGTACGTCCGACAAGTCGAACGCGAACGCCCTGGCGTCGATCCAGAAGAACACCATCTTCACCAACGTCGGCGTCACCGCCGACAACCAGCCGTGGTGGGAAGGCCTGGACAACGGCGCGCAGCCGGTCACCGACTGGCGCGGACGTCCGTTCGAGGCAGCCAAGGGCCCGGCCGCGCATCCGAACTCGCGCTTCACCGTCTCGGCGAAGCAATGCCCCAGCTATTCGGCCGAAGCGGAGAACCCCGCCGGCGTGCCGATCAGCGCCATCGTCTTCGGCGGCCGCCGCGCTTCGCTCGTGCCGCTGGTGTTCGAGGCGCGCGACTGGACGCACGGCGTGCTGGTCGGCGCCGCGATGGGTTCTGAAACCACGGCTGCCGCGACCGGTGCGGTGGGCGTGATGCGCCGCGACCCGATGGCGATGAAGCCGTTCTGCGGCTACAACTTCGCCGACTACTTCAGCCACTGGCTCTCGTTCGACCAGAGCGGCGCGAAGCTGCCTAAGGTCTTCCACGTCAACTGGTTCCGCAAGGGCGACGACGGCAAGTTCCTGTGGCCGGGCTTCGGCGACAACCTGCGCGTGCTGGAGTGGATGATCCAGCGCGTGAAGGGTCAGGCCGCTTCGGTGGAAACGCCGATCGGCCACCTGCCGTCCGTGCAGGACATCAACCTCGACGGCATCGCCCTGGGCGAGGAAGCGAAGGCCAAGCTGTTCGGCTTCGACCATGCCGGCTGGCAGGCCGAATTCGCCAGCATCGGCGAGTACCTGGACGAATACGGCCCGCGCATGCCGCAGGCCCTGAAGGACGAGCAGCAGCGCATCGCGAAGGCCCTTTCGAACTGAGGATCGCATGACAACGAACCCCGCCGCGCTCGCGGCCAGTCGTGAACTCGTGATCGACGGCCGCCCGCTGCGGGTGTTCGATGGCCATCTGCCCAACGTCGGCGACTACGTGCGCGGCCTGTCCAAGGCCGCGTTCACGCGCACCGAGATCGCGCGGCCCGATACCGCCGAGTACCGTCACTGGGCGACGGAGGTGAAGATCGAGGCACTGGTGCAGCAGCCGATCTTCGACATCACGCGACGTGCGGCGATGGGATTCGCCACCGCCGAATACGGCTACCGTCCCTACCGTGCCTACACCAATGTCGCCAGCTACGGCGACATGCTGTTCACCCACACCGACTGCCTGCCCGACCAGCACGACCTGACCGCGCTGTGGTACCTGTGCGAGCGCTGGGACGTGGAGTGGGGCGGCGAGACGATGTTCTACGACGCGCAGGACGAAGTGGCCTGCGCGATCCGCCCGCAGCCCGGTCGTCTGGTGATCTTCGACGGCGCGATCAAGCACGTCGGACGCCCACCGAACCGCATCTGCTACGCGCCGCGTTACACCTTCGCCGTCAAGTTCGAACGCGTGCCGGTCCCCCGCTGAGCGCGCGTCACCCGGAGTGCAGCGGCTTCCATCGCGGCATCAGCGCCGCCGGCCCGATGCTGCCTTCGGCCCAGTCCACCGCGCGGTCGATCGTCTCGCCGAAAGCGTCCAGCACGCGCGCGTTCTCGCGATCGCGTTCTTCGCTGTCGTAAGCGGCCGAGCTGCCCTTGGAATGGCGCGAGAACACGCGCGGCACGCGCTCGTCCAGCCCCTCGTCGGCCAGCTGCAGCCAGCCGGCGCAGTCGCGCACGCGATCGGACGGTGCGGCGAGCACCTCGTCGAAGTCCAGCGTGCGCAGGCGGTCGTCGGTGTCGGCGTCCAGGGCCAACGCATAGCGCTCCATCTGCGCGTACCAGGCCAGCGCGCAGGACTCGACCAGGTTGAACGCGCCGCCCGGTTCGATACCCAGGCGCCGCGACAGTTGCGTGTCGCGCAGCAGTGCCTGCGCCATCCAGCGGATGCGCTGCTCCGAATCGGGCAACTTCTTGAAGCACGAGACCATGAAGCTGCGCAGGCTGGAATACAACAGCACCGCACGTGCCCGAGGCTGGGCCGAGAGGATCGAATCCAGCAGTCCGTTGGCCTGGTTGGCCGGCTTTATCAGCACGCGCCCGCCCTCGGCCCACGGCCGCGAGACCAGGGCGAGATAGCGTGGCAGGGCTGCAGCCACCTCACCCAACTCCTGGGCAGTGCGCGCCTTGAGGCGCGCCATCGCCAGCGCATGCAGCGCCAGTGGCTCCTTCAACGACACCGCGCGCGGCGGCGCATGCAGCGCACGGGCGAGCAGCGTCGATCCGCAGAAGGCCGTGTGGAACAGGAACGATGCGTGCGCGTCCACGTGGTCTGGCAGGTCGCGCACCGCGACATCGAAGCCGTGCGCCCAGTCGATGGCCAGGCGCCGGTCGAGGAAAGGCGCATCGCCCAGGTCGGACAGCTCCACATGGACGAAGCGGAACCGCCCGGACCCGGCGTCGTAGTCGGCGGGAAACCAGCGTGGATCGGCGAGATCAGGTTCCGCCACCACCGCCGTCCTCCCGCATCGAGAACCAGCAGTTGAACGCGATGGTGATGCGCTCGTCGTTGCCGAAGAACGGCAGCACCTCGTGCTGCAGCCACGAGGGGAACAGGACCAGTTGGCCCGGGCGGAAACGCACGTTGTAGGTGCCGTGGTGATACGGCATCTGCAGGCGGACATTGCCCGGGTCGAGGAAGTAGTTGGCGTAGTGGTGCGGGTTGTGGAAGCGCAGTACGCCCGATTCGGGGCGATCTTCCGGCGTCTCGCCCGGCGCCACGCAGTACACGCCCGACCATGACGCCATGGGATGCGTGTGCAGGATGGTGAAGCCGCCATTGCGGGTCACGTGGAACCAGGTGTGCGAGTAGATCTGCAGCCGCGACATCTCGTCCTGGCTGTAGTTGTTGATCTGCTGCAACGTGCGACCCAGCACGCCCCAGCAGAACTGGCGCAGGCGCTGCACGCAGGGGTCCGGCCAGGAGAACAGGTTGAAATCGCTTTCGAAAACGCCGTGCTGCTGCTTCAGCGACGGGTTCGGGTTGGCGTAACGCTCGCCCTCGGATTCGCGCGCCAGCAACAGCGCCTTCAGCTCGGCGTTGATGCGTTCCGGGTCGGGCAGCATGTCCTGCGCCATGGGCACCGCGAACGCCGGGAACAGCTTGTAGTTCGATTGGGACATGACGGAAGTCAGGATGCGCCGAAGTGGTTCGCAAGCGGGCGCAGCTGCTCGGCGTAGCGGCGCCATGCATCCAGTCCCTTGCGGTTGATCGGTTGCCGAACCTGCGCACTGGACGCCGTGGCGACCGTGCGCGGGTTGTTCTCGATGCGCCAGGCATCGGCCACGGCAGGCAGTCCGCATTGGGCCAGCAGGTCGGCGGCCGAGCGCTCGGGATCGGTGACCAGATCGACGTAGTCGACGTGGTGCACGCGCGCGGGATACAGCGCGTCCCACCGCGCCATCATGTCGCGGTACGCGTCGTAGTACGCGGCCATGTCCTGTTGCGAATAGCAGGCGCCGTACTGGCCGGAGAACAGCTGCTTGAGGTTGCCGAAGCAGGTATCCACGGGATCGCGCCGCAGGTGCACGATGCGCGCATCCGGGAACGCGTGCACGATCCACGGCACCAGCATGAAATTGAACGGATACTTGTCGGACAGGAACTTCCTGCCGTCGCTCTTGAACGCGGTGAGCTCGCGATAGCGGGCGGCCAGGCGCGCATGCGACACCGGCGTAGCCAGGCTCTGCAGCGGCGACGAGGTCAGCATCGGGTTCACCACCTCGGCCTTCCACTGCTCGCGCAGCGCGGCCGAGAAGCAGGTCATCTCGCCGCCGGTGGCGACGTCCGGATGATTGCCCAGGATGCGCTCGACCAGCGTGGTTCCCGAGCGCGGCAGGCCCAGGACGAAGATGGGGCAGACGCCGTCGGTCGCCATGGGCATGTCGTCGATCGACGGCATGTCGGCCGACACGGCCGCAGTGATCCCGCGCAGGGCGCGCGTGTCCTCGCCGTCGTAGTTCAGGCGCGTACGCTGCAGGCGCATGCCATGTTCCAGCTCCTGGAACGCGTCGTCGGTGCGGTCGAGCGCATCGAGCGTGTTGAACAGCGCGTAGCAGTACATCACTTCGTCGACCGGGCTCTGCGCGCGCTGCAGTGCCGCGTACAGCGTGTCGGGCCGTTGCGGATCAGCTGCGCCGCTACGGATGGAGCTGAGCGCCCAGTGCGCCTTGGCGAAATCCGGGAAGCGTCCGGTCAGCGCAGCCAGCGCTGCGCGTGAGCCTTCGACATCGCCGGTGTAGAGCAGGCCCTGCGCCTGGTTGAAGGCATACGTGGGACTGTCGAGCGCTCGCGCGGAGGCGGAATCGAACCACGGCTGTGCTTCGTGTTCGAGACCAGCCAGCGAAAGCACCGAGCCGACCGAGTTGGCGATGCGTGGCTCGATCGTGGACGGGTCGAGCGGCCGCAGCGGTGCGAGCGTTTCCAGTGCGTCGCCCCACAGGCCGTAATTGAACTGCACCTGCGCCAGGTGCGCGCGGTACAACGCGCGCGCCGGTTCCACCGCGAGCGCCTGGCGTGCGGACGCGATGGCCGTGAGTCCGAGCGCACGCCCGACTTCGAAGCCGCTGCGCTGGAACCAGCCTTCGGCGTAGCGCGGAAAGTGGGTGGTGAGGCGGGTGAACGCCTCCAGTGCCGCCGTCGGCTGTTTCTGCCGGATCAACTGCTGCGCCTGGGCGAGCAGGGCAGGCGCGTTCATGGGAGGGGCCTTGGTTGCCATTGACGTGTTATGGAACAAACCGTGCAAAAAAAGAAGGCCCCTGACGGGGCCTTCTTCGGGTGCGGCAGGACTCAGAACTTCTGGTCGTAACGGATGTAATAGAACTGACCAGGCATTTCGTACTGCGGGTCGAAGCTGTTGGCGAACGCCGTGTACGACACCGGCGGGTCCTCGTCGAACACGTTGTTCACGCCGAGCGCCACGCGGGCGTTCCACGGAAGCTTCGTGCCCACCTGCACGTCCCAGTACATCGTCTCGTCCAGGGTGTTCTCCGGGGTGACGGCGGGGGTGCCGGTGAAGTCGCTAGTCGGGCGACGCGGAGCCGAGCAGAGGTTCTCGAACGCCGGGTTGCCCTCGTACACCGCGGCCAGGACCGGACCTTCGCATTCCTCGTCCAGCGCCGAGTAGTAACGGCCCATGAGCGAGGCATCCCAGTCGCCACGTTCCCACGACAGGTTGATGTTCGAGCGCCAGCGCCAGACCGGGAAGTTCGTGGAGATGTTGCCCACGCGCGACACCACGGCCGAGCCTTCGGCAATCTGCGTCTCGTACTTGGAGATGTACGAGTTGTCCCAGTTGACGCGGAACTTGCCGACGCCGGTCTCGAAGGCGTAGTCCAGGGTGAAGTCGTAGCCTTCGACGTTGCGGAAGCCCTGGTTCTGCAGGGTGGCGTCGACGTCGGCAACGTCGCCGGTGGTCGGATCGCGGGTGAACACCGCGCAGGCGTTCAGGTCACGCGAACCCGGCTCGGCGAGGTAGCACGCGTCGATCGCTTCCTGGATGTCGACCACCTGGATCGGATCGTCGATGTCGATCTTCCACCAGTCGAGGCTGGCGCTGAAGCCTTCCAGGAAGCTCGGGCTCCACACGAAGCCGAAGGTCTTCGAGGTCGAGGTTTCCGGCTGCAGGTCCGGGTTGCCGCCGATCGTGGTACGGATCTGCGGGTTCGGCTGCGCATAGTCGGCCGGAACGCCGTCGGCCAGACAGTTCGCCGACACCGCGGCGACGCCCGCGTCGCTGAGCTGGCCGGTGACCGTGGCAGCGTAGAGGTTGTTCGCATCGCAGGGGTCGTACAGGGTCGGGAAGTTGTCCGCTTCACCTGCGAACAGCTCCGAGATCGACGGTGCACGGAAGCCCTTGCTCCAGTTACCGCGGACCAGCAGGTCGGCGAACGGCTTCCACTTGAAGCCGAACTTCGGATTGAACGTGTCGCCGAAGGTCGAGTAGTCGGAGTAGCGGCCAGCCAGCTGGAATTCCAGCAGCTGCGCACCCGGCAGGTCCTTCAGGATCGGCAGGTTCAGTTCGAGGTAGAGCTCGTCGACCTTGTAGCCGCCCGACGTCGCGGTGGCCTGGCTGCCCGTGGTCAGGCCCGAGGAGGCCAGCGCGTCGGGGCTGAAGGAGCCGTTGACGTCGCGACGCTCGTAGCCGGCCGCGAAGGCCGCCATGCCGCCCGGCAGCTCGAACATGTCGCCCGAGATGTTGGCGGTGTACGACTTCATCTCGTCCTTGACGGTGCCGTGGTCGACGTAGTTGATGTAATCCATCATCTCCGGCGAGATGTCCTCGGCATTGCCCATCACGTTCCACGGCACGCAGCCGAGGATCGCGGTGGAGGCGTCGCCCGCGGTGCTCACGCAGGTCGGCACGCCGTTGACGAGCATCGAGGGGCCGACCGCATCGCGGATGCGGGCCAGGTTCTGCAGGCCGGTGGTGGTGTCGTCCTCGTGGTTGTCGGTGTACGACATGCCCACGTCCCACGCGAAGTAGCGGTCACCCAGCTCGAAGGTGCCGTCGAAGCCACCGTTGAAGCGGTAGGTGTCCACGTCCTGCGAGAAACGACGCGGCGAGAAGCTGGGACCGCGGATCTGCACGCGAGTGATGTCGGTGCCGAACGGGTTGTACATGCTGTCGGCAGACAGGTTGAAGGTGTACGCCAGCGACGTCGGCGAGTTGAAGCCGGCCGGCAGCGTTTCACCCCAGCTGATCGGCTGCGGCGCCAGGTACTGCTCCGAACGACGCTCGTTGTACAGCGCTTCGGCCTTGAACGAGACCTTGTCGGTGATGTCGAAGCGCGCCTGGCCGAACAGGCTGATGCGCTCCTGCGGCGTCGACAGGTAGTTCTCCGGCGCGAAGTTGAAGCCGTCGGTTGCGAGGTCGAAGGTGCGGAACTGGCTGGTGACGGACGGGTCGCAGACCTGGTTGTTGACGCAGCCCTGCGCGCCGGGGATCAGCGTGGAGGTGCCCGGGTTGCCCGCGAAGTCGAAGCGGCCGAAGCGGCTGGTCGAGGACGCGCCGGCAAGCACGCTGTTGGCCGGCAGGCCGAAGGACGGAACCGCGGAGATTTCACGGTCGCCCGCGAAGACCGGCTCCTGCTTCACGTAGCCTGCGCCCAGCATCACGTTGGAGCGTTCCGACGTGCTACCGATGATGAAGTCGTACGCCTGCTGCGTGCCGTCGCCCTTGCTGGTGGTGCCGAAGTAGGCCGAAGCCGACGCACCGTCGAAGTTCTGGCGGGTGATGATGTTCACCACGCCGGCGATCGCATCGGAACCGTAAATCGCGGAGGCGCCGTCCTTCAGCACTTCCACGCGTTCCACTGCGGCGATCGGGATGGTGTTGAGGTCGACGGCGCCGGTCTGGCCCGCCACCCAGCGACGGCCATTGACCAGCACCAGCGTGCGGTTGGAGCCCAGGTTGCGCAGGTCGACCTGCGTCTGGCCGTTGCCGCCGTTGTTGAAGCTGGTGTTGAGCGCGGAACCGTTGGTCGAAATCTGCTGGAGCACGTCGCCGATCGAGGTGACGCCGGAGTTCTCGATCGCCTGGCGGTCCAGGGTGAGGATGGGTTGTGAAGTTTCGGTATCGACTCGCTTGATGCGCGAACCGGTTACTTCCACGCGCCCGAGCGTGGTGGCTTCCTGTTCGCTTTCCTGCGCGAGCGCGTTGCCCGCTACGGCAGTGGCACCCATCGCAAGCGCCACGGTAATGGCATCGCGAAGCTGGCTGGTCTTGAAGGTCATCTCTCTCTCCAAAGTTCTAGGTCGTTCGCCTGGACCCGCCTGTAAGCGCAAATTGACACGCCAAAATCAGCAAGGTCGGGTCCGATACTAGCCCGGTACCTGGAGTAATTAAAGTGTCGTTAATGTCCCATATCAGGAATTCGTGAGACGGTGGGTTGGCCCTGGAGGGCTGGATGGCGGTGCTGCGGCGCAAAAAACTACGGCCCCTTTCGGGGCCGTAGTGGTGTTGCAGCAGCGATTCGATCCGAGGATCAGAAGCGCTGGGTGTACTTCATGTACCAGAAGCGACCGATGTCGTACTCACCGTCGAAGCTGAAGTTCGAGTTCGGCTGCGAGTACATGACCGGCGGCTGCTTGTCGAACACGTTGTTCGCACCCATGGCGACGGTCGCGTTCCACGGGGCTTCCCAGCGGACCTGGACATCGTTGAAGGTGACCGAACCGGCGTTGCGACGACGTGCCAGCGAGCTGGCCGGGGTGCCATCAGCCCGGAAAGCACCGGTCGGAGCGAAGTGGATCTCGTCGCACTCGAGGTGCGGCTCGGTCACGTTCGGAGCGCCGGTGCCGGTCGGGGTGAAGTACGTGCAGGCTTCCGCCATGCCCGAGTAGTAGCGCGCCATCCAGCTGGCACCGAACGAACCCATTTCCCACGACAGGTTCAGGTTCGAACGGATGCGGTGCGGGTTGCCGGCACCGGCCTGGCCCACCGTCGACAGGGCGTAACGCGGGTCGTTGGTGCTGACCAGGTAGTCCTTCGCCGTGTAGGTGCTGGTCGAGGACAGGGTGAAGTTACCCCAGCTCTCGGTGGTCATGCGGTAGGTCAGGTCGACGTCGAAGCCTTCGACCTTGCGGAAACCGGCGTTGCGGCTGCCGAAGGCGACGGTCGGGACGCCGTTGGCCGGATCACGCGTGAAGCCCGGTGCGGTACCGACCGGAGCGACGCAGCGCGACGCGATGCCGAGGACGTAGCAGTCGTTCAGCATGGTGGTCGGGGAGTCGGCCACGATGGTGTCGGAGATGCGGATCTTCCACCAGTCGATTGCCAGGTTGAAGCCCTGGATGAAGGTCGGGCTCCACACGAAACCGATGGTCTGCGACTTCGACAGTTCCGGGGTCAGCAGCGGGTTCGAACCGGAGGTGAAGGCAACCGGGGTCTGCGCCGGCGTGGTGCCGACCGGAGCGAAGCCCTGGCCCAGCTGGCGGTAGTTGGTGCCCAGTGCGCCCAGCGCGCCGTTGCCGCCGACGCCGTTGATGCAGTTGGCGCGGACGGTGGCGTTGGATGCTGCCTCACCGCGGACGGTATCGCAGGGGTCGGTGAACTGCGAGAACGTCTGCGAGCTGCCGCCGTACAGGTCGGAGATCGTCGGAGCGCGGAAGCCGTCGGCGTAGGTGGCACGAACCAGCAGCGAGTCGATCGGCTTCCACTTCAGGCCGAACTTGTTGTTGGTCGTGTCGCCGAAGGTGTCGTAGTCCGAGTAACGGCTGGCGACGGAGAAGGTCAGCTCACGCGCGAACGGCATGTCGGCCAGGATCGGCACCTGCAACTCGGCGTAGATTTCGTCGACGGTGTAGCTGCCCTTGGTCGGACCGCCCGCGAGGTTGGTCGAACCGCCGGTGACCGACAGGGCGTCCGGCGTGAACTCGCCTTCTTCCTTGCGGTTTTCCACGCCCATCGCGAAGCCCAGGTCGCCTGCGGGCAGCGCGACGATGGTGCCGGCCAGGTTGGCCGACATCACGGTGGTCTCGGTCTCGCCGGTCGAATGCTCTTCCTGGAACAGGTAGTTCTGCAGCGCGGTGTTGCCGGTCAGGGCACCCGGGCCCGTCGCGCCGAACGGCAGGAACGGATTCCACGGCGTGCAGCCGGCGATGATGGCCGTCGGCGTGCCGCACAGGATCTGGCCCTGGGTCGCGCCCGGAGCGGTCTGCAGGAACGACGGACCCACGGCGTTACGCACGTTGGCGAGGTTCAGGTTGCCGAACGACGACTGCACGTTGCGGTTCGTGTTGTTGAGGTACGACACGTCCCAGTCGAAGGTGCGGTCGGCGAAGTCGAAGCTGCCTTCGAACGCACCGGCGAAGCGGTACGTGGTCAGGTCGCTTTCGGTCACGCGCGGCTGCTCCCACGTACGGCGCCACCAGTTGGAGATCGTGGTGCCCACCGGGTTGAAGTAGCTGGTCGCCGCCATCGGCGTGCCGAACGACGCCGCCTGCATCGGGTAGCCCGCGATGTTGCGGGTGCTGATGCGGTGGCTGTACAGCAGGTTGGTGCGGAAGCGGACGTTGTCCGTGATGTCGTAGCTGCCGTCGATGTTCAGCGCTTCGCGCTCGATCGGCTGGCGCAGGGTCATCTGCTCGTTCGAGTTCGACTTGTGCAGCGTCGAACCCGGCGTGCAGGTGCCCGGACCCGGATTGGCGACCGAGTTGGCGGCGCAGGAGCCGACGCTCTGGTCCTGGGCAACCCAGTCAGCCGGATTACGCGCATCGCCACCCTCACGCAGCACGACGCGCGTCGAGCGGGTCGGGTTGGCGGTGGTCGCCGGCACGTACACGACGTTCGGCAGGCCCTGCGAGAAGACGCTGTTGAAGCCGCCGTCGTCGCCGACCGGGGTCCAGTTGTCGGTCGGGTGGTTCTGCGAGCGCGGGAATGCGCTGTACTCGCGATCCTTCGCCCACACCTCGTCTTCCTTCGACCACTCGGCAGCGGCGGTCAGCGAGCCACGGTCACCCGAGAAGCCCATGATGAAGCTGCCGTTGGTGATGCTGCCGTCGCCCTGGTCGTACTGGCCGTAGTACACGCTGGCGGCGGCGCCTTCGAAGTTGCTGCGCGTGATGATGTTGATCACGCCGGCGATCGCGTCGGAGCCGTAGATCGAGGAGGCACCGTCCTTCAGCACTTCGATGCGCTCCACGGCAGCAGCCGGGATCGTCGAGATGTCGGACAGGCCACCGGTCGTCACGCCCAGGCGCTTGCCGTTCATCAGCACCAGCGTACGGGCGGCGCCCAGGTTACGCATGCTGATGAAGGTGCCGCCGGAGGCTTCACCGGACGACAGCGGAGCAGCGCGGCTGACCGGCGGCGAACCCGTGGCGGTGATGTTCTGCAGGATGTCACCGACGGACTGGAAGCCCTGCTTCTCGATGTCCTGGCGGGTGATCTGCAGGACCGGCTGCGCGGTTTCCAGGTCGACCTGGCGAATGCGGGTACCGGTGACTTCGATGCGGTCCAGCGTGGTTGCCTGCTGCTCGGTTTCCTGAGCAACGGCCATGCCGGCGGTGGTGCTGCTCATGGCAAGCGCGAAAGTAATCGCGCTGCGGAGCGGGTGGGCTTTCAACGACATTTCTCTCTCTCCAAAGTTTCCACGGAAACCGAGCCGGCGGCGTCAAAATTGACGCCAAGTTCGGCAAGGCGCGTCCCGATCCTACTTCGTGTCTGAGAAAAGTGAAAGTATCGTTATGTGCGTGCGAACACCGCGCGAAGACGCAGTTCCGGAGCGTATGGGGGCGTTTTCCGAGGGGTGCGTCACAGAAAGCAGCCCAGGGACGAAAATGTCGCGCGGGTCGGTGAGATCGCCCGCAAATAGACACACTCGGCAAAGAGAGCGGCCGCGCAACAACAGGCACGCCGAAACAGGCGCCCACTGGCGCCTGCACGAGTGCGAAAAATCAGTTCAGAGGTCCTGCTCGTAGCGGACGTAAGGCACGGTGCCTTCGTCCTTGTCGCCGTTGTCCGGGGCGAAGGGGTTCTTGCCGCGGGTGACGACGTTTTCCGCGCCAACCGTGAGCTGTCCGCTCCACGGGGTGCGCCAGGTCAGTCCAAGGCCCAGGCCTTCCCACTGCCCGGGCTCCCCGGGCGTGTCGACCACGCGGCCGACGATGTTCGCGCTGAAATTACCCAGGCCCGCACCGAGCGTGACGCTCTTGGTGTTCCAGCGATCGGCGAGGTCGGGCACTTCGCCCGCAGGAATCAGGCGCGCGCGCGCCCACGTTCCGCCGATGGAAACGGTGGCCTCGCGGCCGACGTTCTTCTGGCCGTAGACGGTGAGCGTGTTCTGGTCGACCTTGCCTGCCTTGCCGGTCGGGCTGAGCCAGGCGGGCAGGGTGTCGCGACCGCTGCCGAAGGCCAGACCGACCTTGCCGCCGGCACGGGTGAGGCTGGCGCCTACGGTGCCCTGGTGCGCGGCACCGCCGTCGTCCTCGTCGAGCGAGGCGAGCATGCAGTGATTGGCAAGATTTCCGATCGCTCCGGCAAGTCCGGTCTTGCGATCGCAGACCAGGCCGAGGGTGTCGCCGGCTTCCAGTCCGAACGCGGCGTCGAGGGTGTTGCTGCCCACGCGCCAGCGTGCGCCGGCGACCGGTGCGCCGGTCGGCTCGAGCTGGAGCAGGTATTCCAGCTTGCCGCTGTTCTGGTTCCAGACCGGGAGGTAGGTGGTGTCGATGACCGGGGCGCGCTTGGCCTGTGCATGGACGCCCGAGGCCACGCCGAGGGCGAGCATCAAGGTCAACGGCAGTCGTAGAACGCGCGTGTTCATGGTCTTGTACGACCGGACGAAGCCGGTGGAGTTCCCCCTCCTGGGGGCCGCGACTATAGACCGTTTATGTTTATTTAACAATTCCCCGGTGACGCGGAGCGGCTACTGCAGCCGTTCCGGGGCAGCCAGTTCAGCTGTCGCCACGGCAAACAAGCTAGCGATTTCCTCCGAATCGAAACGGTAACTCTGTCCGCAAAACTCGCAACGGATCAGGGCCCGACCACCGGCCGCCTCGACGGCGGCCCCCGCCTCCGCGACCCCCAGCGAGACCAGCATGGCCTCCACGCGCTCACGGGAACATGAGCACGCGAAGCGGAGCGGTTTGTGCCCAAGGACCTGCACGCCATCCTCATGGAACAGCCGGCCGAGCAGGTCGCCGGCGCTCCAGTCCAGCAGTTCCTGCGGCGTCAGGGTGTCGAACAGCGCTCCCGCGCGTGCCCACCCGTCGTCGTCCCCATGATCCCCCGGAAGTTTCTGCAGCATCAGGCCGGCGGCCTGCCGTTCGTCGGCTACCAGCAGCAGACGGGTAGGCAGCTGCTCGGACTGGCGGAAGTAGTCTTCGAACGCACCCGCGAGCGAATCCGACTCCAGCGCCACCAGGCCCTGGTAGCGCATCGGTTCGCGGCCATCGACGGACGGGTTTTCGATCGTGATGGCCAGCACGGCGTCCGGGCCGAGCGCCTTGAGATCCCGCGAAACCTGGGCATCTTCGTCCAGCTGGGCGATGCCGCGCAGCGTGCCGGCGGCGGTGCACTCGGCGAACAGCGTGCGCAGTGCGCCGTTACCGCGAAGCTGGACCGAGAGGCGACCATCGACCTTGGCGTGGCCGGTGAACAACGCGGCCGCGGCGGCCGCTTCGCCCAGGAATTCCGTGGCGGCCGGCGGGTACTCGGCGCGACTGCGGATCTGCTGCCAGGTGTCGTGCAGATGCACGCGCACGCCGCGCACGCCGGCGCCCTCGATCAGGAAGCGGGTCAACTGGTCGTGGTCGCGGGTGGTGGGGTCGGGCTGTGAAGTCATGCGGGGCTCGCGGCTGGGGCGCGGCATTGGCGGATAATGCCCGCGCTCATGTGAAGAGAGGTGTGGACACAGATGGGGATGGAGTGGACGCCGTGCAAGACGTGACCGCGAACGTGGAACAACCCCAGCCGCGGCGTCGGCGTCACTGGTTGCGATGGCTGATGGCGGTGCCGCTGCTGTTCGTCCTGCTGAGCGTGGTGCAGGTCGCGACGCTGCGCTTCGTCGATCCGATGTTCAGCGCCTTCATGGTGTCGCGACAGCTCGAAGCCTGGGGCGATGGCGAATGGCGTTTCCGCGTCGCCTACGACTGGCGCGACATGGAGGACATCTCGCCCTACGTGCCGCTGGCGGTGGTGGCCTCGGAGGACCAGAACTTCGCGGAACACTTCGGCTTCGATCTGCAGGCCATCGAGAAGGCGCGCAAGAACAATGCGAAGGGGCGCAAGGTGCGCGGCGGCAGCACGATCAGCCAGCAGACCGCGAAGAACCTGTTCCTGTGGAGCGGGCGCAGCTGGGTGCGCAAGGGCATCGAGGCCTGGTACACGCTGCTGATCGAGGCGCTGTGGCCCAAGCACCGCATCATCGAGGTGTACGTCAACATCGTGGAGTTCGGCGACGGCGTGTACGGCGCGCAGGCCGCCGCACGCACCTTCTTCCGCAAGGATGCCGGTCAGCTGACCGCCGCCGAGGCGGCGCGCATGGCCGCGGTGCTGCCGAGCCCGCGCCGTTACAGCATCACCCGGCCGGGCCCGTACGTGCAGCGTCGCGCGCAGGCGATCCAGCGGCAGATGCGCTACATCGGCGGCGCCGACTACCTGCGGCGCATCGAGTGATGCCAGTCGCCGGGGCGAGCGGCTACCATCTCGCCATGAATCGCGACCGCCTTACCGTTGTCATCGCCGCCTTCAACGAGGTCGAAAGCCTGCCGTTGCTGCAGCCGCGCATCGTGGCCGTCCTCGACGCGCTGGCGCTGGAGCAGGGCATCGACGGGCAGATCCTCTACGTCGACGACGGCAGCACCGACGAGACCTGGCCTCTCATGCAGCGCCTGGCCGCCGACGATCCGCGCGTCGCGGCGTTGCGGCTGTCGCGCAACTTCGGCAAGGAACTTGCGCTGACCGCGGGTCTGGATCGCGTGGAAGAAGGCGCGGCGTTGATCCTCGACGCCGACGGGCAGGACGCGCCGGAATTGATTCCGCAGTTCGTCGCCAAGTGGCGCGAGGGCTACGACGACGTGCACGGCACGCGTCTGGAGCGCGAGGGCGAAGGCTGGCTGAAGCGCGCCACGGCGCACGCGTTCTACCGCGTGATCGGCCGGCTATCGAAGACGCCGATTCCCGCCGACACGGGCGACTTCCGCCTGTTGTCGCCGCGCGCGCTCGCGGGACTGCGCCAGCTGCGCGAACGCCACCGCTTCATGAAGGGCCTGTTCGGCTGGGTGGGTTACAACCGCGCGGCGATTCCCTATCACCGCGATCCGCGCGCGGCCGGGCGCAGCAAGTTCAACCTGTGGCGCCTGTGGAACCTGGCGCTGGAAGGCATCACCAGTTTCTCCACCGTTCCGCTGCGGCTGGCCACGTACCTGGGCCTGCTGACGGCGGCCATCGCCTTCGTCTATGGGGTGGTGATCATCCTCAAGGCGCTGGTCTGGGGCGACCGCGTGGCCGGCTGGCCCACGATGATGTCGGTGATCCTGTTCCTGGGCGGCGTGCAGCTGATCGCGCTGGGTCTGATCGGCGAGTACCTGGGCCGGCTGTACGAGGAATCCAAGCAACGGCCGCTCTACCTCGTCGACACCTGGCTGCCGGCGCGGGGAGTATGCTCGGGGCAAGACCCCCTGGCAGAAGGAGACGGCCATGCGCACCGTGCGACAACTGCTCGAAGCCAAAGCGCCTGAGGTGTTCGCGATCGGCCCCGACGTGCCGGTCATCAGCGCGATCAGGCTGATGGCCGAGAAGCACATCGGCGCCGTGCTCGTGATCGAGGGCGGACGCCTGGTGGGCATCCTTTCCGAGCGCGACTACGCACGCAAGATCGTCCTGCAGGGGCGGTCCTCCGCGGACACGCCCGTGCGGACCATCATGACCGCGCAGGTCGTCACCGTCGGCCTGGACGAAACCACCGACCGCTGCATGCAGATCGTCACCGACCGGCGCATCCGCCACCTGCCGGTGGTGCACAACGAGCAGGTGCTGGGCGTGATCTCCATCGGCGACCTGGTCAAGGCCGTCATCGAGGACCAGCAGCTCGAACTGGACCAGCTGCAGCGCTACATCGCCAGCTGACGCACCGCGGCCGGCTCATTCCGCGTAGCGGCCGCCACACCCCGCATCCTTGCCCGGGCCGGTCTCGAACGTGGCCAGCAGCGCCGCGGGCGGCGTGATCGTCGCCAGCGACAGCGCGATGGCCCCGCGCAGACCGACGCGCGCCAGATCCGGGTGGACCTTCGGCTGGCGGAAACTCCCGTCCACGCGCAGCGGCGTGCGGAACGCCAGCAGGCTTCGATCCTTCGGCCGCGGCTTGATGGTCAGGTCCAGCTTCTCGTCGCGCAGGTTCACCGTGCCCGAGCCGACGAGGATGGTGTCGGTGGTGTCGAACGCGAGCGAGCGCGCCGTCATCACGCCGTCGTCCACCGTGAAGTCGGCGAACGCGCAACGCACCGGGATCTGCTTGTCCCCCTCGAGCTTGAACTTGATGATCTCGGCCAGGTCGATGCCGGCCATCTCCATCAACAGGTTGCTGATGCGGCCGCGGCCCATGCCGAGCAACACGCTGCCGTCGCTGCTGCCCAGCATGCCCGCCACCGAATTGCCGGTGCCTTCCAGCGAGACCTTGCCGCCGACCTTGCCGATGGCGTTCTGGGCCAGTTCCACCTTCGGAAGCAACGGGCCCAGGCTCAGGCCGGCGATGTCGGCATCGGCGCGCGTGTGGATGGTGTCGGTGCGCGCATCCATGCGGATGCGCGAACGGATGTCGCCGTTGGCCACGCCGAAGTTCAGCGGATCCAGGCGCAGCAGGCCGCCCTCGAGGATCAGGTGCGCGTCCATGTCATCCAGCGGCAGGCTGGGTGCGTTGATGCGCGTCGCGCGCAGGCGAACGTCCGCATCCATCGCGCGCAGCTTGTCCAGTTCATACGGCTTGGCGGGAATCAGCCGTGCGCTGGATGCCGTGTTGGCTGCCCTGGTCGCCTGCTCCGCGTTGGCGGTTTCGCCGGCCCCGCTCTGCGGCGCACCACCGACGAAGCCGGCCAGGTCGTCGAAGTCCAGCCGCTTGGAAGTGAGACTCGCGCGTAGATAGGGCCGCTTGCCGGCGGTATCCACGCTGGCATCGCCGTGCATGTCGCTGTCGCCGATGCGTCCATCGAAATCGCGGTAATGCCAGACCTGGCCTTCGCGGCTGAAATGGCCGTCCAGCGAATAGGGCGGCGTGGACGGAATCGCCAGGCCGAGCAACGGGTACAGGTCGGCCATGTCGCGGCCGGACAACCGCATCTGCAGATCGAAACCGCGCAGCCGCAACGGGTCGAGCAGCGTGCCGCGCGCGTGGGCGCGGGTCGCCCCGGCCGAGGCGCGCACGTCGATGCGGTATGGCATTTCGCGATCGCGCAGCAGCAGTGGCGACGCGGCCGTTCCGTTCAACTGGAATGCATTGCCTTTCCACGAGCCGCCACCGACCACGGACACCGGTGCCGTGGCGTCGCGCGCACGCGTCTGCTGGCTGCTCACGCCGATGCGGATGTCGGTGCGTTGCGGCACGTCGCGAAAACGCAGGAAGCCGCGTTCGACATCCACGCGACGGAACTCCATGCGGGTTTCGCCGGGCTCACCGAACACCCAATTCCCGGCACCGCCCTTGGGATTGGTTTCCAGCAGCACGCGCGGGCGGTCGAGGCGGATGCGCGGCAACAGCACCTGGCCGCGCAACAGCGGCCATAGCGCGATCTGGAGCTCGGCGCGTTCGGCGTAGGCCATCTCGGGTTGACGGGACCATTCCGCGTTGCCGAAGCGCACGCGTTCGGCACGGACGGTAGGCGCACGCCAGTCGAGGTCGACATCCAGATTGCCGCCGATGTCGAACGTGCGGCCGGTGCGCGCCTGCACCTGGCGCTCGATGGGGCCCTTGAACCAGTTCCAGTCCCACAGCGCGATCAGGATCGCCAGCGCCAGCGCGACGAAGGCCAGTGCGACCAGCACCGGATGGCGGCGAATCCGGTCCGGCCAGGCCGTGGTGGCGGCTGCGCTTCGTCCGTGCATCCGCTCACTCCGACCGCATCAGCCGGGCCGTGCGCGCTGCATCTTTGGGGTGCTGCGTTGGGATCGAACGGCGACCGGACACCGCCTGCTTCCGTCATGGACCGCGGTCCACCATCGACGCACGCCGGTCAAGCAAAAGTGAATGCGTTGTGCTCAGTTCAGCTGCAGCAATCGGCCCGCCGGGAAGACCTGCGCGAACACGGCGACGTAATGGCACACGCTGCCAGCGACCACGAACAGGTGCCAGATCGCATGCGAGTAGGGCAGCGACGGGCGGTGATAGAACACCGTGCCGAGCGTGTAGAACAGGCCGCCGCCGAACAGCCAGGCCATCGTCCAGGTGTCCAGCGCGCTCAGCATCGGCTCGATGGCGATGACCACCAGCCAGCCCATCGCGATGTAGATGCCGGTGGACAGCAGCTTGAAGCGGCCGGTGTAGAACAGCTTGAAGATCACGCCCGCGACCGCGAGCGTCCAGATGGCAGCGAACAAGCCCCAGCCCCAGGGCCCGCGCAGGCCGATCAGCGTGAAGGGCGTGTAGGTGCCTGCGATCAGCAGGTAGATCGCACAGTGATCGAACACCTTCAGCCGCGCCTTGGCGACCGGATGCTGGATCGCGTGGTACAGCGTCGAGGCGAGGTAAAGCAGCAGCAGGCAGATGCCGAAGACGATCGCGCCGGCCAGTTGCCAGCCGTCGCCGAACAACGTGGCCAGGGTGATGAGCACCGCACCGCCGGCGAGTGCCGCGGTCGCGCCCAGGCCGTGGGTCAGCGCGTTGAAGAACTCCTCGCGCAGCGAATGCCGTCCGTGCGATGCATCGGACAGGGAGCCGTCTTCGACGGAATGTGCGGGGGACATGGCCCGAGCATGGTAGCGCAGACTGGAGTATTTGCTCTGATCCACGTCACGTCGCGCTCACGTCGCCGTCACGGTGTGACCTTCACCGCACAATCGCGCAGCAGGTATCAGCCCACCAGGTGGCGCGAGAGCCACCACAGCGCGACGAGCTGCGCCGCCACGATGCCGCCCATCGCCCGCCGGAATGTCGGCTTGGCGGTCTTGTGCCGGAACAGACCCATCGCCAGCAGCGCGCCGGGCGAGCCGCCGAGCAGCGCGAACCCGAGCAGCGTGCGTTCCGGAATGCGCCGCCGGCGTCCACCGGCGATCGCCTTGTCGTAACCGAACAGCAACACGGTGGCGACGTTGATCGCCAGCCACCACGCCAGCCAGGCCGGCATCGGTCGGCGCCCGTCAGTCGATCGAGGTGGCGTGCGCGTGTTCGCGCGTGGCGAGGAACTGCACGTCGGGTGCGCGTTCCTGCGCCAGTTGCAGGTTCACGCGCGTTGGCGCCAGGTAGACCAGCTGGCCGGCCGCATCGATCGCGAGGTTCAGCGCGTTCTTGTCGCGGAACTCTTCCAGCTTCTTTTCGTTGTCGCAGCGGATCCAGCGCGCCGTCGCCACGTTCACCTGCTCGAAGCTCGCGTCCACGCCGTACTCGTCCTTCAGGCGGTAGGCCACCACGTCGAACTGCAGCACGCCGACCGCGCCGAGGATCAGGTCGTTGCTCATCAGCGGACGGAAGAACTGCGTCGCGCCTTCCTCCGACAGCTGCGCCAGCCCCTTCTGCAGCTGCTTGAGCTTGAGCGGGTCGCGCAGGCGTGCGCGGCGGAACAGTTCCGGCGCGAAGTTCGGAATGCCGGTGAAGCTGAGCGACTCGCCTTCGGTGAAGGTGTCGCCGATGGAGATGGTGCCGTGGTTGTGGATACCGATGACGTCGCCCGGCCAGGCGCTCTCGGCGATCTCGCGGTCAGAGGCCATGAAGGTCAGCGCGTTGGCCAGCTTCACTTCCTTGCCGCTGCGCACGTGGAAGGCCTTCATGCCGGCGCTGAACTGGCCCGAGCACACGCGCATGAACGCCACGCGGTCGCGGTGCTGCGGGTCCATGTTGGCCTGGATCTTGAACACGAAGCCGGTGAGCTTGGGCTCGTACGCGCCGACTTCGCGGCCGGTGGTCGCACGCGGCTTGGGCGCGGGCGCATGCTCGACGAAGAAGTCCAGCAGCAGCTGCACGCCGAAGTTGTTGACCGCCGAGCCAAAGAACACCGGGGTCTGCTCGCCGGACAGGTACCTGGCCAGGTCGAACGGGTGCGAAGCGCCTTCCACCAGCTCCAGCTCGTCGCGCAGCTCCTGCAGCATCTGCGTGCCGATGCGCGCTTCCAGTGCCGGATCGTCGATGGACGCAAAGATGGTCGAATCCTGGCGCGTGAAGTTGCGGCCCTGTTCGTACAGGTGGACCTCGCCGGTCACCAGGTGGACCACGCCCTTCAGGCGCTGGCCCATGCCGATCGGCCAAGTGATGGGCGCGCACTGGATCTTCAGCACGCTCTCCACTTCGTCCAGCAGGTCGATCGGGTTCTTGCCCTCGCGGTCGAGCTTGTTGATGAAGGTCATGATCGGCGTGTCGCGCAGCCGGCACACCTCCATCAGCTTGATCGTGCGCTCTTCCACGCCCTTGGCCACGTCGATGACCATCAGCGCCGAGTCCACCGCGGTGAGCACGCGGTAGGTGTCCTCGCCGAAGTCGGCGTGGCCCGGCGTGTCGAGCAGGTTGACGATGCGGTCCTCGTAGGGGAACTGCATCACCGAGCTGGTCACCGAGATGCCGCGCTCCTTTTCCAGTGCCATCCAGTCGGACGTCGCATGGCGCGCGGCCTTGCGGCCCTTGACCGAGCCGGCCATCTGGATCGCACCGCCGAACAGCAGCAGCTTTTCGGTGAGCGTGGTCTTGCCCGCGTCGGGGTGCGAGATGATCGCGAACGTGCGGCGGCGGGCGGCTTCGAGGGAAACGTCGGACATGGCAACGGCGGGCGCGGATGGGCCGGAAAGCTGGTCCGCGGATCGGGAAGCGGGAAGGGCCGCGATTATACGTGTGTGGGCCCGGTCGCCTTCGCGCCGCCGCCGCGCGAGGCCGGGCCGGGCGGCGTCCGCCCCCTGAATCCCAAACTGTGCGCCACTTGGCAGTTCGCCCGTTTCCCCCGTTCATACCCCTAAAGAGACGGCCGACGCGGCCGCTACCTGCCCTGAATGTCCGGTCTTGCAGCAGGGGGCGGTGTGCGCATTGTCATTGTGGGTGAGGATGCCGGCCGCGCCGGCGAGTTCGAGGAATCGCTGAGCTATTTCGACCTGGGCTGGGACGTGCACTGGCTGGCCGAGGCCGATGCCGCGCTGTCGCTGACCGAAGTCGACGTCATCCTGTGCGGCCTGCGCGTGGGCGCGGTGCCCGGAACGGCGCTGCTCGGGCAGATGTCCAGCATGCATCCGGAGGCGGTGCGCATCCTCCTGCTCGACCAGGACCAGGACAGTTCCCAGCTCCAGGGCCTGGACTGCGCCCATCGCCTGCTGTCGCGTCCGCTCGACGCGGGCGAGCTGATCGAAGCCGTCGACAGCGTCGCCGAGCTGCGCCAGGTGCTGGGCAGCGAGGAGCTGAAGCAGGCCGTGGGCCGGATCGGCTCGCTGCCGCCGCCGCCGCGCCTCTACCTGGAACTGTCGCGCCTGCTGCGCGATCCCGATGCCAGCAATGCCGCCATCGCGCAGATGCTGTCGCAGGACCCGGCGATCGTGGCCAAGGTGCTGCGCCTGTGCAATTCGGCGTACTTCTCCGGCGGTCGCGAAATCACCGATATCCGGGCTGCGGTCACGCGCCTGGGCCACCAGACGTTGCTGCGCCTGGTGCTGGCCAGCGAAGCCTTTGGTCCGACGCAACTGGCCGGCAAGGAGCGCGAAGCGATCCAGGACCGCGCCCTGCGCACCTCGCGCCTCGCGCGCCGCCTGCTGGCGGGGCCGAGTGCGGAACTGGCCGCGACGGCCGGCCTGCTGGCCGAAGTGGGCAAGCTGCTGCCGGGCGTCTCGAACGGAACGGAAGGTTCGACCGGACCGCATTACGCCGAGGCCGGCGCCTACCTGCTCGGCCTGTGGGGCTTGCCGATGCCGATCGTCGAGGGCGTGGCGTTCCAGCATCGCCCGGGTCGCCTGAAGGCCAGTGGCTTCTGGGTTGCGGGCGCGGTGCACGTCGCCTCGTCGCTGGTCGCCGGCACGCCGGTGGACGAGGCCTACCTGCGCAACGTCAACGTCATCGATCGCCTGCCGCAATGGCGCGATCTGGTCGAGCCGGCGGCGGCCGAAGCGGCCTGAGGTTCAGATGCACGACGCCGCGCCCTGCAGGGTGCGGCGTTGGCGCCGTCGTCGTTGCTACTGGCGCTCTGCCTAGGCCTCGATCTGGGTCTGCTTCGGAATCACTTTCCGAAGGCTTGCCGGTCGGTCGTTCCGAAGGGTCTGCACCGCAAGCTTGACGCCTTGAATGTTGAAAAGCTCATGGCCCTCCTCGACGAAGTGCCTGATCAACAGCTTTTCCGCCGCAACGATCGCGGACTCCTTTCTCTGGCCCGGCCTTAGGGTGATTTCCGCGTAAGCCAGCATGCGCGCGCCATTCGCGGCCGACTTGATGCTGTTCATGAGCTTGAGGTTGTTCAGTTGCCCCTTGATCCTGCTTTGGAGGTTCAAGGCCTTGCCGACGTAGAACACTTCGAAGCTGGTGCCATGCTTCCGGTAGAAAAGATAGACACCGGCTGACTTTGGGATTTCGTCGAGGTCAGGCGAATACGGATAGCTGCTCAGACGTTGCGGCTCATGCCATTCAAGGTGTGGATTGATCATTCAGGCGCCCCCTTCGCGTGCCGCCATGATGCCTCACCCACCCGATATCCGCAGCGGCCCCTGCGGTCCGACCATCCGGAACGGAATCGACTCCAGCCGCATGCCACGGTTCACCTGCACGACGAAGTGCAGGTGCGGGCCAGTGGTGAAACCGGTGTTGCCCGACAGCCCGATCTGCTGGCCTGCGCGCACGCGTTGTCCCACGCGCACCAGCGCGCCTTCGGCCTTGAGGTGCGCGTAGAGCGTCATCGTGCCGTCGTCGTGCAGGATGCGCACGAAGTTGGCGCGGCCGCCGTAGCGTTCCAGGTTGAGGCCGGCCTTGTCGAAATCCGATTCCACCTGCATCACCACGCCCTCGCGCGCGGCCAGCACGGGCGTCCCGATCTCGGCGGCGAAGTCCACCGCGTAGCGGTTCTGTTCGTCGCGATGACTGAACTGGCCGCCGTAACCCTGATCGATGCGGAAGTGCGCCTGCTGCAGCGGCAACAGGTAATCGACATCGCGTGGTCGCGCCGTCGGATCGCCAGGCAGGCTCTCCATCTGCAATTCGAAATCGAAACCGCGGTCGGGATCAGCCGAGCTGAGCACTGCCACCAGTGCACTGCCGCGCGGCGCCACGGTCGCACGCGCGGGTAGCACCGGCTGGCCGATCACGTTCTCGCCGCGGCTGAAATCCAGCTGCACTTCGATCGGTCCGGACAGGCGGTTGTCGGCGAAGGCGAGGAAACGGTCGCCATCGTTCTCGATGCGCAGACGGGCGATCGCACTGGGCTCGCCCTCAACCGGAATCGTCTGCACCTGCGCCGGCGCGGCGTCGGGTACGTGGTCGCCGTAATGGGTGATGCCGCCGCGGTCGGTCCAGCGGTAGATCTTCGCCGCGCCGGCGCCGAACGCCATCAACAGCGCGGCGATGCCCAGCAACCACGAACCGTAGCGGCGTGCGCGTGACATGGCCTTATTGCGTGCAGGCAGGCGAAAGTTCGAGCCCGCGTGCGACCTCGCCCAGGTCGAAGGCAGTAACGGACTTGTCGTCGTGCACGGCGAACAGCGCGCCGTTCGGGAACTGTGCGGTGGTGGCCGCGTGCAGCGCGACGCCGTCCGTGTGCGCGGTGGTTTCGCCCTGGAAACTGCCGCGCGGTTCCAGCGTGGCGCGATCGAAGAGGTGGAAGATGGTCAGCGGCGCCAGCTGGTCCACCGCGATCCAGTAACCGGACGCGTCGCCACAGGTCCACAGTGCCACGCCCTCGGCCTCGGCGGCGAAGCTGTCCTGCGGCAGGCTGCGACCGGTGTACCTGCCGCTGATGCTGTACTCGCGCAGCGTGGATTCGTGGCGGCGGTCTTCATCGGCGATCAGCAGGCGGTCGTTGTCCGGATCGCCGGCGATGGATTCGACCATGCGCAGCGCCGCGTCCTCGGAGGTGTCGCCGAAGGAGCCCGCATAGTGCGTGCGCAGGCGGCCGGTCTGGTCGAACTGCACGCGGAAGCGGCGAACGCGCTGGTCCAGTTCGGCCAGCGGCGGCACCTGGTCGAACTTCTTGCCGTACATGAAACTGTCGGTGACGTAGACCTCCAGCTCGCCCGGCTCGGTTTCATCCAGCCAGATGCCGTACGGGCTGCGCAGTTCCTTTTCGCCGAAGCTGCCCAATGGCTTGAAGTCGGGCAGGGAGAGCACCTGCACGCGGTGGTTGTCGCGTTCGACCACGAAGGCCATGTCGCCGTACACCGTGATGCCGTTGGGACGACGGAACTGCCCAGGCTGCGAGCCTTCGCCTCCGACCTCGCGCAGGCGCTTGCCCGTGTCGGCATCGAACACGACCAGGCGATGCGTGGACTTGGCCGTGGCGATCAGCCAGGTATGGCCGTCCTCGGTGGGCCAGGTGGCCAGCGAATCGAGTTCGTCCTGCGGACTTTCGGCCGAGACGTAGCGTTCGAGCACCGTGCGCACGGCGGGCGCGACCTGGGCGGTGGTGGGCGGTGGGGGCGTGATCGACGGCGTCGTGGCGCACGCCGTGACCAGGACCGCCAGCAACGATGCGATGGCGGGGGGGAGAAGGAAGCGGGGAGTCATGGTCGAAGTGTATTCGGCGCGCCTGTTTCGTGTGAGCCGCAGACGTGACCGACATAATAAATCGCTATATGCGGATGAAGCGATTGACAGCGTCCCCGGCCCGCTGCAGACTGCGTCCATCCATCGAGACCGGCTGAGGGACAGGCCCTTAGAAGCCGGGGCAACCCAACTCCTCCCTTTTGGGGCGAGTGAAGGTGCCAATTCCTGCGGCAGGGGCGCCAGGGCGTCGCCGGTCGGAAGATGGTTGCAACGTGCGCCCAGGAGCGCGCGGGCGACTCGCAGGCTCGATGGCCCCGTCACTTCGGATGCCCGCCATGAGCCTCGCCCCCACCGCTTCCACCTTCGATCACGCCGCACCGGGCGAACGCGTCGACGTCCTCGATTCCATCGCCCGCGCGGTCTCGCACGAGGCCGTGCCCGCGCTGCGCGGCGAGTGCGACATCGAGCTCGACCTGCGCCATGCCGGCCGTCGCCGCGTGACGCTGCGCTACGAACTGCTCGGCGACCGCCGCCAGCCGGCGGTGTTCGTCGCCGGTGGCATTTCGGCGCACCGCCATCTCACCGCCAGCAACGCCTTTGCCGAGTCTGGCTGGTGGACGCAGCAGGTCGGCACCGGTCGCGCGCTGGACCCGCAGGAACAGTGCCTGGTCGCGTTCGACTGGGTGGGCGCCGACGGCACGCTGGACGCGCCGCTGGATCCGTCCGACCAGGCCGACGCCATCGCCGCGCTGCTCGACGTGCTGGGCATCGCGCGGCTGCGCGCGTTCGTGGGCTGCTCGTACGGTGCGATGGTTGGCCTGCAGTTCGCGGCACGCCATGCGCAGCGACTGGACCAGCTGGTCGCCATCAGCGGCGTGCATCGTGCGCATCCGTATGCGAGCGCATGGCGCGCGCTGCAGCGTCGCGCGGTGGCGCTGGGCGCCCTGCAGTGCGATGAAACCCACGGCCTGGCGCTGGCACGCCAGCTGGCCATCCTCAGCTACCGCACGCCCGAGGAATTCGCCGCGCGCTTCGACGCCGCGGAAGTGAGCGAAGGCCGTGTGCGCGTGGGCGCGGAGGACTACCTCGATCATTGCGGCGCGACGTATGTCGAACGCACCTCGCCGACCGCCTACCTGCGTCTGTCCGAATCCATCGACCTGCAGGTGGTGGACCCCACCGCGATCCGCATTCCGGTGACGGTCGTGGCCGTTGCCGACGACCGTCTGGTGCCGGTGTCCGATGCCTACGACCTGGTCGAACGCCTGCGCGGCGAAACGCGCCTGCGCGTGCTGCGTTCGCTGTACGGGCACGACGCCTTCCTCAAGGAGGAAGCGGCCATCGCGACGATCCTGCGCGAGGCGCTGGAAGACTGCATTGCCGCCGAGCGCACGGAGGTGGCGGCATGAGCACGCGCAACCGCTGTACCTCGGCCGTCCGCGCCGGCATCGATCGCGACACCGCCTTCGGCGCGGTGACGCCGCCGATCGTGCTGTCGTCCAACTTCAGCTTCGCCGGCTTCAACGAGAAGCGTCAGTACGACTACACGCGCAGTGGCAACCCCACCCGCGACCTGCTGGGCGAGGCGCTGGCCGAGCTGGAAGGCGGCGCCGGCGGCGTGGTCACCGCCACGGGCATGGGCGCGATCACGCTGCTGCTGCATGCGCTGCTCAAGCCGGGCGATCGCCTGGTCGTGCCGCACGACGGCTACGGCGGCAGTTGGCGCCTGTTCAACGCGCTGGCGAAGAAGGGCGCGTTCGAACTCATCACCGCCGACCTCACCGACCCGCGCGCGCTCACCGACGCGCTGGCCACCAACCCTGCCGTGGTGTGGATCGAAACGCCGTCCAACCCGCTGCTGCGCATCACCGACCTGCGCTTCGTGATCGAGGCCGCGCAGGCCCGCGGCGCGTTGACGGTGGTGGACAACACCTTCCTGTCGCCCGCGCTGCAGCAGCCCATCGAGTTCGGAGCCGACTTCGTCGTCCACTCCACCACCAAGTACATCAACGGCCACAGCGACGTGGTCGGCGGTGCCGTGGTCGCGCGCGATGCCGAGCAGCACCAGCAACTGGTGTGGTGGGCCAACGCGCTGGGCCTGACCGGCTCGCCGTTCGACAGCTTCCTCACCCTGCGCGGCCTGCGCACGCTGGATGCGCGCCTGCGCGTGCACCAGGAAAACACGCAGGCGCTGGTGGCGCTGCTCGACGCGCATCCGGCGGTGCGCGCCGTGCACTACCCGGGGCTGGAGTCGCATCCGGGCCACGCGGTCGCCGCACGTCAGCAGACGGGCTTCGGCGCGATGCTGAGCGTCGAACTCGATGGTGGCGTCGATGCCGTACGCGCGTTCCTCGACGGCCTTCAGTGCTTCACGCTGGCCGAATCGCTGGGCGGCGTGGAAAGCCTGGTCGCGCATCCGGCCACGATGACGCACGCGGCGATGTCGGCCGAAGCGCGCGAAGCCGCCGGCATCGGCGACGGCCTGTTGCGCCTGTCGGTGGGCATCGAGCACGTGGACGACCTGGTGAGCGACATCGCTGCCGCGCTGGAGCGCGCGGAGCAGGCGGTGGAGATCGCCGAGCGCGTGAAACGATGAGCCTGGCGGCGGTCGAGATCGCACGCGGCGTCGCCCCGCAGGCGCACCCCGCGCCTGCGCGCATCGCGCTGCTGGGGACGGGTACGGTCGGTAGCGCGGTGCTGTCGCGACTGGTCTCCTGGGACGCATCGCCGCTGGGTCGTCGCGTGCAACTGGTGCACGTGGCCAACTCGCGTCACGCCGTCAGCGACCGTTCCGGCCTGGCGCCGGGCGAGGCGACACAGCGGCTCGCACTGGCACCGCAGGCCAGCTCGATCGAAGCCGTTGACGCTGCGCTGCACGGCGACGGTGTGCGGGTGGTCGTCGATGCGACCGCGAGCGAGATCGTCGCCGAGCGCCATGCGCACTGGCTGGCGCAGGGCATCCACGTGGCGACCGCCTGCAAGATCGGGCAGGGGACCTCGCTCTCGCGCTGGCACGCGATCCGCGCGGCGTCCGCGGTGGGTCACGCCGGTTATGGCGACAGCGCCACCGTCGGCGCGGGTCTTCCGCTGCTGCGCTCGCTGCGTGAACTGCGTGCCGGTGGCGACCGTATCCACGCCATCGCCGGCGTGCTGTCAGGTTCGCTGGCATGGCTGTTCAACAACTACGACGGCATGCGTCCGTTCTCCGCGCTGGTGCGGCAGGCGCGCGACGCGGGATACACCGAACCCGATCCGCGGGACGACCTTTCCGGCGAGGACGTGCGCCGCAAGCTGCTCATCCTCGCGCGCGCCGCGGGCGTGGAGCTGGATGCGGACGAGGTGAGCGTCACCTCGCTGGTGCCGCCGGAGCTGGCCATCCTGTCGAAGGAAGCGCTGGACGGCGCGCTTCCCGCACTGGACACGCCGCTGCGCGAGCGTTTCGCCGCGGCCTACAAGCGCGGCGAGAAACTGCGCTTCATCGCGCGCCTGCAGGATGGCCGCGCGAAGGTCGGGCTGGAATCGCTGCCCGGCAATCACCCGCTCGCGGGCGGTGCCGGCACGGACAACCGCGTCGCGATCTGGTCGGATCGCTACCCTTCGCAGCCCCTGGTGATCCAGGGCCCGGGTGCCGGCGCGGAAGTCACCGCGGCGGGATTGCTCGACGACGTGTTGCGACTGGCGCGCTGAGCGCACGCTCGTTCCGCGTCGTCCGGGCAGGGGCGATGCGGCAGTGATGATGGGAAGTGCAAGCAATGTGCGCGCCGACATCGACATCGGCCGATCATTGACCGTGGCTTCACGGCGCAGAACTAGGCTTTAGCCGCAGCTCGGATGCTGGCCCTGGAGGACATCCAGATCCGGTGAAGGCATTGCCGTCCTCCTTTCCCCCACGAAACCCACAGGTCGTGTCATGAAAGGAATTCTTCTGCTCGCGTTGTTGTTCCCGGTGATGGCCACCGCGGCGCCCAAGGTCACCGTCGATCGCGATCCCGCCGCCGACTTCTCTGCATACAAGACGTACTACTGGGCGTTGAAGCCACAGGGCGGTTCGCCGCTGGTCGACGAGCGCATCGTCGACAACATCGACGCGCAGCTGAAGGCGAAGGGCTGGACGCTGGCCGAACAGGGCGACGTGGCCGTTGCCGCGCACGTCTCCACGTCGCAGAAGCAGTCGCTCGACACGTTCTACACCGGCACGCCGCTCGGCGGCTGGGGCTGGCGCGGCGGCTGGGGCGTGGGCGGCATGGGCATGGGCACCGCCACCACCAGCGTTCACAATTACGAGGTCGGCACGCTGATCGTCGACATGTTCGACAGCAAGCAGCAGAAGGCCATCTGGCGCGGTACGGCCACGGAAACGGTGTCGTCGTCGCCGGCAAAGGTCGACAAGGCCGTGGACCAGGCGGTGACGAAGATGTTTGCGAAATTTCCCCAGTAATCACAGGGTTTGAGCGCGTCGCGACCGCGACGCGCGAGGTTGCGCCGTACGCCTGCGCATGGCGAAACGCCATTGATCTGGGTCAAGGCGATGCGATGATGTGTCGGCGAACCTGCAATCTGCCCACAGTGTCCCCCTGCATGAATCAGCTCTCTTCGTTCGATCTCGCGCAACTCCAGGCCTGCGCGAGAGGCGAACTCTTCGGCCCCGGAAACGCCCGCCTGCCTGCTTCGCCGATGCTGATGTTCGATCGCATCACGCATATCGCGAGCGAAGGCGGCGCGTACGGCAAGGGCGAGATCCGCGCCGAACTCGATATCCGTCCTGACCTGTGGTTCTTCGACTGCCACTTCGCCGGCGATCCCGTCATGCCCGGATGCCTCGGCCTCGATGCGATGTGGCAACTGGCCGGTTTCTACCTGCCGTGGCTGGGCGAGCCGGGGCGTGGCCGCGCGCTCGGCGTGGGCGAGGTCAAGTTCACCGGCCAGGTGCTGCCGGACGCGAAGCTCGTTTCCTACGTCATCGACATCCGCCGCGTGATCCGCGGCCGCCTCAACCTGGTGATCGCCGATGGCCGCACCTTCGTGGACGGCCGGGAGATCTACACGGCGAAGGACCTGCGTGTCGGCCTGTTCACCTCCACGGAGGGTTTCTGACGATGCGTCGCGTAGTCATCACGGGCATGGGCATCGTGTCGTGCCTGGGCAACGATGTGGACACCGTGTCCGCGTCGTTGCGTGAGGGACGCTCGGGCATCCGCCATCAGCCGGCGTACGCCGAAGCCGGATTGCGCAGTCAGGTCGCTGGTGTGCCGGAAATCGACCTCGACGCGCTGATCGATCGCAAGCCGCGTCGCTTCATGGGCGACGCGGCCGCGTACGCGCACGTTTCCACGCAGCAGGCGATCGCCGATGCGGGGCTGACGCCGGAGCAGATGCACAGCGAGCGCACCGGCGTGATTGCCGGTTCCGGCGGCGGTTCTCCGCAGTGGCAGATCGAAGCCGCCGATCTGCTGCGATCGCGCGGCGTGCGCAAGGTCGGTCCGTACATGGTGCCGCGCACGATGTGTTCCACCGTGTCGGCGACGCTGGCCACCGCGTTCGGCATCCGCGGCGTGAGCGCGTCGGTGTCGGCAGCGTGCGCGACGTCGGCGCACTGCATCGGCATGGGTGCGGACCTCATCCGCGCCGGCCGGCAGGACATCGTGCTGGCCGGTGGCGGCGAAGAAGGGCATTGGGGCATGGCGTTCCTGTTCGATGCGATGGGCGCGCTGTCGACCGGTCGCAACGACACGCCGTCGTCCGCGTCGCGCCCGTACGACGCGAACCGCGACGGCTTCGTCATGGCCGGTGGCGGCGGCATGCTGGTGCTTGAAGATCGCGAACATGCGCTGGCGCGTGGCGCGCACATCCACGCCGAGCTGGTCGGGTACGGCGCCACGTCCGACGGCGCGGACATGGTCGCTCCCTCCGGCGAAGGTGCGGTGCGCTGCATGCGCCAGGCGTTGGTCGGCGTGGATACGCCCATCGACTACCTCAACGCCCACGCCACCGCCACGCCGCTGGGCGACATCGTCGAACTGAACGCGATCCGCGAAGTCTTCGGCGCCAACGTTCCGCCGGTGTCTTCGACCAAGGCGCTGTCGGGCCATTCGCTGGGCGCCGCCAGTGTGCACGAGGCGATCTACTGCCTGCTCATGATGCGCGACGGCTTCATCGCCGGTTCGGCGCACATCGACGAACTCGACCCGCGCGCAGAAGGCCTGCCCATCGCGCGCGCGAGCCGCGACGCGCGCCTGGACACGGTGATGTCCAACAGCTTCGGCTTCGGCGGAAACAACGCGACGCTGGTGTTCAAGCGGGCGTGAGGCCCGCGTTCCGCCATCGCACGCACCGTGCGATGACGGCGCTGGTGGCATCATCGTCGCATCGCCGGCTTCGTCCGGTTTGCGAGTGCGCGATCGATGTCCGGTGTGGCAATGGAGGAATCGTGGGTCGAGACGGATGCCGGCCGCGTGTTCGCGACGCAGTGGCGTCCAGCGCTCGCACGCGACGCGGCGCCCATCGTGCTGCTGCACGATTCGCTCGGCTGCGTGGCGTTGTGGCGCGACTTTCCCGAGCGCCTTGCGCGCGTGACCGGACGACGCGTCGTTGCCTATGACCGGCTCGGCTTCGGGCGCTCGGACGCGAACCCGCGCACGCTGGACGCGAACTTCGTGCACGACGAAGCCCGTGTCGGGTTCCAGCGTCTGCGCGAAGTACTGGACATCGATGCGTTCGTAGCGTTCGGCCACAGCGTCGGTGGCGGCATGGCCATCGCCTGCGCGGCGGCGTGGCCCGAGGCGTGTCGTGCGCTCATTACCGAATCGGCGCAGACCTTCGTCGAGGACCGCACGCTGCAGGGCATCGTCGATGCCCGGCAGTCGTTCGCACAGCCCGGCCAGGTCGATCGGCTGCGTCGCTATCACGGCGACAAGGCGGAATGGGTCCTGCACGCGTGGATCGATACCTGGCTCGCGCCGGAGTTCGCCGGCTGGAATCTCGACGATGCGTTGCGCGCGGTGCGCTGCCCCGCGTTGGCGATGCATGGCGGTCTGGACGAGTTCGGATCGTCGCGGCACCCGCAGCGCATCGCCGACCTCACCGGCGGACGCGCCACCGTGGAACTGATGCCCGACTGCGGGCACGTGCCACACCGCGACGAGCCCGGGCGGGTGCTGGATCTGGTCCGTACCTGGCTGAGCGAAACCGGCGCATAAAAATGCGCCGGCCACGTGGGCCGGCGCTGAGGAAAAGCCCGTCGTCGGAGCTGGGAGAGTCCTGGCCTACTTCAAGCCGTTGTTGATGGTGTTCACCAGCGTGCCGGTCGCGTCGTCGCCGCTGAACTCCCAGAAGAACGCGCCGCCCAGGTTCTGAGCCTTCACGTAGCTCATCTTCTCGGTGACCATCGCCGGCGTGTCGTAGCTCCAGAACGTGTTGCCGTCGTACTTCCACGTCGCGCGCGCGTTGGCATCGGTGTAGATGGTGCCCGGGCGGTCCTTGATGACCTTGTAGTCCTCGTTGCCCGCTTCGTACGTGCCGGGCGCGGCGGAGCCGGTCTGGTACAGGCCGTTGTTGACGTTGGGCACGCCGGTCCAGCCACGGCCATAGAAGCCGATGCCAAGATTGAGCTTGGACGCCGGCACGCCGCGCGAGAGGAACGCTTCCATCGCGTCGTTGCTGTTGTAGAGCTTCTGGTCGCCCGTGGACGGGTCGTTGGGCGAATTGAACAGCGGCGAGTGATGGTTGGTGCGTGCGTCCCATGTGCCGTGGAAGTCGTACGTCATCACGTTGATGTAGTTCAGGTACTGCGAATACGTGGCCGGGTCGGTCACGCGCACCTTGTCGACGCCAGCACCCGCGGCGATGGTCAGCAGCAGGCCCGGACGCACCGCGTCGAGCTGACGGCGGAACTCGGCGAGCAGCGCGGTGAAGTTGGCGCTCTCTTCCGGCGTGCCGCAGGTCAGGCCGCAGGCGGACGGGTATTCCCAGTCGAGGTCGATGCCGTCGAACACGCCGGCCGCCGCACCCGCGCCGCCCGCGCCGTCGGTGACGGGCAGGTTGCCGCGGATGTAGGCGTCGATGCACGAGGACACGAACGCCACGCGGTTCTCCGGGCGCGCCGCGCTGGCGAAGCCACGCGACCAGGTCCAGCCACCCAGCGAGATCAGCACCTTGATGTTCGGGTACTTCGCCTTGAGCTGCTTGAGCTGGTTCCAGTTGCCGCGCAGCGGCTGGTCCCAGGTGTCGGCCACGCCGCTCACGCTCTCGCCCGCACCGAAGGCCTTGGTGTAGTCGGCGAACGCATCGCCGCCTTCACCGGTGGCTTCGTTCGTCGGGATGACCACGCCCACCTGGCAGCGGTTGTTGCGCACGTTGCCGAAGGCGTAGTTGATGTGCGTGATCTTCGACGCCGAGCCGCTGGTGTCGATGTTCTTCACGCGGTAGTTGCGGGCGTAGATGCCCCATTGCGCGAAGTAGCCGATGATGCGCTTGTTGCCGCCACCGCCGACGTCGAGCGTCTTCGCGCTTACCGCGCCGCTCTGCGCCGAGGCGTTGGCCGGGCTCGCGTTGTCGCGCGCGCGCACCGTGTAGGAGTACGTGGTGTTCGCGGCTAGTCCGTTGTTGGTGTAGCTGGTGGTGGTCGGCGACGCGATCAGCGTGCCGCCCCGGTACACGTCGTAACCGGCCACGCCCGTGCCGCCGGCGTTGTCGGTGGACGCGTTCCAGCTCAGCGCGATGCTGCTGGACGACAACGCGGTGGCGGAAAGGCCCGTGGGCACGCTGGGCGGCGTGGTGTCGGTCGGCGGGTTGACGGTGGTGACCGTGATGCTCGCCGCGCTCGAGGTCGTCGTCGCGCCCTGGTTGTCGGTGGCCTTCGCGGTGAAGCTGTGACTGCCGGCGGTGGCGTTGCTCCAGGTCGCCGCGTACGGCGCGCTGGTGTCGACGCCCAGCGACACGGTGCCGCGGAAGAACTCCACGCTGGCCACGGTGCCATCGCTGTCGCTCGCGTTCGCGGTGACGGCGATGTTGCTGCCGGCGGTGTAACTGGCGCCGTTCGTGGGGGCGGTTAGCGTCACGCTCGGTGCCTGGTTCTGGCCGCCCGTGCCGCACGCGCCCAGGTCGGTGTACCAGCCGCAGGTGGGACAGTGCGTGGGTGGCGCGTTCCAGATCTGGATGTTCGCCTGGTACAGGCGGTTCTGATAGACCAGCTTGTCGCCGGCGTTGTAGATGGTGGACGCGTTCCATGCGGGGATCGCGGCGCACGACACCGTCTGTGCGTTCGCGGCCTGCAGCGACAGTCCGGCCAGCATGCAGGACAGCAACCAGGCCGGCGCCGTCCTTCTTCCGATCAGCCTTTGCATCAGTCTTCCCTCCGTTGAGTCACATCACCTGCCGGTCCGCGGCGCGGAGCGGCTCCCTTCCACTGAGTTCGATGCAGTGCGCCGGCCCGCACGGGCGGGGCCGGTGGATCAGTGCGGTTCGGGCGTCGGCATGGCCGGAGGAGTGCGGTCGCGGAGACCGCCGATGGGATCCAACACGTCACCACCTCCCGCTGCAGGAAGCCTTCAGGCGCCGGGGGCGGCGCGTCCGCACGTGTCTTGCGTTGACAACGTTGTCAGCGAGGGCGGTCGGGCATCGGGATTTGCGTCACAGTTCGGCGCGTGAAGGCGACCGGCTGTCGGCGATGGCATGGGCATCACGACCGCACCGGTCAGTCATCACAGCGGTGACGTGATGGCTTGTCCTACAGGACAAGGCAGGTCAGTGCGGGTCAGTGGCCGCCCGCTGTGTCGCGCGGCCGGGCCTTCCGCAGATCACGGACCTGGGTCTCGTTCACCGCCGTGGTCTGGCCGCCGTGGCGCTGGCGCAGCCACGTGGACAGGGCGGCGACCTCGGCATCGCTCAGGTCGGCGGCGAAGCCCGGCATGTCCTGCATGCGCCCGGTGCCGGGGAAGTCGTGCACGGGCAGTCCGTCGAGGATGGCGACGATGAGGTTGCGGGCGTCGGGTTCGCGCAGGCTGCTGTTCTCGCGCAGGCTCACCGCGACGTTCGGCACGCCTTCGCCGTCGCGTCCGTGGCAACCGGCGCACAGGTTGAAGTACAGACGCTGGGCGGGCGCATTTTCCGTACTGGCGAGCGTCGCAGCCGTCTTCGGCGACGGTGCGCGGTCGCCGAGCAGGTAGGTGGCCATCGCGCTGCGGTCGCCATCGCTCAGGCGGCTGGTCGACAGGTTCACCACCGTCAGCATTTCGTCGGACGCCACCGCGCGCGGACTGTCGCCCGTGGCGAGGTAGCGTTGCAGCATGTCTGCGTCCCAGCCGCGTGCGGCCAATCCGTCCGGTGTGATGTCGGGTGCGGCGTAGCGGCCGAGGTCGGCGTTGCCCGTCAGCGTGCGATCCAGCTTGAGCTGGCCCAGGCGGCCGCGCGGCGTGTGGCATTCGCCGCAATGGCCGAGCGTGTCGACCAGGTAGCGGCCGCGTTCCCATTGCGCCGAATTGCCCTGCGATGCGGTCGGTATCCCTCGACCGGCGAACAGCAGGTTCCAGCCGTGCAGGGCGGTGCGGATGTTCGCGGGGAACCGGACGTCGTTGGCGCGATTGGCCTGCGCCACCGGATGCCGGGTCATCAACCAGGCGTACATCGCGTCGCTGTCCTCGCGCGTCACGTTGCGATAGGACACATAGGGCATTGCCGGATACAGCTGGTGCCCGTCCCGCGCTTCGCCGCGCGTGAGTGCGTGGAAGAAATCGTCGGCGGTATAGCGGCCGATGCCGTGGTCCGGATCGGGCGTGAGGTTGGTCCCGTGGATCGTGCCGAACGGCGATTTCAGGGGGAATCCGCCCGCGAACGGCGCGCCGCCCGGAACGGTATGGCAGGCCGCGCAGTCGGCGGCGACGACGAGATATCGACCGCGTTCGAGTTGTTCGGCGCTCGCCGACACCGTCTGCACCGGGCCGCGCGCGGCGTTCCAGCGCGAGATCCAGCCCGCCAGCATCGCGATCAGCACGACCGCGAGCAGCAACAGCAGCCCCCAGGCGATGAATCGGGTCGCCCGGCTCATGACGCGTCCCCCTTCACAAGACCCGGCGTGCCCAGCACCAGCGCTTTCACCGTCTGGTAATAGCGGACGTAACCGGTGCAGCGGCACAGATGCGGGTCGAGCGCCTCCAGCACGGTGGCTTCCACGTCGGCCTTCGCGATGGGTGCTTTCGCCAGCCTTTCCAGCAGGACCGTGGCAGCGTTGACGAAGCCCGGCGTGCAATAGCCGCACTGGAAGCTGAAGTGATCCAGGAACGCCTGCTGCACGGGCGAGAGTTCGACGATGTCGCCGGCCTCGTCGCGGCGTGCGTGCGCTTCGACCGTGCGGATGGGCTTGCCGGCGAAGTAGTGCGCGCCGGTGATGCAGCTGCGTACCTCACGCGGCCCACGGCTTCCATCGGGCGTGTCGTCGTCGACGATGACCGTGCACGCGCGACACTCGCCCTGGCCGCAGCCGAAGCGCGTTCCGGTGAGTCCGAGGTACTCGTGCAGCACGTCGACCAGCATCATGTCTTCGGGCACGTCGAGTGGGCCGAAGGATCGACCGTTGATGTGCAGCGTGAGTGGACGCTTGCGACTGGGCACCGTGCTCATGACGCCTTCTCCACGTGCGCGGTCGCCGCCGGTTCGGCCTCGATCGCGGCCAGCACCTTCTCCGCCGTGACCGGCAACTCACGGAAACGGTGGCCGGTGGCGTGTGCGATGGCATTCACGATGGCGGGCACCACAGCGATCATCACCACCTCGGCCATGCCCTTGGGTGGATCGGTGGCCGACAGCGCCGGCAGGATGTCGCCGCTCTGTTGCCACACCGCCACGTCATGCGCGCGCGGCAGTGTGTAGCGGTTGAAGTTCCAGGTGCCGTCGCCGGGACCGTCTTCGTAGAGCGGCAGGAACTCGTGCAATGCATGGCCGATGCCCATCGCCAAGCCGCCCTGCAGCTGTCCGGAGACCAGTTCCGGCACGATCGGGTTGCCGCATTCGAGTACCGAATGGTGGTCGAGCAGGTGCACCTGGCCGCTGCCCGTATCCACCGCGACCTCGGCGATCGTGCCGATGGCGCTGTAGTAGACGACGCCGGCATTGTTGCGTTGCGCCGGCGGGTAATGCGCACGCGTGCGTTCGATCATGCGATAGCCGTTGGCGGTGGGCGTGCCCTTGCCGGCCACGCTGCCATCGCCCCAGCGCAATGCGATGCCGTCCAGCGGCAGGCGCGCGTCGTCGCCGTCCAGCGGGAACTCCGCTTCGGCCCATTGCCAGCGGTTGAAGGTGTGCACGATGGCGCCGGTGGCCAGGCCCAGTTCGTAGGCGCGCGCGATGATCGCTGCCAACGGCAGCGGCGCCAGCCCGCCGGCTGTGAGCTTGCCTTCGACCCAGCGCGCGTCCTCGCGACGGATCACCAGCGGCGCGAGCTGTCCGCCGCCGAAGCCTTCGCCCCAGATCGCCAGCGCCGCGGGCCACAGGCCCTGCGTGAACAGCAGTCGCGCCGCTTCGCGCGTGGCATGGCTGAAGAAGTACGCGGAGTTGCTCGCGCTACTCGGGCTGATGTGGTTCGGCGTCCAGCGCGGATTGCCGACGTTGCGGTCCTGCTCGTCCTGCGTCATCAGCCACGGGTCGGCGTTGGCGAACATTGGCAGCTCGTCCCACGCGTTCTCGCCGGTGAGCACGTCGTCCGCCGGACGTCCCAGCCAGGGAATGCACACCGCAGCCTGGCTCGTCGCCATGCCGGTGCCCATTTCCACGCCGATATGCCGCAGCAGCACGCGTCCTTCCTTCGACAGCGCGACTTCCGCGAACGCGGCTTCGGCTCCTGTACCGAAATCTTTCTGCACGCAGCCGAAGCCCACGCCGTAGCGGTGCCCCGGATGCTCGGCCTCGTAGGTTTTCTTGCGCTGTTCGCGCGCGCTCCACAACGGATGCTTGCGGCACGCGGCGAGCACCTCGTCGGCGCGCTGGGCGCCGCCGGGAATCGCGCCCTGCGTGTTCTTCATGCCCGAGGTGAACACATTGCGCTGGCGCAGTTCGATGGGGTCGATCGCCAGCGCGGCGGCGATCTCGTCCACCATCATTTCCGTCGCGCCCATGCTCTGCAGCGTGCCGTAACCGCGCGCGGAACCGGCGTCGAGCGCGCGCGAAGCGATGACCGTGCTGGCCAGGTCGCTGCGCGGAAAGTAGTAGATCGACTGCGCCGCCGTCGCGGCCACCAGGCACACCGAAGGCGAGAAGTTCTGGCGACCACCGCCGTCGCCGAGCATGTCGGCCTGGAACACCTGGAACTTGCCGCTCCTGCGGTCCACCGACATGCGGTAATGCATGCGGAAACTGTGGCGCTTAAGGCTTGCCTGGAACTGCTCGTAGCGGTCGTTGGCCAGCCGCACGGGCCGACCGTCGCCATACAGACCGGCCATCAGCACGTAGAACGGGTAGGGGTTGTGGTCCTTGGATCCGTATCCGACGGTGTAGCAGGGATGCAGCACCAGATTGCGCACGCCCAGGTGGCTGTCGGCGAGCATCTTCGCGCCGGCCTCGGCCACTTCCTGCGGCGACTGCGTGGCGCAGACCACGTGCAGCGTGCCGGTGGCCGCGTCGAACCAGGCGTTGCCGTTGTCCGGTTCCAGCGCGGCGGTGTCGATGGACTGCGAGAAGTACTCGCGTTCCAGCACCAGCGTGCCATCCGTTGGCGTGGCCAGTTCGGTCGCCATCGCGGCCGCATGCGCCGCACCGAGTGCGCCTAGCGTCCCGCTCTTGTCGGCCTGCGGCCACAAGGGACGTTTGCGATCGAAGCCCGACGGGAACAACGGGGTGTCCTTGAGGCTGGAATACGCGTCGTCGTCGAACGGCGTCGCGCCGCCCACGCGCACGTAGCGGAACGCCGCCCACGGCGGGCGATCCAGCGGCCCGGTGCGCGCACCCCAGGCGATCACGTCATCGCGGAACTTCAGCGCATTCTTGGCGCCACGGAAGCGGGCGAAGTCGTGCCAGACCAGCAGCGCGACCGCATGCCCGAGGTAAGCCGGCGTCTTTCCTTCGGGCAGCAGCATGTCCTCGCCGTAGAACGGCGGGAACGCCACGCCGTCGCGCTGCAGGTCGGCGGCGGTGACGACGCGGTCGGGGCGCAGGCCCTCGCCGAGCACTGACAGGTCGAAACCCGCGTAGGCGTGATCGGCGCGCGTGACCCGCAGCAGCATCGCGTGCGCCTGCGTGTCCGGCCAGCCGGGCAGGTCGCGCGCGCGCATGTCGAAACTGAAGACCTTCTCGCCGGTGACCTTGGCGGTGGCGTCGGTGCGGTAACGGATGTGGCCGGTGTGGGCGTCCCAAGGCATCGGGCGCAGGCGCTCGCGTTCGAACAACGCCGCCAGCGCCGCGCTGCCCGGTTGCGCGATGTACACGCCGATTCCGGCCACCACGCTGCACTTGAGGAAGTCGCGCCGACTCAGACGGGCTGGCATGGGCGATCGCTCCGGCGGGCCTGGCCGGATGGTAAACACCGCCGTGCGTAGGCGGCATGAGGACGCCGCCGTCCCGCCGCCCGTCGGGCGGTGTCAGACCGTCATTGGTCGCAGCAGCCGGCGTTCGAATTCCGCCGCGGGCATCGGCGCGCCGAACAGGAAGCCCTGCGCCTGCGCGCATTCGCTGGCGAGCAATGGACCCATCTGGGCCTCGCGCTCCACGCCCTCGGCCACCACCTGCATGCCCAGGTTGCGGCCCAGCTCGACCACGGCACGGACGATGGCCCGGCCCGGTGCGTCGCGATCGATCTGTTCGGTGAAGCTCTGGTCGATCTTCAGCTTGCGCAGCGGGAAGTCGCGCAGGTGGCCGAGGCTGGAATAGCCCGTGCCGAAATCGTCCAGCGACATCGCCACGCCCAGCTCCGACAGCGCCTTCATCGTCGCGATGCTGCTCTCCGGATCGCGCATGATCTGGCGTTCGGTGATCTCCAGCTCCAGCCCGTCGGCCGGATAGCCGTGACGGCGCAGCACGCGATCGACCGCGTTGCGCAGGCGGTTGGCGTCGCGGAACTGCGCGCACGACACGTTCACCGCCAGGCGCAGCGGTGGCAGGCCGCGCGCACGCCAGCCCGCGGACTGGCGTACGGCTTCCTCCAGCACCCATTCGCCCAGCGATTCGATCAGTCCGTGTTCTTCCGCCACCGGAATGAAGGTGGCCGGTGTGATGCGCCCGTGCTGCGGATGGTTCCAGTACACGAGCGCTTCGGCGCCGATGATGCGTCGCGTGCGCAGTTCGATGATCGGCTGGTAGAGCAGGGCGAGCTGGCCCAGCTCCTGCGCGCTGCGCAGATCATTGAGCAGCGTGAAGCGCCGTGTCACGGATTCCTCCATGTCGGCACGGAAGCACAGGTGCACGTTCTTGCCGGCACTCTTGGCCTGGTAGAGCGCGATGTCGGCACGCTTGACCAGGCCATCCATCTCGCGACCGTGTTCGGGATGTCGCACGCTGCCCAGGCTGAGCGTCACGCCCAGCTGCTTGCTTTCCATCCAGATCGGCACCGCGATGCGACGGATGAGTTCTTCGGCGATGCCCGCGTCGCGCGTGGGCGAGCCGTCAGGCAGCAGGATGATGAATTCGTCGCCGCCGAAGCGGAACACTTCACCGCGTTCGCCCACTCCTTCGCGAAGGCGGTGCGCGATCTGCGTGAGCACGCGATCGCCGGCGCTGTGTCCCAGCGAATCGTTGATCTCCTTGAAACCGTCCAGGTCGGCGAAGATCAGGCCGAAGCCGTCGCCGCCGGATTCGCCCAGCATTTCCGCCAGCCGGTTCTCGAAGCTGCTGCGGTTGGGCAGGCCGGTGAGCGCATCGAAGTAGGCCAGGCGTTCGATGCGCGCCTGCGCTTCCTTGCGTTCGGTCAGGTCCATGATCGAGGCGATGACCACGCGCCGACCCAGCACGGTCAGTGGGCTCAGGCCGACGGCGATGGGGATCTCGACGCCATCGCGGCGACGGCAATGCAGATCGCGCCCGCCGCCCAGCTGGATCTGGCGCGGCACCATGAGGAAGCGTTCCCGCGCTTCCGGATCGCGCGGTACCACGCGTTCGGGCAGCAGTTCGTCCACCGACTTCCCCACCAGCCCGCCGCGGCCGTAACCCAGCATGCGTTCGGCTTCCACGTTGGCCAGCGAGATGCGCTCGTCCGGGCCGAAGATCACCATCGCGTTGGGTGCGCCGTCCACCAGCGCGCGGAAGCGCTGCTCACTGGCGTGGAGGTCGCGCTGCGAGCCGATGGTGATGGCCGCCAGGTACAGCAGCGCGATGCTCACGATCACCAGGCTGAGCTGCTCGCCCGGTACGGCGCCGGCGCGGGTCAGGCAGAAGGTGTCCGGGCCCACCTGCAATGCCGCCATGCCGGTGTAGTGCATGCCGCACACGCCCAGCGCCATCAGCGCCGAGGCGGCGATCTGCACGCCGAAGCGCGGTTCGCTTTCCACCCATGAGAACCGGGTGAGCAGGTGCAGCGCCACCAGCGACACGGCGATGGCCACCACCACCGATGCCACCACCCAGAACGGTGAGTAGGTTTCGCTGGGGGTGAAGGTGATGGCGTTCATGCCCAGGTAGTGCATGGCACAGATGCCCAGCCCCATGAACATGGCCGACAGCAGCAACTGCGCGAAGCTGCGACGCAGCCTGCCGGCCACGTACAGGGCCAGCACCGAGGACAGCACGGCCGGCAGCACCGACAGCGCCGTCATGTGCACGTCGTAGAGCATCGGCACGGGCAGGCGGAAGGCCAGCATGCCCATGAAGTGCATGGACCAGATGCCCAGGCCGAACGCGATGCCGCCGGCCCAGATCCAGGTCGTGGCCTGACGCGTCGTGGCACCGCGTACGCGGCCGACCAGCTGGATCGCGACGAACGCGGCGAACCACGCGATGAGAAACGACAGGACCACCGCCCTGTAGTCGTAAGAACCCTGCATGCCGCCCCCCTCCCCAGAGAAGCAGACCTATGGCCTAGGGTCTATCGGCAGGCGCGCGCGGAACTTTAGGGCGATGTGTTGATGAAACCGGCCGGACCGACGGGAGGGCGCATTCAGGTTCGCCGGCGGCAGGAATCAGCACTCGATGACGTTCACCGCCAGGCCGCCGCGCGAGGTTTCCTTGTACTTGTCCTGCATGTCGCGGCCGGTGTCGCGCATGGTCTTGATGACCTTGTCCAGGCTGACCTTGTGCTTGCCGTCGCCGCGCATCGCCATGCGGCTGGCATTGATGGCCTTCACCGCGCCCATCGCATTGCGCTCGATGCAGGGGATCTGGACGAGGCCGCCGATGGGGTCGCAGGTCAGGCCCAGGTTGTGTTCCATGCCGATCTCGGCCGCGTTCTCGATCTGGCTGGGGCTGCCGCCGATGGCGGCGGTGAGACCCGCGGCGGCCATCGAGCAGGCCACGCCGACCTCGCCCTGGCAGCCGACTTCGGCGCCGGAGATGCTGGCGTTTTCCTTGTAGAGGATGCCCACCGCGGCGGCGGTCAGCAGGAAGGTGCGCACGCCCTGGATGTTGGCGCCGGGACAGAAGCGGTCGTAGTAGTGCAGTACCGACGGGATGATGCCGGCTGCGCCGTTGGTGGGCGCGGTGACCACGCGTCCGCCGGCGGCGTTCTCCTCGTTCACCGCAAGTGCGTAGAGGTTGACCCAATCCAGCGTGGTCAGCGGATCGCGCATCGCCGCTTCCGGTCGCGAGGAGAGTTCGGCATGCAGTGCCGGTGCGCGACGCGACACGTGCAATCCACCGGGCAACGTGCCCTTCTCCCGGATGCCGCGCGCCACGCAGGCCTGCATCGCGTTCCAGAGTTCGTCCAGCGCCGCATCGATCTGCTCGGGCGTGCGCCACACCTGCTCGTTGGCGTACATCAGCTGCGCGATGCTCAATCCACTCTCGCGGCACTGCGCCAGCAGTTCGTCGCCGGAATGGAACGGATGGGGCAGGTCGGTGGTGTCGGCGACGATGCGGTCTTCCGCCGCTTCGTCCTGGTTGACCACGAAGCCGCCACCGACGGAGTAGTAGTCGCGCGTGGCGATCACGTTGCCGTCCGCGTCGAACGCGGTGAAGCGCATGCCGTTGGTGTGGAAGGGCAGCTTCTGGCGCTTGTTCATGATGAGGTCGTGCTTCTCGTCGAAGCCGATCTCATGACGGCCGAACAGGCGCAGACGCTTGCTGGTGCGGATGCGCTCCAGCGCAGCGGGAATCAGGTCCGGATCGATCTCGTTGGGCAGGTGGCCTTCCAGGCCCATCAGCACGGCCTTGTCGGTGCCATGGCCCCGGCCGGTGAGGGCAAGCGAGCCGAACACCTCGGCGCGCACGCGGGCGGTGCGCTCCAGGTCGACCTCATCGCCGTTGCAGCCTTCGATCAGCCACCGCTGCACGAAGCGCGCGGCGGCGCGCATGGGCCCGACGGTGTGGGAAGAGCTCGGCCCGATGCCGATCTTGAAGAGGTCGAAACTGCTGACGGCCACGTACGGCTCCGGAAGTGGACAGCGTGCGCACGACGGGTGCGCCGGGAATCCCGGTATTCTACGCGCCCCGTCGGGCCCGCCCCGCCATACCGTGCCGCATGCAGATGGACGACTCCATACCCGCCGTGGCACCTGCACTGACGCTGTTCCAGCGCGACGACTGCCATTTGTGCGATCTCGCGCTGGACGTGCTCGCCCATGCGCGCGCGCCGGAGTTCGAAAGCGTCTTCATCGACGACAACGATGCGCTCGAAGCGCGCTATGGCATTCGCGTGCCCGTGCTGCGCGACGAGACGCGCGGCGTCGAGCTGGACTGGCCGTTCGACGCCGAGGGCGTGCTGCGCTTCCTGGCACGCTGATCCGGGCGTTCGCGATTGCGGCGTTCAGCCGTGACGCTTGAAGTACTGCACCTCGCGTTCATGCTTCTCCGCCGCCGCGCGGGTGCGGAAGGTGCCCAGGTTGCGCCGTTTTCCGGTACGCGGGTCCTTCTTGCGCGAGTACAGGCGGTATTCACCGGTGGACAGCTTGCGGATCATCGTTGCGCTCCCGTGAGGGACGACCGCATCAACGCACGCCTGGTGTAATCATTGCGTGGTGTGCGCGTAAATCCACGCACGGCAGCGCGCATGCGCGAACGGAGCCTTGCGGCTCCGTTCAGGGCGAAAACGACGGCGTCTTACTTCGCCGGTGCGAACACCACCTTCGTGCTCACCGCCACCTCGTTCGGAATGAGCGCGGTGTCGGCCCAGTCGCCCGTGCCCACGCCGAAGTCCAGACGCTTCACGGTCGCCTTTCCGTTCAGCACCGGTTGCGCGCCCGGCGTCCAGGTGAAGGTGAGCGTCACCGGTTTGCTTGCGCCACGCAGGCTCAGCGTGCCGTCCGCGGCGTACTGGTTGCCGCCCAGGCTGCGGAACTTCGTGGACGTGAAGCGCGCCTGCGGAAACTTGGCGATCGCGAAGAAGTCACTGCCCTTGAGCGATTCGTCGCGGTCGTCGTTGGCGGTCGTCACGCCGGCCAGCGGAATGGTCACGTCCAGCTTCGAGGCGGCCAGCTGCTTGGGATCGAAGCTGAGCTTCGTGCTGAAGCTGGGAAATTTGCCGGTGAACGCTTCGCCTTCGTACTTGCTGGCGAAGACGAGGCTGGAGCCGGCCGCCTGCACGTAGTCGGCGGCGAACGCGGGCGTTGCGCAGAGGGCGGCGACCAGGGCGGTCGCGAAGACGGAATACGGGCGGGGCATCAGGGGATCTCCGAAGCGGGGGAAGATGGCGTGCCGCGTCGGCGCGGCAGCATGCGGGTCAGCGTGGCATCGCGCTGGACCGCGTGGTGATAGAACGCGGCGGCGGCGTGCACCAGCACCAGCGCGATCAGCGCCCAGAACAGCCATTCGTGCGCGTCGCGCACCAGCGGTTTCAGCGACTGGCTCGGGTCGGCGAGCTTGGGCACCTTGAACAGCCAGAACCACCGCAGCGGACGCAGGCCGCTGACCGAGTCGTACAACCAGCCCGACAGCGGCACGGCGAACATCAGCGCGTACAGCATCCAGTGCGTGATCGAGGCGATGCGTTCCTGCCAGTGCGGCGTACCGGCCACCGGCCGCGGCGTGCCGGCGAACAGGCGCCACGCCAGGCGCAGCGCGACCAGCGCGATCACGCTCAGCCCGATGGACTTGTGCAGGTCGTACACCCAGAACCAGCGGGGTGACTTGGGCAACTCCACCATCACCAGGCCGACCACGCCCAGCGCGAGGATCAGCACCATGATCAGCCAGTGCAGGAACTGGCTGACGGTGCCCCAGCGGTCGTCGGTGTTCTTCAGGATCATGGTGTCGGTTCGGGTTCGGGTTCGGGTTGAGGTTGGGGTTCGTTCTGTTGCGGCGGCGGCGTGGCATCGGCCGGCGCAGGCGTCGTCGTGCCTTCGGGCGCGGCGGCATCGTCGTGCGCACGCGTGGCTTCGGCCTCGATGCGCAGCTCGACGGTATCGCCGATCACGTTCTTCCACGCATCCATGCCGAACTCGGCGCGGCTCAGCGTGGCCGTCGCGGAGAATCCGGCGGTGCGCCGGAACGGGGGCAGCGGATGGCGCTTGAGCGCGTTGAGCGTGACGTCCATGCACACCGGTTTCGTCACGCCGCGCAGGGTCAGGTCGCCGCACACCCGGGCGTGGTCCGCTTCGCCGGGCTCGACGGAAGTCGACACGAAATGCACGTCGGGATGGCGCTTGGCATCGAGCAGGTTCGACGCGAGCGCGGCCTGATTCCATTTCGCATCGCCCAGGTCCAGGCGCTCCAGCGGCACGCGCACGTCCAGGCGCGCGCTGCGCCAGTCGTCGCGATCGAAGACCAGGGTGCCGGTGCTGCCGGACACCGTGCCCAGCGCCTTGGAGAACCCGGCGTGCTCGATGGCGAACAGCACGCGCGTGTGGACCGGATCCAGGGAATAGGTGTCAGGTCCCGCAGCGGACGCGCACAACGGCGCCAGCGCCAGCGCGATCCCCGCGAAGGAACGCCTGGGAACGCGGCCGGCCGCGGATGCGGGGCGGGCGAGCGGCATGCGGCGGCTCCTTGAATGGGGACGATGGGGATTCTAGGCACAGCCGGGTGAACGCGGCAGGCGATATCGGCGTAACGAACCGTTGCACGCGACGACCGGCCAGGCCCGTCACGGGCTTGCCAACCCGGGCGCATTGGCCGAGCCTAGCGCGGGGACGCAACGTACGGATCGCGATGTTGTTCAAGGGACTCTGGGGATTGCTGCTGACGTTCGCGGTGTCGTGGCCGGTCCATGCCGAGCTTCCGGAGACCCCGCGACCGCGCCAGATCACCGTGGCCGACGGCTTGCCGTCCAACCGGATCAACGGCATCTCCGAAGACCGCAACGGGTACCTGTGGATCGCCACCAGCGATGGCCTGGCGCGTTACGACGGCAAGGCCTTCCGTGTGTGGCGCGCCGAGCAGGGCCTGCGCGACAGCTTCGTCTGGGCCGTGCACGTCGACGCGGCCGACCGCGTATGGATCGCCACCAAGGCAGGGCTGGCGATGCTCGACCGCGATCGCAAGCGCCTGCGTTACCACAACCGCGGCAACACGCCCGCGATGGGCGACGACATCATCTGGTGCGTGACCTCCACGCCCGATGGCGCGGTCTGGTTCGGCACGCCGTTCGGCGGACTGCACCGGCTCGATCCGGACGGCAAGGTGACGCGCTTCATGCCACGCGAGGGCGACCCGCGCAGCTTGCCGGATGCGGAGGTGTCGCAACTGGCGGTCGCGTCCGACGGCACGTTGTGGATCGGCACCAAGGGCGGCATCGCGCGCTGGACCGGACGCGACTTCGAGCGCGCTCCCGATGACGCGCTGGCCTCCACGCTCATCAACGGCATCACCGCCGAACGCGACGGCACGTTGTGGTTCGCCACGCCGCGTGGCGTCGGCGTGCGCCGCCCGGACGGGCAGTACGCGGCCATGCCCTGGCGGGACGAGGGCCTGACAGACACCATCCTGCACGTGCTCCTGCATGACCGTGGCGGCACCTACTGGTTCGACGTTCCGCAGGGCCTGGGACGCGACAACGCGGGGCGGATGAGCGTGGTGCCGCTGTACAGCGGCGCTGCGCAGGGCATGGTGCGGCCGTCGTGGATCGCCGCGCTGGAGGACCGCGAAGGCGGCCTGTGGTTCGCCAGCAGCGGCAACGGGTTGTGGTACCTGCCGCGCCAGTGGCGGCAGTTCGCGGTGCTTTCCCGGCGGCTCGACGATCCGGGGTCGCTGGGCAATGCCAACGTCGCCAGCATCGCGCCGTCGCATGACGGCACGATGTGGCTGGTCGGCACCGGTGGCGTGCTCGACCGGCTCCACCCGGACAGCGGCACGGTCACGCATGTGGCGCGCGATGTCGGACAGGGCCTGGTCCTGGACGACGTGCTCGAGGACGCCACCGGCGCGGTCTGGGTCACCTACCGCGATGGCGTGGCGCGCGTGGAGCCCGCCACCGGGCACGTGCGACGCTGGAACGAGCAAAGCGGCGCGGACGCATCGCTCGCGGGCGAAAGCCGCCTGGCGCAGTCCGTCGACGGCGATGTGTGGCTGGCCACCGAAGACGGCACCGTGCAGCGCCGTGCGACGGACGGGCGCGTGCGCGCCACGCTTCGCGCCGGTGCCAACGGCCTCCCGCACGATGTCTTCGTCGAGCAGGTGGGGACCGGTCGCGACGGAAACGTGTGGATCGCCGGGTCGCAGGGGCTGTCGCGCTGGAACGAAAGTGCCGGGCGCTTCGAGCCCGTGCCCGGTGCCGGCGTCGAGCGTGTGTACGCCTTCGCGATCGGTCCGCGCGGCCGCGTATGGCTGGCCCGGTTGGGCAGCGTGGACGTGTTTCGCTGGGATGGCGCCGCGCTGCAGCGCGACCAGCGCCTGTCGGGCAGCGATGGCATCCCGCTGCTGGCCCCCAGCGGCATCGCCATCGACGCATCGAGCGTGCCCTGGCTGACGACGGTGCGCGGTCTCATGCGAGTGGATCCGGTCCATCGGACCACACGCGTGTACGGCGTCAGCGACGGTCTGCCGAGCCAGGAGTTCGACGCGCAGCCGCGCGTGCGCCGGAGCGACAACCTCATGCTGGCCGGCTCGCCCGAAGGCCTGGTGATGTTCGATCCATCGCAGGTGCGCCCCGACGCGCAGCCGCCGCGCGTGGTCGTGGAGAGCATCGACGTGCGCCGTGGCGACAGCCGCGTGGCCTTCGATCCCGCGCGTCCGTTCGAGATCGAACCGGACGATCGCGAACTGCGAATTGCCGCGCGCCTGCTGTCGTTCAACGATGCGCACAACCACGTCTATCGCTTCCGCCTTGCCGGTTACGACACCGACTGGGTGGAATCGCATTCCGCGGGCGAGCGAATCTTCTCGCGCCTGGCCCCTGGCCAGTATCGGTTGCAGGTGATGGCGCGCACCGCCGACCACGTGTGGTCGCCGCCGCAGACCGTGGCGTTCACCGTCGCTCCGTTGTGGTGGCAGACATGGGCGGCAGTGGCCGGTTTCTTCGGTATCGCGGTGCTGCTGGCTTGGTGGTTGGCCGATGGTTACCGTCGCCGGCTCAAGCGCCGTCATGCGTGGCAACTGGCCGAGCACGAGCGTGAGGTCGCCAAGGAAGCGTCCCTCGCCAAGACCCGTTTCCTGGCCACGCTGGGCCACGAAGTGCGCACGCCCATGACCGGCGTGCTCGGCATGAGCGAACTGCTTCTGGACACGCCGCTGGACGCCAGCCAGCGCGGGTATGTCGAATCGATCCGCCGCGCGGGGCGCCATCTGTTGCGCCTGGTGAACGACGCGCTGGATCTGGCACGCATCGAGTCGGGCAAGCTCGAACTGGCCGATGCGCCCTTCGACGTGCACGCCATGGTGGACGAAGCTGCTTCGCTGATGGCGCCGCTTGCGCGCCACCGCGGTCTCGCCTTCCGCGTCGACGTGGCGCCGGATACACCGTCAGGCCTGCGCGGCGATGGCAGCCGCGTGTGCCAGATCCTGCTCAATCTGCTGGGCAACGCGATCAAGTTCACCGAGCAGGGCGGAGTCCTGCTGCGTGCGTCCGCGCTCGAAGAGGGCGGTGTGCGCCTGGAAGTCGAGGACACCGGTCCCGGGCTCAACGAAGAACAGCAGGCGCGGCTGTTCCGCCGTTTCGAGCAGGCCGAGGGCGCGCGCACCACGGCGCGTTACGGCGGCAGCGGACTGGGGCTGGCGATCTGCCAGGAGCTGACCATCGCGATGGGCGGCAACATCCGGGTGGAAAGCGCACCCGGCGCCGGTGCGCGCTTCATCGTCGACCTGCCACTGAAGCCCTCGGCTGCGCCTGCGCCGCATACGGGCGGTGAATCGCTGCTGGCCTCGCGCGGAAAGCCGCTGTCGCTGCTGCTGGTCGAGGACGATCCCACCGTGGCCGAGGTCATCGCCGGATTGCTGAAGGCGCAGGGGCATCGCATCACGCACGTCGCGCACGCCCTGGCGGCGTTGGCGGAAGTGGCGACCGGTTCGTTCGATGCGGCGTTGCTGGACCTGGATCTGCCCGGTCTCGACGGCCTGGCCCTGGCGCAGCAACTGCGTCGCCAGGGTTACACGCGACCGTTGCTGGCGATCACCGCGCGCGCCGATGCCGATGCGGAACCGCAGGCGCGTGCCGCGGGTTTCCAGGGCTTCCTGCGCAAGCCCGTGACAGGCGCGATGCTGGCCGGTCTGCTGGAGGGCGTGCCGCGGCGCTAGTCGGCACGCGCGCCTGGAAGGGCGCGGGTTTTCGCGGCTCTCAAGCAGGTGACAGGGCGATGCTGGTCGGCCTGCTTGTGAGTGTCGCGTGGCAATGACGCCTCGACACCAGCCTCACGCACGGACGACCAGCGCATCCCAACTTTCGTTTGGATGATTCGTCGCGTGCAGTCGCATGCGCGCAACGAGCTGCGTGCAGTGGTGCATCTGCCTCATCAGGGACGTCATCCGAGACCGTGCCGCATCGGCATTCCGCTGATCGATGCCTTCGCATCATCGATGGTGAAACTTTCTCAATGATCGCGCCCACCGCCTGTGACATTCATAGGCCAGTCACGCAGTGAGTGGCTGGACGTGAAAGGGGAACGGGCGGGACTCGGCAATGCAGCGCTGGACGGCACATCCGGCACTGCAAGAAGCATTGACCGAACTTCGCCGCGTTTTGCGGACGGTGCGCTGTTGCCGCCGACCGCGAATGCGGCGGTGCGTTTCGATCGCGATGTCGATGCGATGACCGAGCTGCCTCTTTCACGTCCGGTGACTGCTGCGGATTTTCACAAGTTCCGCCATCACCCGACGGAGTAGGAGAAGAGATGATCCCGAACAGATCCAAGCTGCGCGATGCGATCGTTCTTGCACTCGCATTGGCTGCAACGTCCATCGCCCCTCGCGCTTCCGCGCAGGACGCCGCATCGTCCGCGCAGTCGGCCACCGACCTGGACACGGTGACCGTCACGGGCACCCGCATCCAGAGCCAGACCGTCACCGCTTCCAGCCCGGTCGCGGAGATCGACAGGGAGGAGTTCAAGGTCACCGGCACCACGCGCGTGGAGGATCTGGTCAACCAGATGCCGCAGCTGACGCCGTACTTCGATTCGTTCTCCAACAACGGAGCCACGGGCTATCCGACCGCGAGCCTGCGCGGTCTGGGCAACAACCGGACGCTGACGCTGATCAACGGCCAGCGCTCGCAGGCCGGCGGTACGGACGGTGGCGTCGACCTGAGTCAGGTTCCCTCCGGTCTGATCAAGCGCGTGGACATCCTCACCGGCGGTGCGTCGGCGGTGTACGGCGCCGACGCGGTCGCCGGCGTGGTCAATTTCGTGCTCGACGATGAGTTCGAGGGCTTCCAGGTGAACCTGGGTTACTCGGCCTTCCAGCACGACAACGACAGCCAGTACCTCCAGGGGCTGATGGACAAGCGTGGATTCGGCTACCCCACCGGCAATTCCGGCCTGGATGGCAAGTCGCGCAACATCGACCTGATCTGGGGCAGCAGCCTGGCCGACGGCCAGGGGCATGCGAGTGCATGGCTGACCTGGCGCCGTAACGATCCGCTGTTCCAGGGCGAGCGCGACTATTCGTCCTGCGCTTTGAATGCCAGCGGTACCGCCTGCGGTGGCTCGGCCACTGCGGCGCGCCCGAACTTCTTCGTCTTCGATGCGGCCGATACGCTCGCGGCGTCCGGGTTCGGCGCGCACCTCAATCCGAACGGCTCCTGGGCGGCGGGAACCGACGATGTCTACAACTTCGCCCCGATCAACTATTACCAGCGGCCGGAGGACCGACTGAACGCCGGCGCCTCGCTGAAGCTGGAGGTGAACGAACACTTCCGCCCCTTCATCGACCTGATGTTCACCCATCGCACCAGCTCGACCCAGATCGCCGAGTCCGGCACGTTCTTCGCGCAGGACCTCTCGTTGCCCTGCAGCGATCCGTTGCTGGGCACGATGTGCGGCGACCTAGGGCTGGATGCGAGCGGGCCCCTGACTATCAACGTGGGCAAGCGCAACGTGGAAGGGGGGCCACGCTTCTGGGACACCAAGAGCAACTCCTACCGCGTCGTGGCCGGTGCCGAAGGCGCGATCGACGGCAGCTGGACGTACAACGTGTCGGGCATCTTCGGCCGCACCGACCGGACGGCGATCGGCATCAACGACTTCCTCTCTGACCGTGTCGAGGCGGCACTGCTGGGCTGCCCGCCGGGTTCGTTCCCGGGATGCTCGCTGTACAACGTCTGGAAGCCCAACGGCGTCACGAAGCAAGCGGCGGACCAGCTGGCGGGCGTCAGCACCGATGTCACCGAAACAAGCCTGACCGGTGTGAGCGGGTACGTGTCGGGCGACCTCGGCGTGGCGCTGCCGTGGGCCGGTGGCGACACCGTCTCGCTGGTGTCGGGTGCGGAGTGGCGCAGGGAGGAACTGCACTACCGCGCCGACAGCAATTCCGAGGCAGGCAACTTCGCCGGCTCCGGCGGCACGTCTCCGCCGATCTCCGGCCAGACCGAAGTGAAGGAGCTCTTCGCCGAGGCCGCGGTGCCGATCCTCAAGGATGCGGGCATCGTCGACCGCTTCAATCTCGACCTGGGTTACCGCTATTCCGATTACGACCGCTCAGGTTCGGCGAGCACCTACAAAGTGGGATTTGGCGGTGATTTCCTCGATCACTACAAGATCCGCGGCGGCTACAACCGGGCCATCCGCGCGCCGGTCATCGTCGAGCTGTTCTCGCCGCAGTCGCTGGGTCTGTTCAGCGGTGCGGACGAGTGCGCAGGAACTTCGCCCACCCTGTCCCTGGCGGAATGCCAGCGCACCGGAGTGACCGCGGCGCAGTACGGAAAGATCCCCGACACGCCGGCCGGCCAGTACAACCAGTACACCGGCGGCGACCCGGACCTCACCCCGGAGGAGGCCGACACCTACACGCTGGGCTTCGTCGCAAGTCCGGTCCGCGGCCTGGACGTGGCGGTGGACTACTTCGACATCCGCATCGACAACCGCATCGATTCGGTCGGTGCGCAGAACATCCTCAACGGTTGCGCCACGTCGGGCGTGTCCATCCTGTGCGATCGCATCCACCGCAATCCGGCCAGTGGTGACCTGTGGCTGGGGTCGACGGGCTATATCGAGAACCAGCGCGCCAACATCGGCAATCAGCAGGTCCGCGGCATCGACCTCAATGCCAGTTACCGGTGGGAGATGTTCGGGGGGCGCGCGCTGGTCTCGCTGGTGGGAACCCGCGAGCTGGCATTCAAGGTCGAACCGCTGCCCGGCGTGGACAGCTTCAACTACGACTGTACGGGGTTGATCACCATCGCCTGCCAGAATCCGAAATGGCGGCACATCGCCAACATCCGGTATTCCCGCGACGCGTGGAGCGTGAACCTTCGCTGGCGCTACTACGGGTCGCTGGCTTACCGGGACGAACTGACCGGGGAGAAATCCACCACGGACAAACTGCTCGCCCGCAATGACGGAATCGATGCCTACAACTGGTTCGATCTCTCCGGGACGTTCCAGTTCGGTTCGATGGCGGAGTGGACCGTGGGCGTCAACAACCTGTTCGACAAGGCGCCGCCCATGGTCGGCAACACGCTGGCAGACAACGCGAATGCACCGCAAGGCTACGATCAGGCCGGCCGGTACTTCTTCACCAGCGTGAACCTGAAGTTCTGAGGCAGGCGGTTGCGACGGCGGGTATATGCCCGCCGTCGCGATGTCCCCGGAACTCAGCGTGCGCTGAGTTCGTGCACCGCGTCGACGAGCGCGGCGACATGGTCCGGGCTCATGTCGGGCGACATGCCGTGGCCAAGATTGAACACATGCCCCTCGCGCGAGCCGCCGTTGCCGGCGGCATAGTCGTCGAGCGCGCGGCCGACTTCGCGACGGATCGCGTCGGGTTGCGCGTACAGCGTCACCGGGTCGAGATTGCCCTGCAGCGCGACCTTGCCGCCGGTGCGGCGCGCGGCGTCGCCCAGGCCCACGGTCCAGTCGATGCCCACGCCTTCGGCGCCCGTGGCGGCCAGCTCTTCCAGGTACGCGCCGTTGCCCTTGCCGAACAGGATCAGCGGCGTCTTCTCCTCGCCACGCGGCAACGCCTGCGCGATGCGCTGCAGGTAACGCAGCGAGAATTCGCGGTACATCGACGGCGACAGCACGCCGCCCCAGGTGTCGAACACCTGCAGTGCCTGCGCACCGGCCTGGCGCTGTGCTTCCAGGTAGGCGATGACGGCATCGGTCACCACGTCGAGCAGGCGGTGCATCGCGGCAGGGTCGTTGAGCGCCAGCGATTTCACCTTCGAGAAGTTCTCGCTGCCGCCGCCTTCGACCATGTAGCAGGCCAGCGTCCACGGGCTGCCGGAGAAACCGATCAGCGGCACCGCGTTGTCGAGTTCGCGGCGGATCGTGCGCACGGCATCGGTCACGTAGCGCAGCTCGCGGTCCATGTCGGGCACGGCCAGCTTCGCGATGTCCTCATGCGTGCGCACGGGGCGCTCGAACTTCGGGCCTTCGCCTTCGACGAAATACAGGCCCACGCCCATCGCGTCGGGCACGGTGAGGATGTCGGAGAACAGGATCGCGGCGTCCAGCGGGAAGCGGCGCAGCGGCTGCAGCGTGACCTCGCAGGCCAGCTCGGGATTCTTCGCCATGCCCAGGAAGCTGCCGGCGGCGGCACGCGTGGCGCGGTACTCCGGCAGGTAGCGGCCGGCCTGGCGCATCAGCCACACGGGCGTGCGGTCCACGGGTTCGCGGCGCAGCGCGCGCAGGAAGCGGTCGTTCTTGGGGGCTGTGGCGGTCATTGGAATCCTTCGGCGCGGGGGAGCGCCGGTTGGGCGCAGGAGCAGGGCGGCATTATCGCGGCTGGCGCCACGCATGGATCGGCGCGGCGAAGCCGCATCGCGCACCGGACTGTTGCAGGGGTGGGCTTACTTCGGTGCGTCGGCGCCCTGTACGAACATCAGCTGGAACCCGCGCTTGAGCTGCTGGTCGCGGGCGGCCTCCAGCGCGGCCATGGCGCTGGCCTGATCGAGGAACTGCTCGCGTCGCAGCGTGCTGCGGCCGCCGATCTGGCCGCTTTCGCGCACCAGCGTCCAGCCGCCCAGCAGGTCGGGCTGCAGCATCAGTTGCACGAAGCGCGGCGCTTCGCGGCCATCAGGCCGTTGTTGCAGGAGCAGGCGCATGGGGGCTCATTGTACTGGAGGCCCGTGGCCCCGCCGGGACGGACGCCCCATCCGCAGTGGAAGAGGGCGGTGGTGAAGCCGCGACGCCGGGGCTACCTCACCCGCAGCACGTCCAGCACCTTCTCATCCGCCACGCCGCTGACGACCTTCGCCAGCCCGGCGCGGTCCCACAACACGAAACGCAGCCCGGTGGCATCGGCCTTCTTGTCCAGGCGCATGCGTGCCAGCAGCGCTTCGGGTTCCAGCCCGGCCGGCACGACGGTCGGCAGCCCCAGCTTCTGCAGGAGTGCCTGCAGGCGCTGCGTGTCGGCGGCGGGCGAGCGGCCCAGTGCCGCGGACAGACGCGCCGCCAGCACCATGCCCACCGACACCGCCTCGCCGTGGTTGAGCGCTTCGCTGCCTGCGCCCGCATAGCCCTGCTCGGCCTCGATGGCGTGGCCGAAGGTGTGGCCGAAGTTGAGCAGCGCGCGTTCGCCGTGCTCGTACGGATCGCGGGCGACGATGTCGGCCTTGTACTCGCAGGAACGTGCGATGGCCTCGGCGAGTGTCGCGTCGTCCCCGGCCAGCAAGGCCTGCGTGCGCGCTTCCAGCCACGTCAGGAATTCCGCGTCGAAGATCGCGCCGTACTTCACCACTTCGGCCAGCCCTGCGCGCAGTTCCCGTGGCGGCAGCGTGCGCAGCGTGGCGGTGTCGGCGGCCACCGCGCGCGGCGGATGGAACGCGCCGACCAGGTTCTTGCCGGCGGGCAGGTCCACCGCGGTCTTGCCGCCCACGGACGAGTCGACCATCGCCAGCAGCGTGGTGGGTACCTGCACCACGTCGATGCCGCGCATCCAGCACGCCGCGGCGAAACCGGCGAGGTCGCCGACCACGCCACCGCCCAGCGCGATCACCGTCGCGTCGCGCGTCGCGCCCAGCGCGGCCAGCGCGTCCAGGCACTGGCAGAAACGCGCGAGCGTCTTCTCCTGCTCGCCGGCAGGCATCACGAAGCGCGCGACCTGCATCGCCGGTCGCGCCGTGAGCAGCGTTGCCTCCAGCGTGTCGGCGTACAGCGGCGCGACGTTCGTGTCGCTGACGATCAGTGCATGGCGACCGCGCAGCGCATGGCCGAACAGCACCGGATCCCCGAGCAGTCCCGGCCCGATGCTGATGTCGTAGCGCGCCTCGCCGTCGACCTTGACCGTGCGCATCGTGCTCATGGGGACTCCGTGCTTGCGGGCACGCCGGCCTGCGCCGTGCCGAGGGCCGGGCGTTGCCAGTGCGCGTCGAGTTCCAGCGCCAGCCGTGTGGCGGCCTCGACGCTGCCGTAGGGGTTGGTGTCGAAGCGCAGGTCGGCGACTTCGGCGTACAGGGGCGCGCGCTGGGCGGCCAGCGTGTGCAGCACCGCCTCGCGATCGCCACGCGCCAGCAGCGGGCGGCTGCGGTCGTGCGCCAGTCGCTCCAGCTGACGTTCGACGCTGACGTCCAGGTGGACCACGAAACCGCGCGCGTGCATCAGGCGACGGTTGTCCGGATCGAGGACCGCGCCGCCGCCGGTGGAAATCACCAGGCCGTCCTGGTGCAGCAACGTCGCCAGCGCGGCGCGCTCGCGGGTGCGGAACCCGTGTTCGCCTTCCACTTCGAAGATGGTGTTGATGCTCGTGCCCGCGCGCTGCTCGATCTCATGGTCGGCATCGGCCAGGCGCAGGCCGAAGTGCTCGGCCAGGCGGCGTCCGATGCAGGTCTTGCCAGCGCCCATCGGGCCGACGAGAACGAGGTTGGTGGCGGGGTTCATGCAGCGATTGTAGCCAGCTGCGCTGCATGGGAGACGTGGTGGCGATCAGCCGATCGGCCGCCGCTGCCGGTCCAGCGGCAACGTCCATTCCGCGATGCTCGGCAGGCAGTGCAGCGCCTGCCGGCTCACGCGCTCGAACAACTGGACGAAGCGTTCGACCTGTGCGCGATCCATGCCGCGCCGGGAGGTGCGCGCGGACGCCTGCAGCGCGGCTTCCTGCTGCCAGCGCCAGTCGGGCACGGCTTCGAAGCCCGGGGGCTGCAGGAACAGCATGCGGTCGATCCGCGACCACAACGCCGGAAAGTCGCGTGCCAGCGCGTCGTTGCAGTAATGGCGCCACGTGCCGTCCGGGTCTTCCTCGCGCTCCACGCGGTTGAGCGGGGTGCTCAGTGCCTCGATGGCCTGCGACGGCGTCTTCAGGAACCAGCCTTCGAAAAGCGTGAGGTCCACCTCGCCGACGCGACGCCAGCGCGAGGGCGGCAGGCGCGTGTCGGCGAGCTTGTCGAATCGCGGCAGTGCGGTCGGTCTGCCCGCCCGCAGGGCGTCGAGCGTGGCGCAGGCCAGCGGCACGTCGTGGGTTCCGGGCGGGCCGCGCGTGGCCAGAAGGGGATGGACCGTGCGGGCCAGGCGCTGGCGTTCGGCCCGGCCACGGTACGCATCGTCCACCGACAGCACCGCCACGCGCAGTCCACGCGACCGGGCCAGCGCCGCGACCTGCGCGGCCAGCGTGGATTTGCCCGAGCCCTGCAACCCCGCGATCGCGTACACGCGGCTCCCGTGCGTGAGGGCGTCGTCGAGCACGCGTTCCACCAGCGACGCGTCGAAGCCCGGTGCGGTGGAGGGATGCGGCCGTGGCGACATCGGCCCACAATAGCGCAATGGATACCCCCGCCCTGCTGACCGAAGCCCTCGCCACCTTCGACACGCTGTTCGACGAAGCCCGTGTTGCCGGCGAGCCCGATCCCACCGCGATGACCCTCGCGACCGCCGGCCTGGACGCGCGACCGTCCGCGCGAACGGTGCTGCTGAAGGCGCACGACGAGCGCGGCTTCGTGTTCTACACCCATCTCGATGGCCGCAAGGGCCGCGAACTGCAGGCCAATCCGCACGCCGCGCTGCTGTTCCACTGGCCGCGCGTGCGCGACGGCGTGCAGGTGCGCGTGGAGGGCTCGGTGGAGATCGTCTCCGACGCCGAGGCCGATGCCTATTTCGCTTCACGACCGCGCGGCAGCCAGCTTGGCGCGTGGGCGTCGAAGCAGTCGGAAACGCTGGAATCGCGAGACGTGTTCGAACAGCGCCTGGCACAGGCCGAACGGGAATTCGACGGCCGCGACGTGCCGCGTCCTTCGCGCTGGACCGGCCTGCGCGTGCGTCCGGACGTGATCGAATTCTGGTACGGCGCCAACTTCCGCCTGCACGAGCGTCAGTGCTATGAGCGCGACGTCGCCGGTGAGTGGCATCGGCGGATGCTGTTCCCGTGAAGCGCGGCCCGCAGCGAATCGTCTGCCTCACCGAGGAGCCGACCGAAACGCTGTACGCGCTGGGCGAGCAGGACCGCATAGTCGGCATCAGCGGTTTCACCGTGCGCCCTTCCATTGCGCGGAAGGAAAAACCCAAGGTCAGCGCGTTCACCAGCGCGAAGATCGGCGAGATCCTCAAGCTGCGGCCGGATTTCGTGGTCGGGTTCTCCGACATCCAGGCGGAGATTGCCGGCGAGCTGATCCGTCATGGCGTCGAGGTTTGGATCAGCAATCACCGCAGCGTCGACGGGATCCTCGACTACATCCGTCGCCTGGGCGCGCTGGTCGGCGCGGGCGCGCGTGCGGATGCCTATGCCGACCAGTTGCAGCGCGGGCTGGACGACATCGCACGCGAGGCGGCAGCGCTGTCGCGTCGACCGAAGGTGTACTTCGAGGAATGGGACGAGCCGCTGATCAGCGGCATCCAGTGGGTGGCCGAGCTGGTGCGCATCGCCGGCGGCGATGACGTGTTCCCCGAGCGCGCGGCCGAATCGCTGGCGAAGCAGCGCATCCTGGAAGACCCCGATGAGGTCGTGCGCCGTGCACCGGACATCATTCTGGGGTCCTGGTGCGGGAAGAAGTTCCGTCCGGAGAAGGTCGCCGCACGTCCCGGTTGGGGCGTCATCCCGGCCGTGCGCGATGGTGAGCTGCACGAAATCAAGTCGCCGATCATCCTGCAGCCGGGGCCCGCTGCGTTGAGCGATGGCGTGCGGGAGATGGCGAAGGTGATCCGTGCGTGGGCGGCGAGGGTGGATCGCTGAGGGAGCGAGCTCGTCGGCTGTTGCCGTTGCCGTTGTTGTGTTTGTTTTTTGTTGTTGTTGTTGTTGTTGCGGTTGCGGTTGCGGTTGCGGTTGCGGTTGCGGTTGCCGTTGCCGTTGCCGTTGCCGTCGCTGTGCTGTTGCCGTTGATCTTGCGACTTCGGAGCGAGCCGAGCACCGCAGTGGTGCGGGGGCCGAAGAGCCGCCCATGTCTGAGCGGAGCGCAGCGTAGCGAGTTTGGGCGGCGTGCCCCCGCGCCGCGAGGAGCACAGGGGACCGCCGCGTAGCGGCGGATCGCGGAGGGAGCGGATG